>DJPQ01000029.1 GCA_002439805.1 Bacteroidales bacterium UBA6408
GACGACATATTCCCTCGCGTCATCCCCGTGCGATACATTATCGGCCTCCCATGCGGTGACGCTTACGCCCGTAAGTTCAATCGCATATTCCCCGCTGTCAGCCTTCTTGCTCACGGTCAGATCGAAGTTCGTAATCTTGCCCGGCTGGTATTCCAACGCCTTGTCCACCACAAAGTTCCTTGGAGCGCCTCCGCCGACGGTGACGGTCAGGAGCTTCTTGCCTGCCGCCACGGTCTGAGGAGCGACGATTGCCCTCAATTCTCCGTTGTCGTTCATAGGCACGATGCCCGTCAGAGGCGCATCGCCGTCAAGCGTGACGGCGCCGGTCGCGAGATTTATCGTCGTCTTGCGGACGGTGTTCGTAACCAGAGCCTCCTTCGCGACGGCCGCGAACTCGGCGGCGTCAGCCCAGCCCTCGCCCTGCGCGAAGCGGATTCTCGCTGAGGACATGATGTGGCGGAAGCGCAGGATGACCCTCGAGGAGGTCGGGGTCACGTTCCCGGTCTTCGCCCAGAGGAAGTCGGACGACTCGTAGGGCGATAGATGGCCGTTCTCCGCATCCTTGGACTGGTCGCGCTCAATCTCAATCGGATAGGCCTCGACCGAGGTAGGGGCGGCGTAAGGGTAGTAGCCGTAGAAATCGACCTTCGTGTCATTGTCCCTGTAGAAGACGTCGTAGTCGGAGGTCCAGCCGCCGGAGCCGTCGAACTTGAAGCGGACGTTGTCGGCCTGGTTCTTCTCCACCTTGAGCGTGCCCGGGGTCTCGCCGTCGTAGTTCACGACATAGACTCCCACCTCGTCGCCGGTGCAGAACCCGTCGGTCGTCACCTTCGAGGCCGGCTGCTGGTCAATCTCGCCGCCTATCTCCACCCTGTAGGGAGCCGACGGCGGCGTGTCCGGACGAATCTCCGGCTCGTCAAGACCGCAGGACTGGACAAGAGCCAGCCCCGCAGCCATCAGAATTGAAAACTGTCTTTTCATATAGTGTTTGTAATTTTATGTTGTTTCTCTCAAATATCCCCTCCTACCGTCTCCCCGCCGCCCCAGCCGTCCAGAGACTTAGGCACGAAAGTAAGGCCGGCATCCCTGTCCTTGAAACGGGAAATGACGCCGCGCTTCAAAGTATAGGAGTTCGAAAACTCGTATGAGGCAGAGGAATCCTTCTTATAATATGTGAGTTTCAGCCCTTTGGAGAATGTCGTAGGATAGAGCACGAAGTAGTAGTTCACGCCGGGTTTGAAGCACCCGCCGTCCGGAGCGTTCATGGTGAGTTCCGTCTCTCCGAAAAGTATTTCCTCGACCCCCGGCACCCCGTCCATTGACACTTTGGCCTTACCGGCGAGCGCCTCGCCGCCGTTTCCGGAAAGCGTGACGGAACATATGTCCGAGTTCGACACGCTGAAGCGGAAACATCCGCAAAGGTTGTAGAATGACATATAGAAATTCCGTGACCTTGCAATCTGAGGGAAAAGTCCCTTCGCAAAGGTGTTCTCCGCAGCGTTCTGCACTGACGGAATGGTGATGGTCACGGACTTGCCGTCGCAGGAGTTACCGGCATCATAAGGATATATTCCCCAAAGGCTCGTGTCGTCATCAAGTCCCTCGCCTCCGCCTGTTATCACATCTACGGAGCCCTTGAACTTTGCGACGGCTCCGGCATCCTCCGTCACGAACCTGCTGCCCGACGACGCTCCGAAGAACACATTGATTGCATCGCCGTCCGTCCATGTGATTTTCAGCGTCCCGTCGTCAATGACATTCCTCGTCTGCGGGTCGGACGCCACCGAAGCATAGACGAGCCGTATATTTTGGTCCGACATTCCGTCATCCGGCAAATCCCGGCTGCAGGAGAGCGCCGCAGGAAGACACACGGCAAATGTGATGAGCGGGGTTATCGACACCCGCCCATTCTTCAATACTGCCAACATAATGTCACAATCAATTAAAGGTCATCTCCCAGCTCGCCGTCCTCGCTTTCGCCCGGTTTCAGCGACCCTGGCGACGCACAGTAGCCAATTTCTGTTTCAATTTCAAGACGCATCATCTCCGGTGCATCGTAGTTTTTCAAGTTTTCCTTTTCCATAGTTCAAGAATGATAATGATTTAGGCTGCAAATATACCCCCCCCCATCCGGAAAAAGCAAGACCTTTCCGCAAAAATCTTCGGAAAGCCCTGTCTTTTTTCTGCAATTTTTCACAAAAAGGCTTGCTCCCGAAACTTTTTTAATTACCTTTGTCGCGTCATAAGACAAAATTAGCCTACAGAGGTTGGCATTTGCCCTTAACGGATGCCAGCCTTTATTTTTCTCTAACCGAGGGGAGGTGCTGAAACGAGGAGCCGTTGTTCTTTACGAGTAGGTTAATTTTGTAAAATGAGAAGAACACACAAGAAAATCGTTATCTCCATAAGAGTGGAGATCTTCCGGTTGGTTTGGATTAAAGGGTATCGACGTATCCGGTTCGGCCGACCAGAGAAAGTGAGAGGTCACTATCGCAGATATTAAGGGTATCGGCGATTCAGCAGATTTCACTTTGCCAATGGCATTCTACTCTATCCCCTCGGTTTTTATTTTATTTCCGCCAAATTTTTCGGAAAATTCAAATTCCCATGTTATAAACTGACTTCAAGCGGATATATAATGCGTAATCATGGAAATATGAATGCGCATGAAGGAATTGCTTGAGAAATACAGATGCGGGAGAATAACGCCGGAAGAGATGGAAACGCTCGGCCGGGAAGTCGAGGCGGCGTCGGACAATGAAATCGGGAACATTCTCGAAAGTGAGTGGATACGCGAGGGGATCCGCGACGGTGTGTCTGGAGGTATGCCTAAGGGTGCGTCCTGCGGTGCGGATAGTAAAGAAAACGGCAAAGGACACGACGGGACGCCGAAGGTACGGAGGCTGCGGCTGTGGACAGGCGCGGCTGCGGGACTGCTGCTGATGCTGAGCGCAGGGCTGACCGTGCGGCTGATAGGCGTGAGCCATGAGCAGGGGCGGATCGCGTCGCGGGAGATGCGAATCAACGCAGGGGACGACGACAAGTCGCGGATTGTGCTTCCCGACGGGACGAAAGTCATACTGAACGCGAAATCCACTATTGAATACCCCGCCGACTTCGGAATGAGGGACCGCCGCGTCAGACTCTCAGGACAGGGATATTTCGACGTCGCGAAGGATCCGGAGCGAAAGTTCGTCGTCTCGGCGCAGGGGATGGACATCACGGTCCACGGGACGAAATTCAATGTCTATGCCTACCCTGACAACGACCTGAGGGAAGTCTCGCTCGTCGAGGGCAGCATCAGCCTGCGCTACGGAGACTCTGAAATGATGCTGGCTCCGAACGAGAAGGTCTGCATCCGTGCCGGGAGCGGACGGCTCAATATGCTCAGGACGGACAATTCCGTTGAAACCTGCTGGCTAGAGGACCGGATTACCTTCATCAACAAGCCTCTCTATCAGGTCATTGACGTGCTCCAGCGCCATTTCGGCGTAACCATAGAGTGTTCCTCCAGCATCAACCTCGCCGACCGTTATACCGGCTCGTTCAGCGAACACCGCGTGGAGGACATACTCGACATTCTGAAAATGCACTACGGCTTCAGCTATGAAAGCCGTGACAATCACATAATCATAAAATAAAACCAAAGCAACATGACACCATTCCCATGGCGTCCGGCGATTCTTGCCGCCATCCTCTGCCTGCTGCTCCCGGCAACGGCGCTCGCACAGCAGGACAGGGTGAGCCTGAATCTGAAAGACGCGACACTGAAACAGCTTTTCACAGAGATTGAAAGGCAGACCGAGTGGAAGTTCTCCTACCGGGACTCCGAAATCGAGAACATCACGAAAGTGACTGTCAATGCGGACAGGGCCGTGCTCGCCGATATTCTCGCGGCGGAGCTGGCAAAAGCGGGGCTTCAGTTCACAGTCGTCGGAGACAAGATTGTCATCACCCCAAAGCCCATGGTCTCCGACACCGTCACGGTCACCGGACGGGTCATCGACGGCGAGGGGCAGCCGATAATCAGCGCGTCTGCCCTGGTCAAGGGCACAAAGACCGGGGTTGTCACCGACATCGACGGAAAGTTCTCGATTGACGTGCACAAGGGTGACGTGATCGAGTTCGCGTCCCTCGGCTACACGACAAAGGAATACCGGGCCATGCGCAGTTCCACGGTCGAAATCCGGCTTGAGGACGACTCTCTCCTGATTGAGGAGGCTGTCGCCGTGGGCTACGGAACGACTTCGAGGAAGAACCTCACAACCTCCGTTGCCACCATCAAGACAGAGAAAATCGCCAAGAGCGCGACCAGCAACATGTCGCAGATGCTCATGGGAAAGGCGGCCGGTCTGCGCGCCAACATCAGCAGTCCGCAGCCGGGAGGAAACGTCGACGTGTCCATCCGAGGCGGCGGAACTCCTATCTATATAGTGGATGGAATCATGATGCCGAGCGGCTCGCTTGAGGTCGGGAACGGAGCCATCGAGACCCCGAACTCAATCAACAGGGCAGGCCTCGCCGGGCTGAACCCGGGCGACATCGAGTCCATCGAGGTGCTCAAGGATGCCTCTGCGGCAATTTACGGAATCAATGCGGCGAACGGCGTCATACTCATCACCACCAAGCGGGGCGCCGAGGGAGCGCCCAGAGTGACCCTCGAATCCAGCTACTCGTTCGTGCGCAACTACAAGTACCTCGAACCGCTCAGTTCCACCGAGTACATGAACTTCGCCAACGTGTTCAGCAAGGAAAGCTACCTTCTGAACCACGACATGAAGCCCTACGGAATCAACGACTACGACGGCGGCTGGTCTCCGGTGTTCTACCCCGACCAGATTGCCTCGGCCACGAACACGAACTGGCTCGACTACATCCTAAGGCCGGGAAGCATCAACAACCACTCCCTCTCGCTCAACGGAGGAAACAAGTATGTGAAATACTACATCGGAGGGAATTACTACGACCAGGCCGGGACGGTCATAAACTCCGGGATGACGAGATATACCCTCAGGAGCAATCTCTCCGCGCAGATATTCCCGTTCATGAAGGTATCGTCCATACTCAACATCTTCTCCAACGACTTCACGAACTCCAACGCCGACGGCGGCGGTGCGGGAGGAGTCGGAAAGGACGCGCTCCAGTCGGCGCTCATGTTCCCGCCGAACTATTCCGTCTATGACTCAGAGGGCAACTACATGAGGTACCGCTCCACGGCGAATCCAGCCGAGATGGCGATGTACAACGACAACACGAAGTCATCGGGCTGGTATGTGAACCTCTCGACGGACATAAACATATATAAGGATATACTCAGGCTTCGGGGAGTCTATGGGCTCAACCGCGAACAGGCGAAGCGTTCGCTCTACATCCCGACGACAATGCTCTGGTACGAAGTGGCGGGAATCTCGCGCGGACACATCGGAGACGCTTCCCGCGACGACAGGACCATCGAGGGCATGCTCATGTACAGCCAGGACATAAAGAATGTCGTGAACATCGACGCCGTGCTCGGAATGGGACTCTACAACCAGTCGGGGACAGGCCTTGAGGTCGATTTCAAGAACGCGAACGACAACATCGGCCCGGACAACATCGCCGCCGCCGAAGGACCGTTCACCCCGACGTCATCAAAATGGGAGAACGAGAAACGCTCGCAGTTCGGCCGCCTTGCCGTGGATGTGCTCGACAGATATGTGGTCTCCGCAACGCTCCGCCGCGACGGCACAGACAAGTTCTTCCCGTCCAAGAAATACGCATGGTTTCCGTCCGTCTCGGCGGCATGGAAGATAACCTCCGAGCCGTGGATGAAGAAAGTCAAGTGGATTGACCTGCTGAAAATCAGAGCCTCGTATGGAGTAACCGGACGCGACAACCTCGGGACCTCGCTTTACGGGCTCTACACCATGGCCCCGAGCTACGTGAAGTTCGGCGACAACAGCATCAACTACATCCCCTACATCAAGTCCGGAGCCGACTACCCGGACGTGACTTGGGAGAAGACCATAATGAAGAACATCGGAATTGATTTCTATTTCCTCGGGAACAGGATTTACGGCAGCTTCGACCTTTTCCGCAACGACGTGACGGACCTTCTCGGAACGGCTCCGGGAGAGCCTCTGAGCATGGTCGGGACGAGACCGGTGAACTACGGGCACTACTACCGGTCGGGATGGGACGCGACCCTGAACACCGTGAACATCAAGGATCTCGGAGGCTTCACATGGACATCGACGGTCACCCTAACGAAATACAATATGTATTGGGTCGAAAGAACCGAGAACTATGACTATCAGGTCTATCAGATCCGAGAACGCGAACCGATGAACGCCCAGTACTACTATCATGTGACGGGCATCATCAACGCCGACCGCTCCAACATGCCGGACTCGCAGCTGAGCCTCGGGGAAAACTCCCAGAGGCCGGGCTACCCGATTATCGAGGACCGCAACGGCGACGGGATCATCACCACCGACGACATCTACATGGACGACGTGCTTCCGAAGATAAGCATCGGATTCGGCAACACCTTCACATGGAGGAACTTCGACCTCGACATCTTCATGTACGGACAGTTCGGTGCGACCAAGTACAACTACGCCTACTCCTGGGCCAACGCCGGGGCCCTCTCCTACGGTCCTCCGCAGAACTCCAACCAGTTCGCCTACAAAATCTGGAACTCCCAGACAAACACGGACGGGACGCTTCCGGGCATAGCCACAACGCGCAGCGACGCCCTTCCGGGCAACGCCGGCTGGGACCTCGGCAGACAGAACGCCTCGTTCGTGCGCGTGAGGAACATAACCCTCGGCTACAACATAGACGGCAACCTGCTCGGCAAGGTGCTCTCGAAGAGAATCGAGAACATAAGGGTATATTTCGACGCGCAGAACCCTCTGACATTCACGACGTTCTCGGGAGTAGATCCGGAGATATACACGGGCAACAGCTCCTCTCCGGCAGGCTATCCGATGATTCGCAGCTACTCACTCGGAGCAAAGATCAATTTCAGATAAGCGGCGCAAAAATCAACTTCAGATAGAAATGAAAAAGACAATATCCATCATACTCACCGCAGCTGCCCTCTTTCTGGGCACGGGCTGCAACAAGGACTTCGACCCGAAGATTTACGGGGTGCTGACGGAGCAGAACTTCCCCGTGTCCGAAAACGACTTCGTGTCTCTGATGATGTCCTGCTACATACCGTTCACCAACACATGGACCTATTCGCTCTACGCCTCAAGCGGCAACCAGCACCCGTGGTACATCCCGGCGGGAGGAGTGCTCAAACAGTTCGACACGACCTCCGACGTGGAGGCTCCGTGGGTGAACGGCGTGTGGAACATCAACTACAGGCAGCTCTCGGAGGCGAACTTCTCTATGTGCCGCTACTATTCACGCGGAGCGCTTGACGACACGCGGCCGAACAACTACCCCAAGACCCGCGAGGTGACGCGCTTCACGAGCGTCATCGGAACGATTCAGAACGCCCCCGCGACGAAGATTTCCGAGGAGCGGAAGAGGGAGATTCTCGCGGAGGCAAGGATATGCCGGGGGCTGCATATGTATAATCTTCTCCATGTCTATGGACCCGTTCCGCTCATCGTGAATCCGGAGGACGTCGAAAACTCCGAGGCTCTGAACAACGCCGTGCGTCCTTCGCTCGACGAGATTTCACAATGGATATATGACGACTTTGAGTTCGGGGCGAAATATGCCCCCGAAAGCCAGAGCGACAAGGGAAGGTTCTCTCGGGATTATGCGAGGTTCATGCTCATGAAGCACTGCCTCAACGAGGGAAGCCACATGGGCGGATGGTACGCCAGAGCCATCGAAATGTACCGCGAGCTGAACACTGGCAAGTACAGCCTGTTCAGACAGGGAACGAACCCGTACAAGGAGATGTTCCGCGAGAAAAACGACTTTAACTGCGAGATTATCGCCGCCATCAGCTGCGACCCTTCCTCCACCGGAAACCTCAAGGAAGGCAGCATGAACCCGTTCGCGATGCTCGCCATTCCGAACAACGCAGCCAAGAAGGACGACCTCGGAAACGACACGCCGTTCTCCGTCTGCGGTCCGGGCTGGGGGCTTACCTTCAACCTCGCGCCTAAGTTCTACGACACGTTCGAGAGCGCGGACCTGCGCAGGGAGAGCATAATCACGGAGTACTACACGACCACCGGGGAATGGTGGGGGCCGGCGGAAATCGGGCGCAAGTCCGAATGGGACGGCTACATTCCATACAAATACCCGGCGGAGACGGCCACCGCTCCGTGCTTCGGAAACGACTTTCCTCTCGCCAGATGGGCTGATGTCCTGCTGATGTTCGCGGAAGCGGAAGTCCGTCAGAGCGGCGCCGCACCTTCTTCCGAGGCAGTGGCGGCCGTGAACGAGGTGCGCTCGCGTGCCGGTCTCGGTGCTCTGGGCGTCTCGAAGACCGACTCCGCGGAGCATTTCCTCGAAGCGCTGCTGGACGAGCGCGGACATGAGTTCTGGTTCGAGGGCATGCGCAAGGTCGATCTCATCCGGTTCAACCGCTATGCGCGGCGCGTCCGCGAGATGAAGGGCACGGTTCCGACCCATCAGTATATGCCTATCCCGGACTATGCGGTCAATGAGGCCGCCGAGCTCGGCAAGACTCTCGTGCAGGAGTTCTCCAGAGACGGCTGGGACGAAGACAAGGCAGGGGCGATTTGAGAATCTTTTTGGTCTATATTCGTTTCCTCATCAGTCACATACGCCCGGTATGCTCCTTCTTCGGAGACGAATCTATCCTCAAAAATATTTCTCAAATCCTCAGCAGCTTATTTACTGCCTATTATCTGAAGATATAGAAACCTTCAAAAAACATAGAGAATAAAATGAAAATAATAAAGAGTATGATACTCGCTGCGGCGGCAATGACGGTGTGCGGCTGCGCCGAGAAGATTGACAGGAACGTGACCTGGCCTGAATGGGCCTCGCGTCCGATCATCGAAAACCCGACGGTCTCTGCCGGAGGAAAGACGGAAATCACCGCCGGGGAGACGGTAAGTTTCACTGCACGGATACACGACGACTACAACGAGCTGAAAAGCTGGGGAATCTCGGTGAAATACGGCGACAATGTCGTGTTCAGCAAGGAAACCGAGGTCACGGGGCATGAGGCGGAGATTGAATATGAGTTTGTGATGCCTTTCGCCGCGAATCTCGATGAAGGCGGGTTCTGGCCGGAGGTGACGGTGTCGTCGAAGAATGTGGCCGGAGGTGAGTATTCCACAAGAATATCACGGGACAGGAATGTCTCCGTGAACCGTCCGGCGGCGCCGGCCGAGCTCTTTGTCATTGATGAGAACGGGGCTTCATTCGCCATGGGCAGAACGGCCGGCAGCCTCGCCTACGCCACGGAGGAAGGCGCGGATTTGACAAAGCTCGGTCAGAAGGTCTTCATCGCGGAGAAGGTAAGCGGAGGAAAGCCGGACTTCAGCGGCTTCGTCTGGGGAATGTCTGAAGAGGGAAAGATTGCGCTCGTGAAAGAGGGCGGGAAGGCAATCAGCGTACCGGACAGCGAAGGCTACGGATTTCGGAAATTCGGCTTCGACACATACGGCTTCTGCATCAACAAGCTCGTGAACCTCACGATAAGCCTCGACAAGACGACCATGGAGTCTGTCAGCCAGAGCGGCGTGAACTACCTCGCGAAGGAGAAGGTGCATCTGGTGCAGGACTGCGAGGTCACCTTCTCGGGATTCGGAGAGCTCAAGTCCATGCTTCAGAGCGACCGCTTCGAGATTCTCTCCGACACTGCGGCCAAGTTCACCGGACACAGCGCCGACTGGAGCTTCTGGTTCGACACTGAAACCGGCTGGATGATTCTTAACTACGCGGTTTTCAACACCTCCGGCCAGGTCTGGATTACCGGCCTCAAGGCCTGCTTCCCGCTGGGGAACGATGACAGCACGCACGACCTGAAATACCTCGACGGGGACGGGAAGGTGCGCTACGCGACGCTCGCGGCGGTCAAGGACGCGGACGGAGACTTCAGCATACTCGTCTATCTAAAGGACGACTACACCATCCAGCCGTTCCGCTGGGTCAAGTGGAGCACTACGGTGGAGATGACGTCGATGACTCCGGAGACGGCGTCCATAACCGACGGCATATTCATCCGCCCCGGAAGCGCTTTCAAGCCAGGGATTTACAGAATCAGACTTCATTTCACCCGCGAGCCGGACAAGAACGGAGACGGCAGCAAGGCAGAAGTCTATGTAACGGCACTTTAACCGGCTGCCCCCATCCTGTCATTTCGAGCGAAGCGAGAAATCTGAACAGCAGGAAGAAACAGCGAAGCGAGAAATCTGAACATCAGGAAAAAACAGCCAATAAAAAGTCAAACGACAAAGAACAAAGATATGAATCTTAGAAACATAGCTCTGACAGCAGCCCTGCCGCTCTGCCTCGCCTGCGCCCGCCCCTCGGAGACCATCCCGGTCATCACCTGGGCAGGGGTGCCGCCGCAGTGCAGCGCCGAAGTCTTCCCCGCCCTCAAGGAATGCGGGATTGACATCCACCTCGGACTGTACGGAACGGCCGGCGAGGCGGCGCTCGCCCTCGAAGCGGCTCAGGAGGCGGGCATGAGGCTCATTCCGGGCTTCCCGCAGCTCAGGGACTCTACAGCGCAGTCCGTCGCCCGCTTCAGGGAGCACCCCGCCCTGTACGCATGGCACGTAAAGGATGAGCCCGAGACATGGGACATCCCGTGGGTAGCCGAACTCGTCGGGAAAATCGCGGAGCTCGACCCCGCGCATCCGTCCTACGTGAACCTCTACCCGAACTGGGCTTGGGGCGACAGCCTATATGCCGAAAGAATCGAAAGATTTGCATCGGAGGTGGAGGTCCCGTTCTACTCCTTTGACCAGTACCCTATCACGGAGAACGAGGACGGCAGCGTGTCGGTCCGCCCGGGATGGTACCGCAACCTCGAGGAGTTCTCGGCGATGTCCCGCCGTCACGGCAAGCCTTTCTGGGCGTTCGCGCTCACCAAATCCCACCACCTAGGGCCACCTTCGCCGGAAGCCTTCTATCCCGTTCCAACCCTCGGGCATCTGCGCCTTCAGGTCTTCAGCGACCTTCTCTACGGAGCGCAGGCCATACAATATTTCACCGCCGGAGGCATATATGACCCGACAAATCATTGCCGCACGTCGGTGTATGGAATTGTCCGTCAGGTAAATTCGGAGATCCGGGCATATTCCCCCGTCTTCCTCGGATGCCGTGTTCTCGAAGTCCGTCACACGGGAGACAATATCCCCGAAGGCACGAAAAAGTTTGACGAGAACTCGGATATATACGGATATGTCGAAAAAATCGAGGTCTCGGGCGAAGGAGGAGTCGTGTCGCTCATTGAAAACGGAGGGAAAAGATATGTCGCCGTCCAGAACAGGGACTGCGTTAACCCCGCCATTCTCGGCATACGCTTCAGGGGAAAGGTGAAAACCGTGACCCCGGAAGGATGCGGGCGCTTCGACGGAAAGCCGATGAAAATGGAGCCGGGCGACATCGTCATATTCAGAATATATTGACATATACATACACATACTCGTAAACATTTATTTACAAACCATATAATTACTAAAAATTATGCGTTACTTTAAATCATTACTAATTTTGGCCGCGGCCTCTCTCCTCGCCCTCGCGTGCAGGAAGGAAGAGCCGGTCAAGGTCGTGAAACCGGAAGCTCCGGTGATAGAAAACGCCTCGCTGAAAGGGCTGAACGGAGAGTCGGTCGTTGTCGTTGGGAACAATGTGAAATTCTCGGCCGACGTCAGGGTGAAGGGCAGCAAGCTCGGCAAGTTCAGCCTCGAAATCCGCAAGGGAGCCGAAATCATCGGAGCCGCGGAGTTTGAGCTCGAAGGCACAGAGGCTCATGTGGAAAGGGAATTCGACTTCCCGCTCTCGCCGATGACCCTCGACGCGCCGTTCTGGCCGGAGGTCACGATGAAGGTCACGAACACGGACGAGATGTATTCGGAGGAGAAACTCGCACAGGAGAACAATGTGCAGATTACCACCCCGGAACTCTTTGATGCTCTGTATCTTGTGGATAACGCCGGCAAGGTCTGGCAAATGTCGCCGACGGGCGTGAAGGGCCAGTACCGCACGGAGGGAGACCTCACTGAACTCGGGAGCAGCTTCACAATCGCGTCAAAGCTGAACGCCGACAACACCGTCGATAATTCCGGGAAGACATGGACGTTCGACAAGCCCGACACCGGCGAATACGGCATCAAGTGGATTGCGTTCGACCAGTTCAGCGAGCAGATTAGCAAGATGCTTGACCTGACGACTGTCGTGGATTACTCGACCATGGCAGACTTCAACGGCAACAAGGTATATTGGTCCTACAAGCTCGTGCAGGACTGCCGCGTCGTCTTCCTCAACTTCCCTGACGGCACGCTCCTGCAGTCCGACCGCTTCGCCGACGTGGAGAAGAACACTGCGCGCTACACCGGACACAGCTGCGACAAGTTCGAGATTTATTTCCTTCCCGACACAAAATGGCTCATTGTCAAGGAACAATACACACAGACGGACGCCCTCTGGGTCACGGGCGAGAATGCATCACTGCCGATGTCCCCATACTGCGAGGGACATCCGCTCTGCTGGTTCGCTGGCGGGGCTTCAGAATCGTTTGACGCGCTTTCATGCATAAATGAAGGCAACGGGACATTCAGGGGTCTGCTCTACCTCAAGGAAAACTTCGCGCTCAAGGTCTATTCGGCACGCGCATGGGGAAATGAACTCGACTGGACATCAGAGACGCCGGAGACACTGGTAATCTCACCGATGGAAGCCGACCCGGAGACGGGAAAGGTAGATGGCAACTACGGAAACGCCGGCTCGTCATTCACCGAGGGTCTCTATATGTTCAGCTACGACAAGACTTCCCGCAAGGCTTCTCTCGTGAAGTGGACAAAGACCGAGTTTCCTGCACTTGCCGCCGGCGTCGATGACCCGGAGAAGAAATAACCGGCACATTGCAGTTTTCCGAACAGAAACAATCAGCACAACTCAAACAATCAATATAACTCAGTGAAAATCAGAGGACTACTATTTTCTTTCGCGGCCGTCATCGCCTTGGTGACGGCCTGCGGAAAATCCGGGAATCCCGGAAATTCCGGAAACGGCGGGAACGCGACTCCGACCATGGACCTCACCGGGCTCACCGTTGACGGACAGTTCCCCGTCATCGCATGGACCGACAGCCAGACTCCCGAGCAGTTCGTGACGAGGTTCAAGTCGATGAAAGACTGCGGAATCAATGTCTATCTCGGATGGTACAAGAGCCTCGACGAGGTGACGCTCGCGCTCGACGCCGCGCAGAAGGCGGGAATCAGGCTTATAACCAAGAGCGACGAGCTTTTCTCGGACACGGAGAACACCGTCCGCACGATGATGTCGCATCCGGCGCTCTTCGGCTACCACATCAAGGACGAGCCCGAGGTCAGCGACATTCCGACGCTGGCATCACAGGTGAAGGCAATCAGGGCGGTCGATGACAAGCACCTCTGCTACATCAACCTCTACCCGAACTGGGCGTGGGGCAACATCGACGGGTATATGTCCAAGCTCACCTCCTACCTCTCGCAGGTGCCGGTGCGCTTCCTCTCCTTCGACCACTACCCTGTCATGGAAGTTGATGGCGTGAGCTCGCTCCGCCGCGAGTGGTACAAGAACCTCGAAGACATCCGCCGCGTGTCCCGAGCCCGTAACATCCCGTTCTGGGCGTTCGCGCTCTCGCTCTCCCACAGGCTCGACGGGGTGCTCTACCCCATCCCGACGCTTGCCGAGCTCCGAGTCCAGATGTTCAGCAACCTCGCCTACGGAGCGCAGGGATTCCAGTATTTCACCTACTGGGGAATATATCAGAACGGTCCGACACAGGTGTATGACCGCGTGAAGACCCTCAACAGGGAACTCCAGTCGCTGTCAAAGATTTTCCTCGGAGCCGATGTCACCGACGTCCGGCACACCGGAGCGAACCTTCCGTACGGGACAAAGGCGCTCACGACGCTTCCGGAAGGCGTTTCATCCCTCTCGACAAGCGACAACGGAGCCGTGGTTTCGAGGGTCAGGAAAGACGGCAAGGCCTACATCGCCATTGTGAACAAGGACTACAAGGCGGACATGACGCTCGACGTCGCGTTCACGGGCGAGACCTGGCAGATTGACAAGGAGGGCTGCAGGGCAGAGGCCAAGTCCGGCCGCTTCACCGTCGCTCCAGGCGACATGGTCCTGTTCCAAGTTCAATAATAAAATACATAATCTGAAATATATGAAAGGCGCCAAAAGCATAATTATCATCGCCGCGCTGCTCCTCTGCGGCTGCGCGGAAAAGACCGGAAAAGTCTGGACGAAGGAGAAGGCGAACGCATGGTTCGAGCAGAAGGGCTGGGTGTCCGGATGCGACTATATCCCGGCATACGCCATCAACCAGCTTGAGATGTGGCAGGAAGAAACTTTCAACCCCGAGGCAATAGACCGCGAACTCGGATGGGCGGAAGACCTCGGCTTCAACTGCATGAGGGTGTTCCTGCACCACGAACTGTGGGAGGCCGATGCCGAAGGGTTCAAGGGAAGGATGGACAAATATCTCGAAATCTCGTCGTCGCACGGCATATCCACGATGTTCGTCTTCCTCGACGACTGCTGGTGCGAAAACTACGCGCTCGGGAAGCAGCCGGAGCCGAAAAAGGGCGTGCACAACTCGGGATGGGCGAAGGATCCGGGGGCGCTGTTCTACGGAGAGACCGGCAGCGGGCTTGACTACGCGGCCGACACCGCTGCGGTCGCCGCACGGCTCGAGGCCTATGTGACCGACGTGATGACGCATTTCAAGGACGACGAGCGCATCTACGCCTGGGACCTCTACAACGAGCCGGGCGGCGGACAGGACCCGCATCGCTACTACGAGAGGTCGTTCCCGCTTCTGAAGGACATATTCCGCTGGGCAAGGCGCGTGAACCCCTCACAGCCGCTCACGGCGGGGGTCTGGAGCCCGCTGCTCGGGGAAATGAACGTCTGGCAGATTGAGAACTCGGACATACTCACCTACCACACCTACGAGTCGCCGGAGAGACATCAGGCGATGATTGACACGCTCAAGGCCTACGGGAAGCCGATGGTCTGCACGGAGTATATGGCACGCACGCAGGACAGCACGTTCCCGAACACCCTCCCGATGCTGCGCCGCGAGAACATCGGCGCAATCAACTGGGGGCTCGTCTCAGGCAAGTCAAACACAATCTTCGAGTGGGAAACGATGCACACCCCATGTCCGACAGATGAGCCTGAAGTCTGGTTCCATGATATCCTGCGCGGAGACGGGTCGCCATACAGCGAAGACGAAATCGAGTGCATAAAGGCCGTGAACGGAAAGACGCTGTCCGTTGTCCCCTACCCGGCCGAAGTAACCACACACGGAGGATGCTTCAACGCCAGAGGCGCGAAGGTCAGTTCATCGGGACTGTCGAAGGCTGAAAGGAATCTGGTTGAAGGCTTCGGGAACTATGTTTCCGGGGCCTTCGGCGAAAAAAGGAATTCGTCGAAGATTGTCTTCACTCATGACGAGTCCATCGAAGGCGAGGGATATGAAATCGACGTCCGCCGCGACGGCATATCCGTCCGTTCGGGTTCATATTCAGGAACTCTCTATGCCATAGAGACTTTGAAGCAGATGTTCCCCGACGTTCCATGCGCGGCGATAAAGGACAGTCCGCGCTTCGGCTATCGGGGTTTGGAACTGGACTGCTCACGGCACTTCTTCAGGATTGACGAGGTGAAGAAGATTCTCGACGTGATGGCGATATACAAGCTGAACCGCTTCCACTGGCACCTGACGGACGACCACGGATGGAGGGTCGAAATAAGGAAATATCCCCGTCTTACCGAAATCGGAGCATGGAGGGACGGCTCGCAGGTGGATTGGGATGTCAACCACAACGACGGAATCCGCTACGGAGGGTTCTACACTCAGGAGCAGCTGCGCGACGTCGTCTCCTATGCGGCGGAGCGCGGGATAGAGATTGTTCCGGAGATTGACCTTCCGGCGCATCTTGTCTCCGCCCTCGCGGCCTATCCGGAACTTGGCTGCACGGGAGGCCCTTACAAGGTGTTCACGCTCTGGGACATAGCCCCGGATGTTCTCTGCGTCGGCAAGGAGTCGTCCTTCGACTTTCTCGACGGCGTTTTCAGCGAACTCTGCGACATATTCCCGGGAGAATACATACACATCGGAGGAGACGAATGCCCCAAGGCGCGGTGGAAGGAATGTCCGGCCTGTCAGAGGCGCATCGAGGAACTCGGTCTCAAGGACACCGAGGACTGGACAGCCGAACACTATCTCCAGAACTATGTGACTGCAAGGGTACAGAAGATGCTCGCCGACAAGGGGAAGAAGGTCATCGGATGGGACGAGATTCTCGAAGGCTCGCTTGACCCGGGCGCGACGGTGATGTCGTGGCGCGGGACGGAAGGCGGAGTCAAGGCTGCCCGCAACGGATTCGACGCAATCATGACCCCGACATCCTTCTGCTACCTCGACTATTGCCCCGGTCCCGACCCTCTCCGCGAGCCCACCGGCATCGGGCACTATCTCCCCATTGAGAAATGCTACTCCTACGAGCCCCTCGACGGCATCCCGGCCGGGCACACCCGCCACATTCTCGGAGTGCAGGGCAATCTCTGGACGGAGTTCATCGCCCGCGACGAGCATCTTGAATATATGCTCCTCCCCCGTATGCTCGCCCTCGCCGAGGTTCAGTGGAGCCGCCCGGAAAGCAAGTCCTGGCCGCGCTTCGCCCGCAATCTCAAGTCCCGTCAGATTCCCCGTCTTCAGGACCTCGGCTACACCGTCCGCGAAATGAGGTAGCCGGAACGGGACCTAACAGGAAAAAGCTGTCAGTCATTTTTATGACAGGCGTTCCAAACGCTCGTCAATCAGAGTCTTATACGCAGCCCGCAAAGTGTCTGACAAAAAAGACATATCCAGAATGTCGCACCATTTGTCCCTGCAACACTTCATTCGTTCAATCAATCTGCTCCCGATTTTTTCCGGAATCCCGGACTCAATCATAGCCTCGACAAATGCCGGCCTGTCGAAGCCTTTCAGAGCCTTGCGTTCGTCTCGAGCATAGCCCACAAGCGGCATCGCAAGCTCATCCGGGTCAGTTATCCCCGTAAGCTGCACGGAAAGGAGGTCGTATGCCGGGGAAAGGACATATCCGACGCCATGCCTTTCTATAAGGGAGAAGTTCTTGCAGTGCATATCGGAATTTCCTGTTATCCAAGAGAATATGACAATTTCCCAGAAACGCTGCACATCAAGAAACGAGGCTGCGGAATACTTTCTTACGATTTCCGCAAGCTGTAGATAAGAGCCAAGATATTTATGTTCAGTCAGACGGTTGGTAAGCTGGCACATATATAGCAGAAAAGACACTTATCCTTCATATTCCCTTACACTTATGTTTCCGATGCAGTCACGGCAGCAAGTCAGCAGCAGAGACATCCGATCCCGAGGGTCAATTTTCCAGTTCTTGTGCACTATGTCAAGCAGCCACCCCTCCGGAATAAGCCCGTCAAAGACTGGAAACATCATCTCCTTGACATATTCCTCACTTTGGAACGGCATCGTCGGGCTGAGAGCCTTTGCCCCCTCCAAGGACATATATCCGGCATCATACTGAAAATGATACCCTTCGTCATCTTCCGTCAAGACGCCGCAAAATATGTCATCAATATAAATCCCTGCCTTTTTCATCATTCAGCAATCTTTTCCGGACGAAGCTCCTCCCCGAAGAGCCCTAGAACCTGATTTACCTTATCCATCTGCACCGTAGGCTTACCGGCTTCAAGTTCCCGGACGAAACGGATGCCTACGCCCGTGCGTTCCGCAAGTTCAACCTGCGTAAGCCTGAAAGTCTTTCGTTTGTTACGAATATATTCTCCTAATCCCATAAAATAATCCCGTTCGGGTAAAATTTGGAGATACGACATCCAAAATCAACCCTTTCGGGTACAAATATACGAAATAATAATAATTTTCAACCCTTTCGGGTACAAATATGCAAAATCATCAGTTGAAATATTCCGTCATAAACGCTAACTTTGCGGAATCACAGAGATGACGGGCATAAGACTGTTTATCCCAAACGACATAGACTCCCAAAGGACTACGGAAATATACAATGACAGAATACCGGCATAAGAATGACCCCCTCTCCGAGGCGGACAGGACGAAGCTGCGGAAGGTGAGGCACGTCGCCTTCGACATGGACGGAACGATATATATGGGCTCGACGCTCTTCCCTTTCACGCTCGACACGCTCCGGCGGCTGCGGGAAAGCGGCATCGGCTACTCGTTCCTCACGAACAACCCGACGAAATCAGTGAGCGACTATGTGGAAAAACTGAAAGGCCTGGGCATCGAGGCGAACGAGGACAATGTCTATACGACCTCGCTTGCAGCAATCGACTACATAAAGGCACACTACCCGTCTGCCCGCAGGCTGTTCCTTCTCGGGACCCCAAGCATGGCGTCACAGTTCGAGAAGGCCGGCTTCGAGGCCTGCGCCGACTCCGCCGATGACCGCCCGGACGCGCTTGTGGTGGCATTCGACCCGACTCTGGAATATTCCCGCCTCTGCCGCGCCGCATGGTGGGCGTCACAGGGACTCCCCTACATCGCCACCAATCCCGACCGTGTCTGCCCGACCGACCTTCCGACGGTCCTCGTTGACTGCGGTTCTCTCTGCGCCTGCATAGAACACGCTACCGGACGCCGCCCAGATGTAACCCTCGGCAAGCCTGACCCGAATATGCTCAAGGGAATAATGCAGCGGCACAATCTCAAACCGGATGAAATAGTCATGACAGGAGACCGGATTTACACCGACACGGCAATGGCATACAACGCCGGAGCCGTCGGAGTCCTCGTACTCTCCGGCGAAACCACGCTCGAGACCGCCCGCAAGGTCGCGGCCGACGAGGCAGCCTGCCTCAGCACGGTGAAAAGCCACTCCGCCGCCAAGACTCCCGAAGCTGAAGCCTATCAAGCGCACAGGCCCGAATTCCACGCCCCCGATTTCGTAGTTCCCGATATCAGCGTCCTCTGCGACCTGCTCGTCGCCAACCGTACGTAAAATTTCAGGATTGCATTGCGCTGCTGAAACATATTTTCGTATATTTGGAGAAAATAAGAGTTGACTATGTTATACCCGATTGGAATACAGACATTTGAAGACATTCGCAGAAACGGCTATGTCTATATTGACAAGACCGGACTGATTTATCGCCTCGCAAGCACAGGAAAGTATTATTTCCTGAGCCGTCCGAGACGTTTCGGAAAAAGTCTGCTGATTTCGACCTTAGAGGCATATTTTAGCGGAAACAAGGAACTTTTCTATGGACTTGAAATTGAAAAGTCAGAAAAGGAATGGAATGCCTACCCCGTTCTTCATCTTGACCTGAGCGGTGCGAACTACAACTGCAGGCAGGTCCTGCATTCAAAGCTCAATGCGTTCCTGAAAAAATATGAAGACATATATGACCTGCCCAACGACGACCCTACCCTGAGCGTGCGCTTTGACACTCTGATTGAAAGAATCGCCACCAAGACAGGAAAGAAAGTCGTTGTTCTGATTGACGAATACGAAAAGCCTATAATGGACAACTTCAGGAATCCGGAACTCCAGAACTGGTTCCGCAATGAGCTTCAGGGGTTCTACAGCGTACTGAAATCCAAGGACAAGTACATCCGGTTCTGCTTTCTCACCGGCGTCACACGAATCGGCAAGCTGAGCATTTTCAGCGGTCTCAACAATCCGGATGACATTTCGATGAACGCGCAGTTCGTTGACATCTGCGGCGTGTCCGAAACCGAACTGAAGAAATATTTTCACGAAAGCGTGAAGGAACTCGCCGCTGCAAGCGGCCTGTCGGAGGAAGGTTGCTACAAAAAGCTCGCGGAAACCTACGACGGCTATCACTTTTGCGAAAATACGATAGGGATATATAATCCGTTCAGCCTGCTTAAGGCATTCGGAGCCATGAAATTCAGCGAGTATTGGTTTGAGACCGGCACGCCGTCATTTCTGGTTGATATCATGCGGGAAACTTCATTCGACATCACCCAACTCTCCGACCAGGAGGCGGACTCAACTCTGCTGACGGACATAGACTCTGCGTTCGAGAACCCGATTCCGCTTATGTACCAGAGCGGCTACTTGACGATTAGGGGCTATGAACCCTACTATCAGCTCTATCATCTCGGTTTTCCGAACATGGAGGTCAAGCACGGCTTCCTCAATTTCCTCGTCCGCTACTACACCCCTGTCGGCGCCGACACCCCCGGAATGCTAATCACCCGCATGGCTCGCGATATCAATAACGGAGACCCCGAGAGTTTTATGAAACGCCTCGAAGCCCTCTTTGCAAAGACAAGCTACCAGATTCAGGCAGACTGCGAGAAGGACTTTCAGTATGCGATGTACATAATCCTCGAACTGATGGGAGAATACGCCACAGTCGAGCACACGATGTCAGAAGGACGCATAGACATACTGATTCAGACGAAACACTACATCTACATCATTGAAATCAAGAGCAACGCCTCCGCCGCCGAAGCTCTCGCCCAAATCGAGGCAAAAAGCTACGCCCGCCAATTCAAAGACGACCCGCGCAGGCTCTTCAAAATAGGAGTGAATTTCTCCACCGCCTCCCGCTGCATCGATGACTGGAAAGTGATTTGACGGCCGCGTGTGGAAGCCCCTGAAATGCTGGTTGATGGACAAACATGATTACCGCAAATCTATTTCCACACATATTTAAGATATTCGTTGGCCATTCGGATAGTTTCCTGACAAGTTTTTCCTCCGCGCATAATGCGCTCACCATTCTTGAATACGAGCCAGTCCTTACCCGGATATGAAGAATCTTGCTCCTGTTCTCGGGTAGAACAGATTTTCTCCGAAGGATAGAGACTGCCGCTATGGCTGTCAAGCCACACTATGTCATCGGCTGCGACTACGGTAAGGCCACGAATTTTATCCTCCAGACAGGCCGACAGTTGCGCAGCGAAACTATTCTCGCCATACCCGGCCTTGCAGCTATGGAGAACAATCGAAAATGGCTGTTTTTTCACCTCCAGCATTAACTCATATTTCTTAAGATGCTTAAGAATCAGACCGGCGACCTGCTCCGCGTTCAAGAATTTTCCGCCGATTTCTATCTCATTCGCAGAGAACTTGGAACCGGGAACTATGCCATGCGCTACAATATGAAATGAATTATCCTCCAGACGGAGCCAGTTCTGCACAGCATCAATGCCAGGGAGACCTTCTGTCTCATATTCTGTATCCGACACAAAAAAGTTGGCCGTGCTGAAATTTGCCGCTGATTTGAACTTAACAACTTTGCCATCGACATAGTAGCTGTCCTCCTGAAGTCCATGCGAATGCCCATTAAAACACTCCTGATAAGACATGATTTCACTTACAATTTCATCATAGCTCTGCGCGTACCCCATTAAGGATGCGCAGAATAATAGTACTATGGCAAAAGCCAGTGTCTTTATATTTTTCATTTATCCAGATATATCATTTATTACATAACCCGTTAGCACACATGGCATGAAAAGCGTCCAACACTTCTTTTGCCCTTATAGTCACATCATCACTTCCCGCAGGATCTTTTCCGTTGCTAAAGGCATAATCAACCTTGCCTACAACTTTTTTCAGCATATCAGAACTTATCCGACCACCCGTGTCTTTGCATTTCTCAACCAAGACATCAATAATCCGAGACTGTCCCGAAGCATCCAATTGTGACAAGAAATGAGGCTCCATGTATTTTCGGTCACTCACAATTCCGCCATACAGCCGTTGAAGTGCCGCATCGCGCTCGGGTTTCGTCCGCGCATTCCTGAATGAGGTTTCGTCGCGTTGTGCGTTTATCGACTCAGTCTTAATGCCATTCTCCAACTTCTGCTGCAAAACATCTTTCGACAACTCCTGCATCTTGGTATCCGATTTCAGCCATATGGACAAAGCCTCTTTTTTTTGTTCCAAATGCCAATTTTTATCATATCGACCTTCTTCGGCCGCTGCTCTTACAGCCAATTTCTGTTCAAAAAGCCTTGTACTTTCCAGCTGATTGACGGTGTGCACCGCCACACCAGCCTTACCTCTATTTCTGTGTAATTTATCGAAGGCATCGCTGTTCGTCATTTGCTTATCACTTGTACGAGAAGCAATAACTCCATTCAAAGTTTTCTGCATATGGCAGCCATCCGCCGCGGCGGCCATTTGCCCATACGCCTGAGAAGAAGCCTTCCGTACGACACTGCCACGCGATTCTTCATAACGAGGTGCGGAATCCCGCAAATAAGCCTCTTTATCTTTGCTAAATTGAACTTTGCGTGCCTGTTCTTCTCTCGCTCCACGCGCAGCCGCTTCCTCCCTCCTACGCCGCGCATCAGCCGCATTCTGTTCTGCATCCCTCCTCGACGCAGCAGCCTGACGGCTTTGGCTCTGTTTCCGACGTACAGCATTCTTTTGCTGTCCTGTTTTCTGAGCCTGTCCTGATTTTGCCGCCTGCTGTATCCTCCGTAATTCTCCCAATTTATTATTATACTCCTCTTCTATCATCTTTATTTCAGCTTTCAAAGCCTCTATTCTTACTCCAAGAGAAACGCCCTGTTCCTTCACATCTACATTATTGTGAAATTCAGATTCCGGAAGATTCGATAATCTGACCAGTTCATTTCGCGCGTCACGTAGTTCACTCTTCTTTGTGTTCAACTTCGATTGGTAGTATTCCCGGACTTGCTGTTCTGCGGACTGTCGCACCCATTCGCTATGACTCTGCGAATAGGCAATCATCGGAAACAGAAACAATAATATGCATAATAATTTCTTCATACTCAATCTATTTTCATTATTACAACCATTTATTTGAAAAATATTCATTCTACCGAATTGAACTGACGAAGAAGGTCCGTCTGCGTATAGTTATATTCCCTCACGGCCTTTGCACGCCGCGCATCCCTTACACTGAACGGTATGATAAAAGAAAACATACAACCCACGACACCTGTCGTCACGAGCCCTGCACCACACCAAGTTTTCTTATTCCAGCCATTCTCCCGCCACATCTCATCATAATAATCTGTAGATATACTATGTCCAAGGTCTTCCTCTAACTTCTTGCGACTGGGGATATCACAAAGCATCTTTATGCCCCAAGCGGACAGGCCGATGCCGGCAAGCGCACCGGCAATCATCGGCATCCAATACTCCGGTCGTCTGACACTTATTCTCTCCTTAATCCGATACAACTCCATATCCGGACTCAGTTTATCCACAAAAGGGCTTACCGGACTGCAATCCGGCTTCCCGTAAACGACACCATATTCTTCCTTCCATCTCAGCAGTTCCATATCATTGTTAAACAGAACATTGCTTCTGACAAGCATATTCCCCGTATTGCTCGACAACTGCTGGTAGTCAAGGTGTGCCTTCAAAATGTTTTCAGAAGAATAGGAACCCGTAACATAAATGACATCATCATTCAGCCGCGATGTCGCGACACTGTTAGCCAACAACTGAAATCCCAAAGACAAAGCTGTTCCGACAAATTGAGATGTCACAGCCTGTCCCAATGTAGCTCTCTTGTCATTCGCCAGCGCACGAAAATGCGCTTCCGCATCCTGTGCGGAATCAATCATGCTGCCGGCAAGTTGGGCATTGCCGAAACGAATCTCGCGGTCACTGAAACGAGACAGAAATGCACGCCGGGGTTCATCGTATTGAAAAAGATTGCAATATCGGAGAATAGGGTCATCCGCATAATCCGGGGTTGATATATAATCCGTCATCAGCGCGGTTTTCCCCTCCTGATCGTCAAAGACATTCAATACAAATATCGGATAACCCTCTCTCTGCCCAAACAAACAACTTCTGTCGGCAACCCAATACCCGTTAAGATGGTCTTTAAATGACTCCATGGCATCGGCTTTCTCCTGCAATGCCGTGATTATTGTCGCATTCTCCGAAAGTTCTGCCTCAGGCGATTCTTTCATTTCTTCGATTGTCTGAAGCAAGAGCGCCTTATTTTCATGGTAGGCATAAACATCAGCCATCAGATTCAAGATGGTAAAGCGATATGGATTATCATCCGGAAGTATGAAAACAGCACGGGAAGCATCGACGAGAAAGTCCTCATTGTTCTTTGTATCAAAGGAGGCAACAACATCATCCACAATAGTTTCGATTACAGACTCGCCCTCGACGGCATCCAAATTCGTCACATACGATCTGCAAATAAATCTCAGGCTATCCCCCCTGTCTGTTTCTCCAGAAGAAGAGGATTTCAGATAGTCGTCATACATAGAATACAACTCCTGAACACGATAATATGCAAGACTGTCAACCTGCGCATGTGCCAGACAGGTCCACAAAGAACCTAAGACGACAATAAAAAGCAGTTTTTTCATAACATTATTCGATTATTGCCTAATACAACAAAAAAGCGAGGACTTTAAGTCTCGCTACTCCGGGTGTTTGGCGTAACCCTGCACTACGAGAAGAAATAAAGCCCACGCTTATGCGCGAGCATCATAACTTCATCTTTCAGTGCTGCTTACAGTCGCCAAACTTTAGAGTAGAAAGAAAAAGCCTAATGCTTTATATGTCCGCACGGAAGGTGCTGCCCTTCCATGACAACGGCAAATGTATGCAAGATATTTTGAATAAGCAACGGGATGGTGCAAATTTCTGACGCAAAAATGACGGATATATTCAAAATAATGCTACATTTGCAGCCGCAAAAGTGTGGGTGAGGTCGGAGGGACCGGCCAAAAGCCTTCCTTGCATCAACGATTGCGGCAATTAGGCAGCCACATCGTATGTTTAATTAAAATTTCTTTTTATGAGAAATGAGAAGACTCATAGTTTTAATTACTGCCGCTACACTATGTGGGTTGGCTGCCTCCGCTCAAGAGGTTAGCTCCGAAAAAGGCACAGTGGAGGTCAATGCGACCGCCAGATTTGACGCGAATCCCTATTTTCCCCTCCAGAAGGGCGCGGGAGAATTCGATTTCAGCTTCAGCAACACATCAATCTACACATTCATTGACGGTGAATTCGGGAAGGGCTTTTCCTACTCCATCTCCAACCATTGGCTGGGCGTGGACTGGAGCCTGCTGTCGCCTGACGACAAGTTGACTCCGCTCTACAAGAACTCCCTCCACAGCGATGAAAGCACCTGGCTCGACTGGGCGACTCTGACCTACACGCTCGAAACGGAGAACGCCGGAGCGTGGGATTTCACCGTCGGAAAGGACGTCATGGCATACGCGCTTACGGAATATGACGCGAACGACGTCGATTGCCATTTCGACCTTTCGTCAAAATTCTGGAACGAAAACTCCGCCTATCAGTGGGGAGCGTCCATCGGCTGGGCAGCGCCTAACGAATGCAGCAGCCTCAAGCTTCAGGCGACGTCGTCCCCCTACTCGGTGCACCCTTTTCAGGACGGGAAGTTCTCGGCCATGCTGAAATACACTGAAGAAAGGGAATGGTGGACCGGAATGTTCTCAGTCGGTGCGACCGGGTGCTACGAAAGCTACCACGGCTACGATTTCGACATTGAGGAAGAGCCCGAGGCTCCGTTCTCCGGCAAATGGTGGAACAGTTTCGCGACGGGACATTCATTCACGATAGGCGGTGTCACGCTTTCCCTCGACGGAATGGTCCGCAGCCGAGGATGGGACAACCCGATGCTCTGCTATCTTGCCAATGCAAAGGTTGAATATTACCACGAGGACGCGCAGGTGAGCGTCTTCGCCAAGGGAGGCATCGACAACTACTATTCACTCAATGATCCGATTGACCCCGAGAACAAGAAAGGCTGGACGATGGGCTTTGTCGGGCTTGGCGTCCACTGGTATCCGATCCGGGACACACAGGATCTGAGGGTTCATGCGGTGATTGCCAACGCCAACCATTTCGGCGTGCTCGACGATTACGACGGGGTGATGAGCTTCGACGAGCTCTCGCTCAACATCGGGGTAACATACAACCTCGCGCTGCATCGTTTCTGGCAGAAATAATCCGGAAGGGAGCCGAGCCTAAGCGGCTCCTGTTTTTCAATCTAGCAGGAATTATGGCAAACGACATAATAATCGACATCGAGCACATCTCGAAATCATTCGACGGAGTGCAGGTTCTCAGGGACATCAACCTGAAAATCAGAAAGGGAGAGTTCGTGACGCTTCTCGGCCCGTCCGGCTGCGGAAAGACCACGATGCTCCGTATGCTCGCCGGGTTCACGCAACCGGACGAGGGACATATTCTTATGGAGGGGCAGGACATCACCGGGATTCCGCCTCACCACCGTCAGCTGAACACCGTGTTCCAGAAATATGCTCTGTTCCCGCATCTGGACGTCTATGACAACATCGCCTTCGGGCTCAAGCTTCAGAAAGTGCCGAATGACGAAATAGAGAAGCGTGTGCGCAAGGTTCTGAAGATGGTCTCAATGACCGACTACGAGGAGCGCGACGTGGATTCGCTTTCCGGGGGACAGCAGCAGAGAGTGGCAATCGCAAGGGCAATAGTGAACCAGCCTAAGGTTCTGCTGCTCGACGAGCCTCTCGCCGCGCTTGACCTGAAGATGCGCAAGGACATGCAGATGGAGCTCAAGGAAATGCACAGTGAACTTGGCATCACCTTCATCTATGTGACCCATGACCAGGAGGAGGCGCTTACCCTCTCGGACACCATAGTCGTGATGAACGAGGGCGTGATTCAGCAGATAGGCACGCCTGCGGACATCTACAACGAGCCTGCGAACTCCTTCGTCGCGGACTTCATCGGCGAAAGCAACATCCTGAACGGAATCATCCCGTGCGACGAGAAAGTCCAGTTCATCTACCACGACTTCGACTGCGTCGACAAGGGATTCTCCCCGGACGAGCACGTCGATGTGGTCATACGTCCGGAGGACATCTACATCTTCAACACCAACCTCGACAAGGCGCAGTTCACCGGAGTGGTGCAGTCCTGCATATTCAAGGGCGTGCACTACGAGATGACTGTCCTCACGAAGGAAGGCTACGAGATTATGATTCAGGACTATAACGCCTTCGAGGTGGGAAGCGAGGTCGGGATGCTGATTCGCCCGAACGACATCCACGTGATGCACAAGGAATGCCTGTGCAACAGTTTCGAGGCCGAGTACTCCGGAGAGAACAAGGCGAAGTTCCTCGGCGAGGAATGGGAAGTCGCCGCCGCGAATGTTCCCGAGGACATCGCGGAAGGTGACAGGGTTCTCGCGGAAATAGAGTTCCGCGACGTCGAGCTTCTCGACGAGAGCGACGAGGGAAAGACAAGCGGACAGGTATCCTTCATATTATATAAGGGCAATCACTATTTCCTCACCGTCAAGACGGACGACGGGGAGAAAATCTATGTCCAGACTGACGACGTGTGGGACAAGAACGACCTCGTCGGAATCAATGTCAAGCCGGAGAACATCCGCCTGAAGAAAGCTTAGGGAGGCAAGTGATGAGGACATTCAAAAGGTCATACTGGTCTCTGCCATATTTCATCTTCATGCTGATGTTTGTGGTGCTGCCGCTGGTGATGATTACCGTCTATGCGTTCACCGACGCGAACGGCGCTTTCACTCTCGACAATTTCAAGAGATTCTTCACGACGTCGGAGGACATCAAGACGTTCGCATATTCCATTGAGATAGCGATGATTACGACAATCCTCTGTCTTCTCATAGGCTATCCTGCGGCATGGATTCTCAGCAATGCGAAGCTCAACCGCTCGAAGGTCACGGTGATGCTGTTCATACTTCCGATGTGGATAAACATGCTCATCCGCACCCTCGCGACCGTCGCGCTCTTCGACTTCCTGCGCATTCCGCTCGGGGAGGGTGCGCTCATCTTCGGCATGGTCTATAACTTCCTGCCGTTCATGATTTACCCGATCTACAACACGCTCGAAAAGCTCGACCGCTCCTACATCGAGGCGGCACAGGATCTCGGGGCAAGTCCGGCAAGGGTATTTGCAAAGGTGACGGTCCCGCTGTCGATGCACGGGGTCATCAGCGGGGTGATGATGGTCTTCATGCCGACAATCTCAACATTCGCGATTTCCGAACTCCTCACCCTGAACAAGGTGAAGCTCCTCGGAACCACGATTCAGGAGAACATCAACAACGGAATGTGGAACTACGGCTCCACCATCGCGCTGATAATGCTTCTCATCATTGGTGTAACAACCCTGTTTTCCGACTCCGAGGACAAACAGGCAAGTGAGGCGGGAGGGCTGCTCTGATGAAAAAGTTCTTTGCACAGGCATATATCTGGATTCTGCTGGTTATCCTCTACGCTCCGATAATCATCATCGCCATTTATTCCTTCACCGAGGCCAAGGTGCTCGGCAACTGGACGGGGTTCTCGCTGAATCTCTACAAGGCTGTTTTCAGCGGCGGTCTGAACAACTCGCTCATCCGCGCCATCGAGAACACGCTCTCCATCGGACTGATTTCAGCGTTTCTCTCAACGATTCTCGGAACCGTCTCGGCGATAGGGATATACAACCTGCATGGGCGCAAGCGCAAGGTGATGAACCTGCTCAATGACATCCCGATGCTCAACCCGGACATAATCACGGGTATCTCGCTGTTCATCCTCTTTGTCGCGCTAGGCATCAGCCAGGGCTACACGACTGTTGTCCTTGCGCACGTGTCGTTCTGCACCCCGTATGTGATTCTGAGCATCATGCCGAAACTCCG
>DJPQ01000115.1 GCA_002439805.1 Bacteroidales bacterium UBA6408
CGCGAGATGAACGGCACGGTCGCACCCTGAGACAGGAGTTCAACGGTATTCTCGACCTGCCAGACCTTCACTCCGAGGTCGGAGGCTATTTTCTTCAAATATATTTCCTTCATAATGTTTGAGTTTCTTTTTGGTCTATATGCGATTTCATCGCTCTTTTCTGCGTTCGGCATAGCCTAAGCAAGCTTGGCTCTACTCTCACTCATCGAAAAGAGTCATTTTCTCATCAGTCGTGTACGCCCGGTACACTCCTTCTTCCAAAATAAATCTATCCTCAAAAATAATTCTCAAACCAACAGAGTTTTCTTTTGTTCATATAATTCAGTGTTATTCATGTGAAACTTCCTTCAGCTGGGTGCGGTAGGCGGAGAATATCTTTGACTTCGAGACGAAGCCGACATACTTCCTGTCCTGAGTGACGACGGGCAGGTTCCATGCGCCGGTCTTCTCGAATTTCGCCATCACGCCGTCCATCTTTTCATCGACATAGACATATTCCGGGGCGGACTTCATGTAGTTGAAGACATGACGGGAGGCATAGAGTTCGGTCCTGAACATATCCGGACGGATGTCGTCAAGGAGAACATAGCCCTGAAACTTGCCGTTGCCATCGACCACCGGGAAGATGTTGCGGCGCGAGCCCGAGACCGTGTCGAGGAGCTTCCCGAAAGTGTCGTCGATGCGGACGGGGTTGAAATCCCTTTCTATCAAGTCATTGACTTTCAGCAGGGTAAGCACGGCCTGGTCGCTGTCATGGGTCAGCAGTTCCCCCCTCTTGGCGATTCGCTTGGTATAAATCGAGTACGGCTCGAATATGCGCGTGACTCCGAAGGAGATGGTAGCGGTGATTATCAGCGGGATGAAAAGCTCGTAGCCTCCGGAAATCTCCGCGATAAGGAAGATAGCGGTCATCGGAGCCTGCATGACTCCGGCCATCAGACCCGCCATCCCGACGAGCACGAAATTCTGTTCCGGGACGGAGAGCGGGGAGTTTCCGAGCATGAGGTTGATTGTCCTCGAGACCACGAATCCGGCGAGCGCACCGATGAAAAGAGTAGGTCCGAAGGTTCCGCCGACTCCCCCGCCCGCGTTGGTGAAGGACATGGAGAAAACCTTGAGAATCAGGACTATGAGGAAGAAAAGCGGAACCGCCCACCTGAATTTCAGAACAGGGGCGAGGACGGTCTGTCCGTCGTAGTCTATGGCATTGCAGGCAAGCATCTCGTTCACCGTGCCGTAGCCCTCGCCGTAGAGCGGCGGAAAAAGGAAGATGAGAAGGCCGAGTCCGAGCGCCGAGACTCCCCAGCGGAGGTAGGGCGACTTTATGGACTTAATCCTGTCCTCAAGCCAAAGGGTGCAGCGGGTGAAATAAATCGAGAAGCCGGCGCAGCACAGACCGAGGATTATGTAGAACGGGATGTTCTGCATCGAGAAGGGGACGAGTTCGGAGGCAAAGACAGCCCCGTTGCCGAGGAATATGTAGGACACGACCGTGGCCGAGACCGTGGAAACGAGCAGCGGGAGAATCGAGGACATCGAGATGTTGAAGAGGAGTATCTCCAGCGTGAAGAGGACCCCGGCAAGAGGAGCCTTGAATATGCCGGCGACGGCACCGGCCGCGCCGCAGCCGAGAAGGATGGTTATATTCTTGTAGGACAGCCCCATGTAACGTCCGAGGTTGGAACCGATGGCGGCTCCTGTATAGACAATCGGCGCCTCCGCTCCGACAGAGCCTCCGAATCCGATGGTGACGGAACTTGCGACGAGCGAGGTCCACATATTGTGCGGCTTTATCTTGGACTCGTTCTTGGAGACGGCGAGCAGCACCTTGGTGACCCCGTGGCCGATGTTGTCGCGGACGATATACTTGACAAAAAGCAGGGAGAGAAGCATTCCGACTCCCGGATAGACGAGGTAGAGCCAGTTATGGGTGTCCCCGCTGCCGAACCAGGAGGTCAGCGCACTGTGGATGTGCTCGATGCTGAGCTTCAGGACGACGGCCGCAAAACCGCAGAGAATCCCCACCGCGAGGGAAAGCAGCAGCACGAGATTGCGCTCCGGCATCCTGTTCAGGATGTTCCGCACCGGAGCCATCGCCGCCGTAATCCTCAATTTGGGGGTCTTTTTCATCGCAAAGGTTCACTTTCTCGTTAAAACCTGCAAATATAGTAAAATTTACATAGAGATAGACGTCAGCCGATGGTCATGCCGAGACGGAACATCGGCATATACATGGCAATCAGGACAAAGGCGACTATGGCTCCCACCAGAAGGATGAGGAGAGGCTCGACGATGCTGTTCAGCTGACGGACTTCATGCTCCAGTTCGGAGTCGAGGGCGTCGGCCTGCGAAAGGAGAGTGCTGTCGAGAGTGTTTGTCTCCTCGCCGACACGGAGAAGGACAAGAAGCCGTTTGCCGTATAGGGATTCATGATGCGCGAGGCCGTCGGACAGGAATCCTCCCCTTTCGACCTCGGTGGCGGCCTCTTCCAGAGACTTGCGGAAAGGATAGAACGTCACAATGCCGCGCATGAGGGAAAGGGCTTCGAGCATCGGGACATCCGCACTGACAAGAAGATGGAATATGCGGCAGAAACGGGCTGACTGCCACTTGCGGACAAAACGGGCGCAAAGCGGGGTGCGAAGCCAAAGTGAAGATGACACGCGCTGCCATGAGTCGGACTTGCCGTACAGCCTTTTCAGTACATAGAAAACCACGGCTGCAACCGAAATGGCAAGCAGGACGGCAGGGGCACGGTCCGAAAATTCGACTATCCGCATAGTGATGCCGGGGAGTTCGCCTCCCATCCTCGAATACACCTGTTCAAACATCGGTACGACCACCAAAAGCATGAAAACGAGAACGAGCGCGGCGACCGAAAGGGTTATCAGCGGATAGCTCAGCGCACTTACAATCATCCGCCGCCGGCTGTCACGCTTCTCGTAGTAAGTCGTCAGAAAGTCGAGAGCCTCGGGCAGCCGCCCGGTCTCCTCTCCGATTCGGGCGACACAGCAGTCCATTGTCGTGAATACCGGCTCGGTCCCGAGCGCACGCCAGAGTTCTTCCCCGGCGACGACACGCCCGAACACCCGTGAATAAAGTTCCTTCTCCGCCCCTTCCGCACATTCGATGAGCAGCCCGAAAGCCCGGCTGAAATCCAGTCCGGAGCAAATGAGCGTGTGCAGCTGCGTGAAGAACGACTTTTTGTCCCTATCTGAGAACTTTCTCCTGAAAATTGCCATTTTCCCTTATGATTTTGGGGTATATAAACCCATATCGATTAAATATCATTCCGACGGATATGTTTCTATATATTTATATGTCACGACATTACCAGCCTTTGTTTTTGCACTCACCGTCATTCGTCGAAGTTCAGGCACTGTCTCGTAAGGAGCGAGAGAGACAATGATGCAGCCCCAAGGATAATCATAAGTCCGTTCAACAAACAGTTCGTCCGCGTCAAGCGCGTCTGCCCGGCAGCGTTCAATCTCGCGCTCCACCGCGACCGGTCCGGGATAGTCGAGGTCGTGGGCAGCAAGGTTTCCGAGAACATCCGTGGCAATCATGAAGACCGTGAGGAATATGACGGAGGCAACCAGAGTCTCCGCAAGCGAGAATGCACGAAGTTTAGTTTTCATCGCGACTTCAGTTCAATCCTGCGCCCTTTCCAGCCGAGCGTCAGAGTTTCCGGGGAATATGAGACCACATCAAACTGCCCGACTCTGTCCCCTCTCCCGAGCATGAGCAGTTCCCCGCTGCGGACAATCATTGCCTTTGTCCCTGCGCCGCTGCCGATAATGCCTTTGAATATGAAATCCGGAGACGGGACGGCTTCCTGTGACGGCGCCGATGTCTGTGGTTTGGAAGACTTGGCCGGAGGAAGAGGCCTGCTCAGCGGGCGGAGGAAAGGGTCGGGATAGTCAAGCGCAAGAGTGTCGGCGGGGCGGCCGTTCCGAAAGGAGACAACCCCCTCTGCCGTAAGAGCCAGACTGTCCGAACGCATCCTCAGGACATCAACGGCTTCAAGAGACGACATCTCCTTATGAAAGCCGCCGGAGCTCGCCTTGCGGAACATCCCGGTCAGGGAAACAGTGCCCTCATAGAGCGCAAACATCAGCACTCCGGAAACGACCATCGTAATCAGGACCTCGGCCAAGGTGCTGGCCTTAAAATATAACCATTTCATTTTCAGTAGATTTTCTTAATCGTTTTTCTTGTGTAGGTACCGGACAGGAGTATCGGAAAGGCAAGGGAGTCGCTGCGGACAAAACGAGCGTCGCACAGGGTTCCGGGAAAGGTGTTGCCGCCCGAGCGGTGGTAGCAGTCACGGATGTAGGCCGCGCCATAGACATTGCCGGCAAGTTCGCAGGACCCGTCGATGCAGAGGAGGCCGCGAAGAGTCGAACCATGCTCCTGAACATAGCTCGGAAAACGCAGACCGCTGTCGGCATTCTCGCTGAAAACGGCAATGTAGCCGGAAACCTCGCTGTCGTGACCCAGCCTGACAAAGGGGCGGCAAGCAGTTGAGCGGCAACCGTCTGAAGAATGGCTGTCGTCGGCAGCACTGACGAAAATTCCTGAGGGGAAACGCAGCACGGCGCCGTCCTCGACAATCACGGTGTCGCTCGCGAAAATCTGCGCAGTCCCCTCAAAGCCTCTCTCCACCGTCACGCTTCCGGCGGATACAAGCACATCCGACGGCAGTTGCAGGCTTCTCGAAAGAACGACTCTTTCTCCGAAAAGACAGCCCGGCAAAGGCATATCCTGATTTTCCTTACGCCAGAGCAGGCACAGTTCCGATGCCTTTCTGAAAGCCGCAGAGTCGAGCGGAGGCAGGTCCGGACCGGAGAGCCTAAGGTCAGATTCGGGAAGCGGCAGGCCGGAATAGTAGCGGGAGGCTATCTCGGTGTAGTTCAGTCCGTTCATCGGGATATAGGCCAAGCCCTCTATCCTCGCGTCGGCGGCCAACGACAGGGCACGGTTGCGGTCGCATATCCAGAACGCCGCCTCGGCCGGGCACTCAGTCCTGCGCCCGACTAGCACAGTCAGCGCATCTGGAGAGGAATTGGAAAGGCGCACACGCTCATAGAGTCCCCAGTCAAAGACCGAGACATGAACAGAATCCTCGCCGTCAAAAAGAAAGATGTCCGCGCTGTCCCCGGCGGCACAAAGCAGGCTGTCATAAAGGTAGAGATTCAATGCGGAAGTCAGGTTCCCGCGCTCCTGATGCGCCTCCCGGTAGAGGGCATAGCGCCGGTATTTCAACGCCAGTGAATCGTAGGCGAAGAAAATCATCAGCAGGACGACCGCCGACATAACCAGCACGGCAGGCAGGGCGTATGCTTTCAAATGCTTTTTCATCATCTTTCAGTCTTTATGCGAGATTCGGCCGTGACGCGATTTATCCATTTGGCCCGTGCTCTCAAGCTGCCGTAAAGAGAGTCGCAGCATGACGGAAAGGCTGGTTCGGGACGGGCGGTAGGAGTTGAAGGCGGCGGAGCAGATGCGAATTTCCGGAATGGCCTCCACCGCCTCAAGGACTTGAAGCAGGGACTTGAAATCACCGGAGAGGACGAGATCCGCGCCGCAGAGCCTCAGGTCGCCCTCCGAGCCGAGTTCTGACGGGGAGAATGCAAGGACGGAAACTGAATGTTCCGTGCAGAGTTCCGAGACCTTTCCGACAAAGCCGCCGTTGCTGAGCGCAGGCTCGCTTCCGATAACGGAGCGGCGTGCATGCGGGACAATCACGGAGTCGGATTCCGCAAGAGCCGCCCTCCAGTCCCGCCACAGGCCGAAGGTCCGCGAAAGCGTCATAGTCCAGACCAGAATCGGCAGAACCACAAGCAGGGCAATAAGCTTCAGAAGGGATAGATTTCGCTTCATGAGAATATGGGGGGCTGAATTATGATGTTATTTTTCAACGGGCAACAGGATGTGAACTTCAAATGTTGAGAAATCCTCGTTCTTGGCACGGTTGAGACCGACTACCTCGATTCCGGAAAAACCGGCAATATGCTTCATGCTTTCGGAGAATGCTGCGACGGTTGCGGGGTTAAGGGTCTCCCCTTTCAGGGATATGAATACGCAGTCGTCAGGGACGACGTTCTTCCGGCGGGATTTGGGTTCGTTGATGAGGATTTCGGTTAGCCTCATGCCGTCGGGAATGGCGGAGGCAACCGCATCGCTCCACGCGGAAGGCTGCTCAATGTGGGCGATGCCTTCATAGTCGGCGACCAGTTTTGACACGGCGGAGTTTTTCTCGGACAGGAGCCTCGCCGAGCGACCTGACTCGTAGCTGAGAGCCTGACGTTCGGCAAGCTTTTCCGTCAGAGACGTGCTGACCCAGAAGTTAGCGGCAAGGACGGCGAGCCAGAATAGGAGAAGAGGCAGGAGCAGTTTCCGGAACAGCCTCGAAGCGAGAAAGTCACGCAGAGCCGCATCCGACTTCAATGCGCTGAAAGACAGGCTGCGCCGCCTGACAGTCTCCGCCTCGGCGCCAATGTCAAGGGAGTCCAAATCTGCGGTCACGACTATTCCCATGACGAACTGCCCCGAACGCTCAAGCCCGGCGCGGACATCGTCGAGCAGGGAACTGCGGACGTAGTCGATGCGCGTGCCATCCGCGTGCTCCGACGAAAGGAGCTCGGGATTGTCCACAATGCGCCTGACTATCGGGTTCGAGCGGTCGAGTTCCCTGCTTCCAACAGCCGCGCCAGTCACGGCCAGAAGCACAAGACCGGATTTCGTCTGTTTCAGCCACCGCATGGACGCGCCGTCGTGACCGACATCCGCAACGGCGACGGAAATCCCGACAAAATTAAACAGAGAGGGCTTCCGGCTCATGGCTTATTCTGCTTTTCGACCGGAATCCACGACCATTCGAGATAGGTCGCGTTGTCTGACTCCCAAAAATCGGGATTGCGGACATCGTAGCCCATGGCCTCCGCATAGTCCAGAATCATGTCGTTCGTCAGGCGCTTCTTCTTGATGCGCTCCTTGTATTTCTCCGTCTGCTCGAACGGGAAAGGGTTCCCCTCTTCATAAAAATCCCAACGAGGATCCTGCATCACGCGAACCAGACGCTCCGTACCATTAGGACCCAAGAAATGAAACATACGGAACAAATATATATCCGAATCATTTATTTTATTGTCCAAGTCTAAAGTTAGACCTATCTGAGTTATACTATAGCCATAGCGTATATTCAATGTACTACACTGCACAGAGAACCCGTCAGAAGCATTACCGGAAATTGCCGTCTTACCCGGACACGGACTCCACAACACCATTTTCGCAATCCGTGCATGATTATAATCGTATTTTATGTCTATCTGCAACGGAGCATTCCATTGTTTCACAGGACGTTTCCGTTCCATCATGTTTACAATTGATGCTCTGACAGTTGAAAGGTCTGCATCAATAAAAGAAAAATAACCTGTTTCCATATCATTTTTTCATTATAACATCATCTATCGCCCCATTCTTTTTATTAAGAATCTTAATTTCAAATTCGGCAAAAGGGTCATGAGTCATTATCACTTCCTTATGTTTGTTGCTGTTTCCGATATTTCTGTCAACCTCATAATTATAGTGACGACCTCCATGATTCCATTGAACGTCAGGACGGTTGTCATTTCTGCTTTTCCACCGGAATTTTAGACCATTCAAGATAAGTTGCACTGTCCGACTTCCAAAAATCGGGATTGCGGACATCGTAGCCCATGGCCTCAGCGTAGTCCAGAATCATGTCGTTCGTCAGGCGCTTCTTCTTGATGCGCTCCTTGTATTTCTCCGTCTGCTCGAACGGGAACGGCTCTCCCTTTTCATAGAAGTCCCAGCGAGGATCCTGCATCACGCGGGCAAGTCGTTCAGAACGATCCCGTCCCAAATGATAGAAAAACCTCATGTCATAAATCTCGTCATCAATCTTATTCTCCGGATCCAATGTCAGACAAATCTTAGTGACATCATATCCATAACGCAGATTCAAAACATAACATAGCGTATCGAATCCGTCCCCCTGATTTCCATACATGACAGTCTGTTTTTCTTGTGGTGTCCAAAGCACCATCTTTGTAACCAGCGCCCCATAATCAACACATGACAAGTCTATTTTCAAAGAAGCCTTGCTCACACAAACAGGATATGAAGGCTCTTTTATTTCGATTATTGACCGACTGATATCATCCATATCAGCATCTAAAAAGGAAAAAATACGTGTAATCATTTTTCTATTATTTTATAATCCTGTCAAATGGTGTAAGGCCGTCTATTATCAGTTCATATTCAAACTCGGCCTTAGGGTCATTGGCTTCAATAACCTTCTTGTGACGGTCGCTGTTCTTCATTGTTCTGTCCACCTCGTAGTTATGGTGAACGCCATCCGTATTCCATTGAACATCAGGACGGTTGTTGCCGACTTTATTGCCGTCGTAATCAACTTGAGCCTGATTCTTACGAATCTCCTCAGCCTTGCCCGATTGTTTCAATTCTACAATCTTCTCATCAATTGCCTTATTATGGTCAGCATTTCCATGCGGCTTCGCATCTCCACCATTCGGTTTCGGGCCACGCTTCATTGACTTGGCAACATCCGTGGCATTGTCAACCCGGTCGGCAGTCTTCGCCGCATCAAGAGCCTTGTCCGCAGCACGCGCCGCATCCACCGCGTCATCGACGGCGTCCGCTGCCTTGGCGGCCTTGATTCCCGCGCGCACGGCTCCGACTCCTCCCGGGACGAGCGGAACGGCAGCCGCGACCACGTCCACGACGATGCCGCCGGCGTCAAACACAGCGCCCCAGACATTGCCGGCCTTCACATTGTCGGCAAAGCTCTTGACGCCGAGCCCGACGCTGAACAAGTCCCAGACAATGTCCGGGAACCTGCCGTCCGGATCCACAAAGTTAACAGGATTATTCAGACAAAATGCATAAGGGGAGAAATTCGCCGACTTTTCCGCCCGGACGTCGGAGGTGTGCCAGCGCATCAGCACCGGGTCGTAGTGCCTCGCTCCGAAATCGTGCCATCCGAGGCCGAGCTCGCCGATGCGTTCCTTGCCGGAGTACTTGTACGGCTGCGTGTCCGGGACAGGGGTTGAAAGCAGTGCTCCGGACGGATAGTAGGAGTTTATTTCCTCCACTGCGCCGTCCTCGTTGCGGACGAGGCGGACACTGCCGAGATAGTCCTTTATGAAGTGGCGGTACTTGCCGTCCTTGAAGGAATAATATCCCGTCGCCGTCTGAAGCATCTCCGGAACGCCGTCCCGATATATCACGCCGTCGAAATAGTCCCTGCGGACATCCTCCTTGCCGGGTTCCTCAACCGTCAGCGAGCGCTTCCGCCCTTCCGCGTCCCAACCATACACAAGCCTGCCGCCGCTCCCGAACGAAAGCGTGTCCGGCAATGATAGATGATTATACGAGAGCGACAGCCCCCGGTTGTCGTCATGCACGAGGTTTCCGCAGACGTCATACTCGTACTGAACCTCCGCCTGCGAACCTCCGTTGAAGCGGTTGTATGCACGGTTCGGATGCTCGGTCGCCACGGCGTCGCCCACACGAACAAGATGATTGCCGTCGTATTCCAGCGTCAGGTCATCCACCCGCTCGAAGGAGTTGTCGCCTGTCTGCCCCGTTCGTTTGAGGCTGAGGAGATTGCCGTTGAGGTCGTAGGACGGAAACATCTCGTCGTATCGCCCGCCATTGCCCGTCAGGTCCTGCCCCTCGCCGTAGCTCGCGGACGTCAGATGTCCGGCCGAATCATAGCCATACTTGTAGCCTCGCCACTGCTGACCGCCCACCTTCCAGCTGACGGCACTCACGAAACCGTTATGGCGACGAGTGCCGGGACCGATGTTGTAGTACAGATTCTGACTGAAGTCCGTACCGGAGATTGACGTCGGTAAGTTTCTTATGTTGTAGGAATATGACAGGCTGTCCAGACTCTCCCCATAGACGGTCTTCACGAGCCTTCCGACATCGTCATAGACATTCCGCAGAAGCGGCTTCATGTCCCCGTCATTCATCGCATGAAACGTTTCCACGAGCCGTCCCGTGCGGTCGTAGCCGAATGCCTGTGTCTCGGTAAAGACGGTGTCCGCGCCGCGCAGGTGAACCCTTTTCTTCAGGGTAGGCCTGCCGGCGATGTTGTAGTTGGTGAAGACCTCGTCCGTGATGCCGGTTCCCGTGTCATGGGAGGCCGTCCTCACCGGGCGGTCAAGTTCGTCGTACCAGTATGACGTGAGCGTCTCGCACTCGCCGGCCACGTCACGCACACGCTTGCCGGTCAGTTGCCCGACGACAGAGATGTCCCGGTCTTCGACGACATTGTCATACACCGGAACAAAGCGGGAATCAGACTCTGCGGGAGCGGCAGGCAGAGAGTCCGCGATGCAGGAAAGAGACCTGTAGTCGTAGCTGTCATAGTAGCTTATCGTCAGATACTCCGGTTCAGCAAGAGTCAGATTGCTTATCGCATACCCCGTCTCACCGGTAGTGAGTTCGGAAAGGCTTGCATACACGAACACTGACCTTATGCTCTCCACGTCCGTGTTCCGGCAAAGCCCAGTCATGACCTGACGGCCGTGCCTGTCGGGAATCTCAAAGCGCCAGACCGTGGATACAACTGTCGATGTCTCCGCCTGTTCATAGTAATAGGAGGTTCCGCTGTCGTCAGTGATGACAAATCCCGCCGTCAGTTTTCCCGTGCTGTTGACAAGCCGCCGAATCCTGTTTTCGGTATATGGGACCTGCAAATAGTTATTGTAACCGGTAATGTAGAATGAGCCTCCGGTCTTTCCCATCGTGTAGTCGTAGCGGTCGCGCATCTTATCCGTGCCGTTGAGACCGTTGCTCTTTTCCGCTATGGTCAGATTGAGAGACGCGGCATCTTTGTCCGCACGGATTTTTGTCGCCGTCGGTAGTTCCGGATTCATACTCTTGTCCGGAAGTCCGTTGACCGTGAGGTTCACCACCCCTCCGGCGTTCAGCACCCAGCCGAGTCCCGCCCAGCTGGCCTTGTCGGTGACCCTGACTCCGCCGCCGATGTAGGAAAGGGATACGGGGAATGTCAGTTCGCGGGTTCGGATTTCGTAAATGGGGATTGACACATCGACCTGCCCCGATGCCTGGGACACGGAATATTGGCCGTAGTTGAGGAATGCGGCGGCCTCGGGCGTGGGCGGGACGAGATAGGGATTGTTCTCCGCCGACATGAGGGTGCTTCCGACAGCGAGAGTCTGTGCCGGAAGGCGGAGGCCTGACAAGGCGAGAAGCAGGGTCAGAGTACAGAGGGTCAGCAGTTTCTGTTTCATGAGGAATTTGTGTTGTGGTTATTGTTCGGTTATCGGACGAGTCATAGTATCGTCGGCTTTATGAAGATGTTGAGCTTCGTTTCGGTCCTGTTCTTCTTCGTCTTGCCGAATACGGAGCGGAGCACGGGGACACGGGAGGCGTACGGAAGGCCTCTGGAGGAATTGTCCGCAAGGTTCTTCTCGATGCCGCCGAGCAGGACCATATCGCCGTCCTTGACCCTTATGATGGAGGTGAAGCTGCGCCTGGAGATTCCCGGAGGGGCATATTCGTCGTCCTTCGAGCCGGTGTCGGTGAACTCGTCCTGGCTGAGGCTGACCGTGAGGGTGATGGTGCTGTCGCGGCTCATGTACGGCGTGATGTCGAGGACGAAGTTCGCCTCGACGTTCTTCCACAGATAGGACTCCGACTGCAAGGGATTCTGCGTGCCTATGATGTTCACCTGACTTTCCTTGTAGTACTTCACCTCGCCGCTCTTCAGCACGGCCTTGTGACCGTTCAGAGTGGAAAGCCTCGGCGTGGAGCGGAGCGAAATCCTGCCGCTCTCCTCAAGAAGCTGGAGGTCGGCATAGAAAAACTGCGAGACTTGCCCCAGATTGATTGAACCGAGCCCGCTGAACGACGCGAGCAGCCGGTTAATCGAATCGGCGTTCAGCGTCAGGCCCAGCCCCGGAGAGAAAGTCGCGCTGTTCTTTCCCTTCTCCGAACCGACGCCAAGTCCCAGCCCGAGGGACTGCGCGGAACTTGTCGTCGCATCCACAATCATCACGTCAATCGAAATCAGCGGAACGCTCACGTCAATCTCCGAAAGGAACGACAGGATTTCCGAAGCCACTTTCCTGTCTCCGCTGACGACGATGCCGTTGAGGTCCGCGAACGGCGTGATTTCCATGTTCTGCTTCAGCGAAGACGGGATTATGTTCACGACATCCTCGACAGTCCTGTGCCTCATGGCATAGACGACGGTTCCGGTCTGCGGAGCCGCATCCTCCTGCTCGTCGAAGAACGCGGAAGAGAATGCGCCGCGTTCCTTTCCGCTCTCGAACAGACACCACGAATCTCCTTCCTTGCGGGCAGAAAGCACATTCACGGCCGCGATGGTCTTCACGGCCTCGTCGAGTGTCATTCCCGTTCCGAACGCCGAGACCGTCCGCTCGGTCAATGAATTGGGATAGAGAAGATTGCATCCGGTCACAGCATTGAAGCGGCGCGCCACGGCATCCAGCGTGCAGGCCGAGAAGTCGAAGGAGAACGCCGTGCTGTCCGCAGGGTCACGGGAGAACCTGACCTCCGAGGCCGGCACGGGAGGGACGAAATCAGTCAATGCGACGATGTCGCCGGAAAAAGTCGCTTCTATTCCCTTTTCATTGCAGATGAATGCCAGGACATCGCAGACGGGGATTTTCTGGATGTTGCAGGTAATCGCCTTGCGCTTGTCAAAGTTTATGGCGATGCTCAGTCCGTTCGATATGGCGATGCCCTTTATGAGTTCGGCGACCGAAAAGTTAGTCACCGACACGTCAATCTCATTGCCGTAGGCAGGGATTCTTTCGGCCAGGGCGGAAAAGTTCCGGCGCAGAAGCCAGGCGCGGGATGTCGAATCTGCGGCGGGGAGGCACGACTGGGAGGCCGCCGGCAAGCCATTGTCGGCGCAGGTTCCGAAGAGACAGAGCGGGTTCAAGAAGAAAAGGCCTGCCAGAGTTGAAGTCAGGGAGAAAAGGCAGCGTTTCATATATCAGATTACATGGTGTTAAAGATAGGGGCAATCTCCTCAAGCGAGGTTTCCCCGGATTCATAAAGGGCCATCGCGGATTCGCGGAGCGTCCGCACGCCTTTCTGAGACAGGATGCCGCTGACGTCACGGGCATTTTCACGGACGGCGGAGGACAGGGAATCGTCAATGCGGATGACCTCGTAGATGGCCTTGCGACCGAGGTAGCCGGTGTAATGGCACTGCGGGCAGCCCGCGGCCTTGCCGGAGGATGACTTGCAGTGAGGGCAGAGAAGCCGGACAAGCCGCTGCGCGACGCAGGCGATGAGGGTTTCTGAAATCAGGTAGGGATGCACGCCTATGTCGGCAAGCCTCGTGATGCAGCCCCATGCGCTGTTCGTGTGCAGGGTGGAGAGCAGGAGGTGACCGGTCAGGGAGCTGCGGATTGCCATCTCGGCGGTCTCCTCGTCGCGGATTTCCCCGAGCATGATTATGTCCGGGTCCTGACGCAGGAAAGTCCGCAGAGCCACCGGGAATGTCAGCCCGATTTCCTCCTTGAGCTGGACCTGATTGATGCCGTCGAGGGTGTATTCAATCGGGTCCTCGATGGTGAGGATGTTGTTGTCGCCTCGGTTCAGACGTTCAAGCGTCGCATAGAGCGTCGTGCTCTTTCCAGAGCCGGTCGGGCCGCTGATGAGCACAAGCCCGTGGGGACGGCTGACCGCGTCGAGATAGTCCCGGAGCTGGCGCTCGTCAAAGCCCAGTTCATCAAGGGAGATGTGCCGCCCGTCACGAGAGAGCAGGCGCAGGACTATCTTCTCCCCGTAAATCGTCGGCATCACCGATGTCCTGATGTCAAACTTTATGTCGCCCCGCGAATACATTATCCTTCCGTCCTGCGGAAGCCTCTTCTCGGCGATGTCGAGGTTCGACATGATTTTGATCCGGTTCACGACTCCCGGATAGCGGTCGCGCCCGATGACATGACGCTCAATCAGCTTTCCATCCACCCGGAAGCGCACCCTGCATCTGTGTTCCGACGGCTCAAGGTGAATGTCGCTCGCACGCACACGGAAGGCTTCCTCCACAAGTTCCCCGACAAAGTCCTGCCCGCCAAAGGCCTCACTCTTCGAATGCGCCTGCACACCGGTCTGCCGATAGTTCGAGGACAGCAGCCGCGTCAGTTCGTCCGGAGCCACGGGATGCAGCGAGAGCCGCAGTCCATACACCGCCTCAACCTCCTCAGCGACAGCGTCATAGTCCTTCCCTTCGTCGCAGTAGCACGCCACCTCCCCGTCAGATTCCCGCCCGAAAGGGACAAGGCGGTAGTAAAAGGCCTCGTCACCGGTGAACAGCTGCAGAGCCTCTGTCGAAATCTTTTGTGGTTGCATAAGATGCAATTTATTCCTTATTCGCAGGAGGATATGAAAAACTCAAGGTTCTTTCGTCTATAAGATAGTCTGACAAATTCTCTTCCGTAATGATGTATTCATATAAGAAGATTCTTTGTTCAACGACTTATTCCCATGAATATTTGTCCACATCGGCCTTATTTACAAATGTTATATGCAAGGCCCCATCATTCAGCAAGTCTTCAACTTTACTATAATACATGGAATAACGGCCGAGAACTGTTTTATGTGGCTTCACTGTCCAATGTGGAGCAATATAAGCATTGTCCTTTCCTTCAAATGCTACGGCGCAATCAAACACATACAATTCAAGGTCGGAGTCATTAACTATCTGTATTCCGGGATACTTTACGAAAATACTATAACAACAGGATGCCATCAATAAAGATGTTAAGGTCAAAATAAGCAATCGTTTCTTTTTCATGATTATAACGGATAAAATGTTACTATTGTTTTCCCTCCATACGCCTGATTGTTCCAGTCCACACCAAATTTTGAGAAATATGATTCAGCTAACCTATTGGCTCGCCTCTCTGTCCAATATGCCTGATGTTGATAATTCGACCCGGATGAAACCTTTGACGCACTTATCGCACTTGGTATGCCGATGGCAAACAAATACAGAAGTCCCCATTTCGAACTATCTATCGTGTGCCCATATTCATGCATATACATTGGGTCATATTTGATATAATCCTTAAAATTTCGGTCTATTCCGCTGTTTTTCAGATCGATGTTCACATAATCCCCCAAGGTCACACCTTGCCTATTGTGAGCATACTCGTTGGAAACAAATGTTGCCCCACCAAAATAATCAACCCTATCAGCCTGACCTACCACTGTCCTATAATAAGAGTATGCCTGACCCGCAAAAGTCTGCAACAGTCCGAGTGTATGACGGCTATACCCCTGCCATAATCCTTTTTCAAAATTGTTCTCATCAAGATAAAAATTTCCCAAAAACATCTTCCATGAGTTGCCAAAGGACTCCCAGCCACGACAGGCTCCCGCTATAAGGTTCGCAGCACCAACAGTCAATTGGGCTCCGGCATATACAGTCATGGAAGAATGTATGAATCCACCGATGTAAGGAATCATCGGAGTCAGTTGCCATGTCCAACCGATTGCATATCCAACAAGAGCACCTTGAGCAAAATACTTGAATGTATCACCTACTCCCTGCCAATCGGAACGAATATTCCCGGCGACAGCATTCGCGACTGTATTGCCTACGGCGAACACTCCAGCCAAAACCGTCGGGACTACCCACCAAGCGACTTCTCCACTTTGGTCGGTGTAGGAGAGCGGATTGTTGAGACCGTAGGAGTAGCGGTTGAAGGACTGGGTGAAGTCCGGAGTCTGCACATACGGGTCGGGCGAGAGGAAGCGGCAGAGGAGCGGGTCGTAGAGACGGGCGTTCATGTTGATGAGGCCGAACCACGGGAGATGTTCGTGACCGGTGAAGCCCCGGCCGAGGCAGAGCGTCGGCTCAGTGCCCGGGGCGTAAATCTCATGCGTCTCAGGGTCGCGAAGCCGTCCCCACGGGTCGTAGCTGTACTCGGCGAGGAGCGTGCCGTCGGCCGTCACGATGTGGGTGACGCTGCCGAGGTAGTCACGGCCTATGTTCAGCGGTGTCCAGTTGCCGGAGCCCTCGCGGACAAGCACCATCGGGGCGGAGTAGGCATCGCCGCCGAGGTAGAGGCGTTCGGTCGATGCGCCGCCTGACCTGATGTCCTGCTCGTAGCGCCCTCCGATGTAGTAGCGCGTGAGTTCAGGCGAGACGCCCTCGGCATAAAGCATCTTCACGCGGTCGCCGCTGCCGTTGTAGGTGAACGACGCGCTCTTCCCGCCTTCGACAAGGCGCGACGGGCGGCCGTAGCAGGTGTAGCTGACGCTCTGCTCGCGGGACGGGACGATGGAGTCGTCCTCCGGCGTGAGGGAGGTCACCTGATAGGGACGGTCAGAGTTGCCGTAGGTCATCTCACCCACTCCACCTACTGAAGTGACATTGCCGGCAGACGAATAAGTTAGCGTCCTGTCGTCCATTTTTACAAGACGGTTCAGAGCGTCATAGCTGAACGATTCCGACAAATTGCGGGTGTTGTCCTTTCTGGAATCAAGGTTGCCGGAGAGAAGCCTAAAACTATATTCAACGTCCATCACATCGTCAATCTTCCGGGAAACAGGCATACCCGAATTGCTGTAGCCGTACTCCCTCGTGACCTCTCCTGTCGTAACACGCAGTGGCATCCCAAAGTCGTTCTCTTCCTCAAGGCGCATCACAACAGTTCCCTCCGAAAGGACAATGCCTACTCCACGCCCATTTGAATAGAGATAGTTCTCGGTTGCGACATCCCCCGACTGAGCCGTGTATCTTATGCCGTTCACACGGTTTCCGACACCGTAGGCATAGCTCTTCAACAGCCACTTTCCATCCGGGACGGTTTCCTTTTCCGTCAGCACGCGGTCGTATCGGTCGTAGGTGTATGTCTTGGCGGTTCCGTTCGTCGAGACCATAGAGACAAGCCGGCCGTAACTGTCATAACTATATGAAGTAGAATACTCTCCGAGTCTGTCGGTCTTTGTGACACGCCCGAATTTGTCAAAATAAGACACAATCTGCCCATTAGGATTCGTCTGCGTGCGCACCGACGTGCCGTCCGCATTCCATGCCGTCGTGTCGGTCTGCGTGCCCGCGCTCGGGTCGTCAATGCGGATGCGCCGTCCATAGCTGTCATAGCCGAATGTTGTTGTAACACCTCTTGTTGTCACTGACGACGGCTGACCGTCATTGCGAAGGTTGTAGGTAATGGAGCCGCCCTGGTCTTCTACTTGCGCGGCATTTCCGAGAGCATCGTACTTCACAGTCTTGCTTATACCATTGCGCCACTCAGTGACGGTGTTTCCTGAATAGATGCGACGGGTTGTCTTGTCCGGAGTCGAGACTATCGTCGAACGTCCGTAACTGTCATACGAATAGTATATCCATGCAGTAGGACCAGAACCTCTGTACGGCATAGTTTCTCGGGACAGCAGCCCCTTGGAATCATAGGCATAGTCCGTCTTCTGCCATTGCCCGTCAAAGCGGAGGTTTTCAGTATGGACTTTGCGACCAATTCCGTCATAATGTGTGACTGTCGTAGGGGCGACATTGGACGACTCCGTCACCGTATAAGTTCCGGTTCCTCCCCATGCGAGTGTCCGCGTCGTGACTGTGCCGTCAGGGCTTTCTGTACGAAGGACATTACCGAGGGCGTCGTATGAAACCTTGGTTGTGTCGCCGTGGTGGTTCACGATGCGCTCCGGCTTTCCGAAGCGGTTGTAGTCAGCATAGCACGTCACCCTCCCGAGGGCATCGGTCTCGGAGGTCAGAAAATGTCCGTCAGAAGTGTAGGTCCGGCTGGAGCCGACATACTCGGAGGCGCCGAAGTTCGCCGTGCGTTCCGACAGGACATTGCCGAAATCATCGTATTCATAACGAACTTCAGAAACCATTTTCGTATTGTCGGACTCGGTATCGATAAAAACAGATGTTCCTGATGAAGTCTTGGAGGGACTTGAGGTATTGAATTTTCCCACAGAACCACGGCATGATGTTCGACATACCAACCTGCATTTTTCATCGTATTCATACTCCGTTTTCCACGCAGTGTTGGCGAGCCGCCTCGTAATCACAATCGCCTTGGTCGTACGCCCAATTCTTCCGTCTCTTTGGTATTTTGCAGTCAGTTCCGCATCCATAAGACCCAAGACATATTTTTCTTTTGTCAGAAAATTGCTGTAGGAATATGTTGTTCGCTCACCTTCTGTGACTGTTGATTTTCGTACCGTCTTGGAGACAAGCTTCGTAACGAGGCAGTCATAATCACCATAAGCAAGCTTAGTAACGGTCATGACATTCGTCAGACTGTCAGCGTGTTCCGACTTTATCAGACGGGGATTCATTTTCCCATATTCCGTGCTGTTTGCATCATAAGTGTTCACGATTGTCTCGAACGGCGCGTCAGGAGAGCTGAGCAGAGCCGTCGAGGAACGGAGCGGGACACCGAATTTCTCCGGGTCATTTTCCTGAACCGAAACAACCTCCGCGACTTTGTCCTCGCAACGAACCTTGCCGAAGCCGCAGAATCCGAGGCCGCCGCTGCCGGAGACCGCATCATAGTAGGTGTATTCCGCATCCGCGACCCTGTGACCTGTTTTGTCAGGGTTGCCATAAGTCGCCGTATTCTGTAAGAGATTCATCGGGAACGCGACGCGCGCGAATCCGTCCGCGCTCGAATATGAGCGGCTGCCGTCATTGTCATATATCGCATCCGAATCCATCAGGTTGGCATATTCATTGGTCTGAAGCACGCCGTAGCTGTCTTCCATTTCAGCGACAAGACGGTTAGCTCCCCTATTGTCAGAAAACTTGTAGCTCGTAATCGTATGCCCGTCTATGGTCATGAGACCGCTTATTGTGTTATATCCGAGTATATTATT
>DJPQ01000098.1 GCA_002439805.1 Bacteroidales bacterium UBA6408
CCGCTTATTGCTGTCCCAAACATTCTGAATGTCCGAAAATATTGACGCATCTGCATATTTCAGGTTCTGGAATTCATCAAGGACAAGGGTGAAGTTACGTCGTTTCGATATGCCCATCATTGCCGCAAAGAGTCTTCTGAAAGAAGTAAAATCACCGAGTTCTTCACCCAGGACATCGCGAACAATGCCGACAAGTTCCTCACACAAAAGAGCCTCGCTTTTCTTTCCGACAAAGAAATACAAAAACGGAATTGATGTAAATGCAGTCTTTATCAGAGTGGTCTTTCCGATACGCCTACGACCGCTGATAACAATCATCTGCGCATTCCGTGCAGACATCCTTTCATATTTTCTCAAGGCCGCAATTTCGGCCTCCCTGTCATAGAATTTCATTGCCCGAAGAGTTTTTGTAACCACGGTTACAGTAACCGCAGTTGCAAAGGTAGTATAATCTAATGAAAAATGATAAACTTGCAGCAATAGATTTAGAGAAAAAACAATGCATAGCTCTTTAGCAAAGGCTACGCATCCGATAAAATCCTGTCAATCAAGGGATATATCTCCGATTCATCGGAATATGGATGAACATGAAAACGACGGTTGCCGGAGAGCATCGCGGAAAGGACGGTGCGCGAGGAGTTGTAGAAAGCATGAACCGGCTTGCCGTGACTTTCCGCGTATGCAAGCTCATAGCCGACCCCGAGCGACGCGTGCGTGCACTCCCCTATCAGAACGTCGCATTCCCGAATCCACGCCGTGTCCTGCTCATATATGTCGATGTCAGATGCCCCCTTCTCGCTCTCGAATATGTCCGGCCGGCCGATATGTTCCGTCAGCACGACGTCAGTCCGCTGAATATATCCGATAATCCGGCGATAAAGTTCCGCATCCTCGCGTCCTCCGCGAATCGACCCCGCAAAATATACTTTTCTGTTCATAGTCGCATCTGATTTGCACGCAAAATTATCAAAAGTCAGCAGCCTGGCTACCGCGAGAGCCTCAGGATCTCATCCGGCAAGACTGTATTCCCGGCATCATCGGCAGGTCGGTTCTTCAGGAACAATACCGGAATGATTTCATGCCCCGCAGCGAAAGGGAGATGCCGGGCCCGATCCAATAAGCCGGCAGTCAATGCCTTCCCATTTTCTTTATTTGTCCACTTACACTCTCCGACAAGAAGACGCTTCTTGTCTATTGATTCAGCAACCACGTCAAACTCCAGATGTAGCAGTTTCCGGTCTGAATCCTGAACCGTCCCCCACCAGCGGCTCGCCTTTCCGTATAAAATACCGTCAAAGAGGTTTCCGGTGATTGAGTCCCGGCACAGTTTCTCCCACTGCATGCTGACATATTCGGAAAAATGTTCACGCAAAGCGTTCTCAATCGGCAGACGGCGTCCCAGTTCGATGAAGGAACGGTTCGGAACAACAAACTGGTAGTAAAACGCCATGAAAGGGTCAGCAATCTTGTAAAGGCTTTTCTTTGCATTCTTCTCATCTGCCCCAAATGGTATTTCCTTTTCCAGAAAGCCTAAATCAATAAGCTTTTTAAGAGGTCTGGACAGATTTGTCGCAGGCTCGCTGCAGCGTGACGCTATTTCTGACAGACGATTTGCGCCGGTTCCGATATAAGACATTATTGTAGATGTCTTGACAATGTCCCGCACATCATCCTGAAAAAGCTTTGCCGGCTCCTCATAAAGCGTCCCGTCGGCTGAAAGTACATTCATCCACATTGCATTCTCAAAAGAACCCAAATTTTCACGAAGCGCCCAGTAACGTGGAACACCGCCCCATACGGAATACTCCTCGACCGCCTGTTCCGGAGTCAAGTCCAAGGCCTCCTGAATGTAGGGCAGTCGTATCGGAGAGAGCTTCATTATCACATCCGCGCGCCCATACAGCGGCGACGTCGCGTCCAGAAACAAGCCATACATCATATTCAGCGAGGAGCCGCATACCACGAGGTTGTATTTCAACTGTTTCTCATCCAGAAGTTTCTGAAGAACTGACGGAAAATCCGGAGACTGCTCGACAAGATAAGGAATTTCATCAAGACAAAGTGTGAAACGGCCGTCCGCCCTATAATTAAGAGAACGGAACAGCGACTCCCAGTCAGGATACTCAACTTTATCAAAGCCGACGAATGTCTGCCCGATGACTTTTGCCATAAGCGAGCGCTGATGCTGCGACTCAGACCTGTCAGCCAGATAATATATGTCCGTGTCCTTAAGAACCCTTTTTATCAGAGTAGATTTTCCGAGACGACGACGCCCATAAACGACGACAAACATTGATTTGCCACCATTCAAAGCCATTTTCAACCGTTCGGATTCTTCTATTCGATCAACAAATTTCATACTCCCAATAATTATGCATCGCAAACATAATGTTTCTCAAGCATAATTCAAAATTTATTTAACTGTAGCCGGTGGAAATTCGCGCTCTGCCTTGTTATGGGACTGCTGAAAGTCTATGACGAGCCTGTGCGCGAATGGCTGAAGAGTCATTGGCTGAAAAATGACAACACTCAAAATTTGCACATTTAGAATACGATGCTCACAGGCGGACCCTCTCCACGACGGCATCCTCCCTTACCACATCGAGAATCGTCAGATTCTCTGAGGGGAGGGCGTGCTCCAAGGCGAGATAGACAAAGCCATCAGTATCCGACGCGCGGTAAATCTTGCCGTTCAAAAGTTTGAAATGCCGTGATACAAAATCAGACAAGCCCATTCCTTTTCGCGGAGTGACGGTATAAAAATTGTACCTTCGGTTGAACTCAGAAATAACGTCCGCTCTGAATCTCCGGCGTGCCTTCTCCTTGAAACCTGTATCGGAAGAGCTGAATGCATAGGCATTAAGCACATAAAGGAAATTGATGTTATAACTCTGCAGAATCAGCGTATCGCGGTCAAAGAGACGATTGCGGAAATGTTTGTTGTCGGGCAAGGCCTTTCCTTCGTTTTCGAGACAATCATCCTTAAAATCAAACTTTCCTCCGGCTATGCTGTCAGTCCTGATGCTGCCCCTTATGAAGAAATTCGGTGTAATATCATATCCTTCAGTCAGTTCGTCCCTATAGCGAAGAGAATGGAGATAATTCAACACCGAGTAGAACAAGACAACCAGCTGCTCATCATAATTGACGCTTCTGTTTCTGTTGATGAACTCCATATAGAGCGGAGTTCTGCCCTGTAATGTCGGAGTAACCCGTGACACGGTCTTTCCCCAATGAATCCTGTCGTTCCCGGAAGAATTGAGTATGGTGATATAGGTGAACAGCCCGCTGTGCTTTTTCCCGAACCGCAGCAGAGACAGGACAATGTCAAGATATGTCTCGGCCGCCTCCCCTCTTCTGGATATGACATTCTGAATCTTGGCATCCGAGATTATTCCGCTATACGGATGACGTCGCTGATAACGCGATATGGCCTGATACAACCATACCGAGAGGTTAAATACCACATTGTCAAACCCGTCCTTCATCAGCGGATTGTCCTTCCCTTCCGGATTGATAATGTCCTCCGGCCGATACTTTCCAAAGGCGATTTCTCCATTTCCGGCATCCCCTTCCCCTTCAAATAAAAATACCTTCGGAAGAATAAATACGGAGTCATTTATCTCCTGTGAGAAATAATAGCCGACATAGGGAATCCACGCCTCCTGCCCGTCGTCACTGAAAAAGAAATATGGGCACAGGTGAATTTCCTGAATGTAAGGAAATCTGTAGGCATATTCCTCAAAAAGGATTTTCATAAGGCACTGTCTTCAGGAAATTCATCGCTTTATCGTATCGCCTTCACGCCAAGGTATGACATGAATCCATGAAGCAGCGCCGTGGAACGGGAGCTCATGTCCGGCAGACGTTCAGCAGAATACAAGTCATTGAACAAAAACTCGTTACCGGCATCGTCCGCATTCCGAAAAAAAGACTTATGTCTGAACTCATCCTTGCAGACTTCGCTCCACAAGTAGAACATTACCTTGTTCTTGAACTGCCGTTCGTCGATATTCCCCCCTTATGAAAAAGTTGCCGAGCTGCTTATCCTCCGACTCGCACACATTGCGGATGCGTCCGTTCACAGCAGCAAGAAAATCGGTCCAAGAGTAGCGTCTGTCGCCGATGGCAATGACAAACTGAGAGTCCGGATTTGCCGTATCTATCGGTATGTACTCCCATTCCCAACGCCGTTTGAACGCGCTGTCCATCGGAAACAGAGACTGGTTGGACGTGTTCATTGTTGCAATGATATGAAAATTTGGCGGAAGAGTCAGTTTCCCGCCTGCAATGCCCGGCGTTCCCACGCCAAGACGGCTTTCCAGATACATACGCAACGATGCGCCAGCATTGACAGAATAGGCCGAACTGCCGTCGTCGTCACGGTCAAGAAGCTGAAAAAGGTCGCCGAAAATCTGGGCGCAGTTTCCTCTGTTGATTTCCTCGATTACAAGGAACACAGGCTTTCCGAGGTTAAGCCACGACTTTACATAAGCATCCGTGAACACCTGCGGCTCAAACCTGTAGATGATGTTTCCGTCCGCATTTATATACCCGTTATCCTTCATCCAGCCATACA
>DJPQ01000107.1 GCA_002439805.1 Bacteroidales bacterium UBA6408
GTCAAGGGCTTCAAGGTGGATTTCATGAACCGCGACGACCAGCCTATGGTCGATTGGTTCCGCAGGGCGGCCGAGATGTGTGCCAAGTATCATCTGCTCATGGACTTCCACGGCTCCTACAAGCCCACGGGTCTCCAGCGGACATATCCTAATGTAGTGAACTTCGAGGGTGTGCACGGGCTTGAGCAGATGAAATGGAGCGACCCGTCGGTGGATCAGGTGACCTACGACGTGACCATCCCGTTCATCCGCCAGGTGGCGGGTCCGATGGACTACACGCAGGGGGCCATGCGCAACGCCACTCGCAAGAACTACTTCCCGGTGCGTTCCGAGCCGATGAGTCAGGGCACGCGCTGCCGTCAGCTGGCGGAATATGTGGTCTTCGAGTCTCCGCTGAACATGATGTGCGACTCCCCGACGAACTACAGGGCGAATCAGGAATGCACCGACTTCATCTCCGCGATTCCGACCGTCTGGGACGAGACCGTCGCGCTTGACGGAAAGGTCGCCGAATATGTCGCCATGGCACGTCGTTCCGGGGACGTGTGGTATGTCGGGGCGATGACCGACTGGACTGCGCGAGAGATGACGCTCGACCTGAGCTTCCTGCCGGAAGGGGAGTACGAGATGGAAATCTTCAGTGACGGCGTGAACGCTAAGAGGATAGCCTCCGACTACAAGAGGGTTGTGGAGACGCTTTCTTCCGACAGAAAAGCTACCGTGAATATGGCTCCGGGAGGAGGCTGGGCGGCAAGGATTACGAAAAAGTGACGGATATGGATTCAAGGGCTATATTGTGCGGCGCTCCGCTTGCCTGCGCCTTGTTCTGTCTGGTTCCGGATGGAGCCGAAGCCGCCTATGTGGCGGATGATGTCTCTGCAAGGCGCGGATTCGTGCTTCAGGCACACAGGGGAATTTCGGAAAGGTTTCCGGAAAACACTGCGCTGGCCTTTTATGAGGCTGCGGGTGCGGGAGCCTACGGCGGAATGGAGACAGATGTACAGATGACTTCCGACGGCATTCTCGTGTGCATGCACGACAGGTCTCTCGAAAGGACCACCGACGGCACTGGCGAGGTCGCCGACTACACCTTCGATGAGCTTCAGAAACTCTGGATTGACGGCGGTTTCGGCTGGGACGACGCATATTCCCGAAAACTGAAGGTCCCGACACTCGCGAGCTATCTCGAGGCCTGTCGTGCCGGAGGCCTCACTCCGTATGTCGAACTGAAGCGAGTTAATGGCGAGGGAATACGCAAGACGGTTGAACTTCTTGAAAGTTCCGGATTTTCAGGTAATTATGTCCTCACTTCATTCAATTGGAAGAATATTCTCAAGGCTTCGGAGCTGACGGATGCTCCCCTTGAGTTCATGAGGAAGACTTTTACGCCGGAACTTATTGACTCATGCGCCGCGCTTGTCCCGAACCTCGTCATCCGTCCAAGGGCAACGCTTCTGACCAGAGAAACCGTTGATTACTGTCATTCAAAAGGAATAGAGGTGGAGTGCTTCGGCATCCCGGTGGGGGACAGCGCCTTGGTCAGCAGGCTCATCTCGTGGGGCGTGAAGGGAGGCACCTGCAACGACTGGAGAGGACTCGGACTTGACGGCCCGCTTGATTCCCAGACATATCCCAAGTGGCTCGACGCTGCGGCGGTCTATCATATCTACCCATCCTCTTTCAAGGACAGCGACGGCGACGGCATCGGTGACCTCGAAGGCATACGTTCCAAGCTTGGATATATCAAGGAACTGGGATTCAACACGATATGGCTCAGTCCCGTTTTTTGCAGCGAATTCGAGGACGGCGGATATGACATCACCGACTATTATAAGATTGACCCGCGCTTCGGCACGAACTCGGATCTAGTCCGCCTCGTCGATGACGCTCATGCTATGGGTGTCCGCGTCTGTCTCGACCTTGTCGCCGGGCACACCTCCGACAAGCATCCGTGGTTCATCGAATCGGCCACCGGCGACCGCGAGGGGCATTATGCGGATTATTACATCTGGACAACCGGCAAGGATTCGGCAGTCCGTGAAAGCGAGAAGGGGAAGTGGGTCGATAATGACTGGCCGCGCGGAGGGCTCTATATGAAGAACTACTACGATGTTCAGCCGGCCCTGAACTACGGCTATCTCGCACCTTCCCCGGAGCGCCCCTGGGAGCAGCCTTATGATGCCCCCGGTCCGAAGGCCGTGCGTCAGGAACTGAAGAACATAATAGATTTCTGGTTCAGCAAGGGCGTTGACGGCTTCCGCTGCGACCTCGCATGGTCTCTTGTAAAGGGGGATGACGCTGAGTTTCACGGGGTGCGCAGGCTCTGGAACGAGATTTTCTCGTGGCAGAAGGCCAACTGGCCGGACAGGATATTCCTTTCGGAATGGTCAAGCCCCGTGGAGTCGATTTCATGCGGATTTGACATAGACATCATACGCCATAACGGTTGCGGCCGGACGATGTACCGCAGCCTTGTTCATAACACGAAGCGAAACCCCGACTCGACGGGAGCTTATCCGCAGAAGAAATGCTGGTTCGACAAGGCCGGGGACGGGAAGATTTCCGACTTTGTGATTCCTTACGATGAAATGTACCGCAAGACGCTCGGGCACGGATTCCCGTGTATGCCGACGTCGAGCCACGACACATGGAGGATGAACCGTGGACGGCGTTCGGACCCGGAGGAGCTCAAGGTCATGATGACTTTCTTTCTCACGATGCCGTGGGTTCCGATTGTCTATTACGGGGAGGAAATCGGTATGCGTTCGATGGACGGCGTCCCGTTCGTCGAGGGCAGCCGCGACCGTTCCGCGCAGCGTACCCCCATGCAGTGGGGTGACGGCCCGACCGCAGGATTCTCGGACTGCGACCCGTCGGAACTCTATCTTCCTGTTGATGATTCCCCCGGGAGGCCTACCGTTGCCGGCGAAGTCAATGACCCCAATTCCCTTTACAGCTGGACCCGGGGACTGCTCTCCCTGCGTTCCGGGATTCCGGCTCTGGGGAACACCGGCGGGTGGAAATATGTCAGTGACCTCTCGCGGGCCTATCCTGCCGTCTATGAACGGACCGGCGGAGGAGAGCGCTATCTCGTGATTCTGAATCCGCGCTCGAAGAAGGCCACGGCACTTGTCGGCGGCTACAGAAAGCTTGAGGTGGTTTACGGCTCTCCTTCCGCTCTTTCACAGAAGCGGACGTCAGACGGGCTGAAGCTCACGATTGAAGGAGTCAGCTCCGTGGTGTGCAGGGTCGTGGAGTGATAGAGTCAAGCTCCCTTCCTTGATGACGGCGGATAACCCTGTGATTCAGGAATATGGAAAAATAGCTCCCTTGACGGAGGAAAAGATACTGCTTTTAGAATATGAAACTCAAGAAAATAAAACTGGGACTGTTCCCCAAGGTTCTGATTGCCATCGTGCTGGGCTCGCTGCTCGGCCTTGTGGCCCCGGATGTGCTCGTGCGCATTCTCAAGACATTCAACGTGCTTTTCGCGCAGATTCTCAAGTTCATCGTGCCGCTGCTCGTGCTCGGACTCGTGACCCCTTCGGTGGCGAACCTCGGCAAGGGCGCGGGCAAGATGCTCGTGGCGGTGATGGCGATTTCCTACCTTTCCACGGTCGGGGCCGGGCTGTTTTCATACGGATGCGCGAACGGCCTTCTTCCGCACTACCTTGAGGTCGGCGAGCTTTCGGCGACAGCGGCTGACGCCAAGAGCTTCGCACCCTACATCGAACTCAAGATTCCGCCGATTTGTGACATCCTGACGGCTCTTCTGCTGTCCTTCATGGTTGGAGTCGGAATCATATTCACAAATTCTTCGGCTCTCAAACGCGGATTCGACGAATTCGGGAACATCGTGAAGCTCACCATCGAAAAGGCCGTAATCCCGTTTCTCCCGTTCTACATCTTCACGATGATGTGCGAGATGAGCGCTTCGGGCAAGCTTTCGGTCGTGATGGGCTCCGGAGTGAAGATTATCGCCACAGGCGTCGCCCTCTCGATATGCTACCTCGTGCTTCAGTACCTCATTGCCGGCGCGGTGGCCCGTAAAAACCCGTTCAAGTGCCTCTGGAACATCATGCCGGCCTATTTCACGGGCTTTTCTCTCTGTTCAAGCTCGGCGGTGATTCCGGTCACTCTCGAATGTGCCCTGAAGAACGGCACGCGCAAGGACATAGCTGATTTCGTGATTCCGCTCTGCTCCACGGTGCACATGTGCGGCTCGACGATAAAGCTGACTGTGACTTCCGTTGCCGTTGCCTATATGTGCGGAATAGAAATAACCCCTGCCATGTTCATCAATTTCGTTCTCATTCAGGCAGTTGCGGCAGTTGCGGCTCCGGGGGTGATGGGCGGTGTGCTCATGGCCTCAATCGGTCTTCTGGAGTCGGTGCTAGGCTTCACCCCTGACCAGTGCGCCCTGATGATGACGATTTATCTTGCTCTTGACGGCTATGGCCCGGCCTGCAACGTGAGCGGCGACGCGGCGATTGCGCTGGTGGTTGACCGCATATTTGGAACAAAAATGAATCTGTCCTCAGAAACGGATACAAACTCACCGAACTGTTGATAAGGAATGGAATCGGTCTTGTTGAGAATGGGTATGATTAGTTGATATTGTGTTGAGGTAAGAAATGTGAGGGTTTCTAATAACTTGTTGAATATGAAAAAGTTTCTGAAGATATTTCTCGTCGCCGCGCTTGTCGTTTCGGCTGTTGTCGCTGCCGACGCGAGGCGCAGGCCTAAGAAGGCGGCGGACACAAGGCTGCGTCTGATTTCCTACAACATCAGGATGACGACCCCGAAGGACACCGGCCTCGCGGACTGGGATGCCCGCAAATTCGCGTCCGTCAACATGATACGCACGGAAAAGCCGGATGTGTTCGGGCTTCAGGAGCCTCGCTGGCCGCAGCTGGACTATCTCTATGCGGAACTCCCGGAGTACGACCACTACGCCGAGGACAAGGAGGGCGGTCTGAAGGAGTCGCAGTGCGAGGCCATTTTCTGGCTTCGGGACAAGTACGATTTGCTTGACAAGGGAATGTACTGGCTCAGCGCCACCCCGGAGAAGGTCTCCAAGGGCTGGGACGGCAACCGCCGCATCACTGTCTGGGTGCATCTGAAGGATAGGGAAACCGGCAGGGACTTCTGGTATTTCTGTACGCACATGGACCACCGGGGCATGACGGCGCGTCAGAAGGCTGCCGAGCTGAACGTCGAGAAGATGGAGGAGATTGCCGGCGACAAGGCCGTGGTCTTCATTTCCGGAGACATGAATTCTCAGCGTGATTCCAAGACCGGAAAGTTCCTCATTCCTTATGACGACTGGATGGACGATGCCCGCGAGAGAGCAAAGGAAACCGACGACCACCGCACCTACGGCGGCTTCGACGAGTCTTCCCGCAGCCTCTGGCTGGACTACATATTCTCCCGCAACGCCACCCCTCTGCGCTACCGCACCCTCGACTCCCCGACGGCCTACGGCCTCGCCCACATTTCCGACCACTATCCGATTTGCTGCGACTACGAGTTTTAGTGAGTGTCCTCCAAAGTGTTTTGTCCCCCCCCCTCGGGGATGTTTTAGTCCGCGGAGCTATATGAACCAAAATGAACTTTGGCTGATTGGAAGATAATGCTTTACTTTGCGGTGTTTATGAAATGTGAGACGCTATGGCAAAGGACATCGTAAAGGAGCACGATTCAACGGGCAATGCGGCATGGGGCAATGCTGCGAAGGACGAGACAGGAAAGAATGTGGGGCGGAAGATGATACCGGAGCTTAGTTCCCTTCTTCAGGACGTTGAAAAGGCGTATGGCAGGAAGATTCGGACCACCACTGACTTCGAGGCGCTTTCGGTGGTCATCGAAAGGGAGATACACGAACTTCTCTCCGCATCAACCTTAAAGCGGCTCTGGGGTTATGTCTCCGGAACCCGTATTCCACGCCCTTCGACGCTGGACATTCTCTGCAAGTTCATAGGCAAGCGCGACTTCCCGACCTACTGCAAGGCTCTCCGCGAGGACAAGACCGTCAGCTCCCGTTTCTTCAGTTCCAAGACCGTGGAGGCGGAAAGTCTTCCCATCGGCGCCGGACTTCTGCTCGGCTGGGCTCCCGACCGTCTTGTGAAGCTTGAATATCTCGGAAACTGCGAGTTCGTTGTCCGCGAGTCCGCGAACTCAAAGCTCAGCCCCGGCGACCGTTTCTCCGCAGGCAGCTTCATGCTCGGCTTCCCGCTCTACATCCCGGCGCTCCATCAGGCCTCCGACCCTGCGGCGTCCGTCTCCTACGTCGCCGGCGCCGTCAGCGGTCTCAACCGCCTCGATATCCTGTAACCGAGAAATCTCAGCCAAAATGCGACTTTTTCTTCGATTTTGGCTGAGATTACCTGCTTTTTGATATTTAATAAGTTATCTCATAATGAGATAATTAAACTTGTTGTATGTGAGAAATCTCAGCCAAAATGTGACTTTTTCTTCGATTTTGGCTGAGATTTTTGGAAATTCCGCATCCGGAGGCTATATTTGCGGTATAAACATGACTGACTATGAATACAGCAAACATCATCGGCAGGAAGCGGGAACTGGAAACAATCGACAGACTGTACCGTTCGGACAAGTCTGAATTTCTGGCAATATATGGCCGTCGCCGTGTCGGCAAGTCATATCTTGTAGATGAAGCATTCCGCGGCGAACTGGCTTTTTCCGTGGTCGGGACATTCAGGAAATGCGAGGACGGGGAAGAACCGATGTACAAAAGGACGCAGCTCAGGCATTTCTATCGCAGCCTGCTGGATTACGGACTGGACGCCTCCTATAAGGAACCTGAGAATTGGCTTGACGCTTTCGACCTTCTGAAAAAACTCCTTGCGCTGAACGGCGGCAGCCGGAAAGTCATTTTCATAGATGAACTTCCATGGCTTGCCGGGCCGAAATCGTCTGAGCTTGTCGAGGAACTCGGCTATTTCTGGAACAGCTGGGCGGCGAAACAAAGGAATATCTTTCTGATAGTCTGCGGCTCGGCCACGAGCTGGATGCTGGACAATATTATCAGAGACTATGGCGGCCTTCACGGACGGCTCACCGAGAAGATATACCTTGCCCCGTTCAGCCTTCGGGAGTCGAGGCGGTATTATGCCAGCCGTGGCTTTATGATGTCCGATTACGAAATAGCCCTTAGCTATATGGCCATCGGCGGCATACCATATTACATGGACCGCCTCCGTCCGGACATGACTTTGAGTCAGAACATCAACAAGTTCTATTTCCGGAACACGTCGATTGATCAGGAATTTCGTGACGTATATACTGGCTTGTTCCAGTCCGCTGACAGATACATCGACATCGTCCGGGCACTTGGAGGAAAGTTCTATGGCATGACGAGAAATGAACTTCTCGCGGACACGAAGCTCAAGGGCGGCGGGACATTTACCAGGATGCTCGAGAATTTGCAGGAATGCGGAATTATACGCTCTTTTTCCCGTTACGGCAGGCAGCGGAAGGAGACTGTCTATCAGTTGTGCGATTTCTTCACATTGTTCTATCTCAATTTCGTGGGACACAAAAAGCAGCGGCGCGACTGGACCTATTTCCAGCGGTCGCATGAATATGAGAGCTGGAGCGGCCGTACATTCGAGCTTTTGTGCTCGCGCCATATTGAACAGATTCGCGATGCCCTGCGGATAAAGTCAATCGGTCAGGACTACAGCTGGAGCGGACAGTGTCCGGGCGGCCGTAATGTTCAGGTTGATATGGTCATATCGTCGCCTGATGAGCGCACGGACTATCTCTGTGAAATGAAATTTTCTGAAAGCCGCTATTACATAACCGCCGATTACGAGAAGAAACTTCTGGACAAGCTTGACGCATTCCGCAACTCGAGGAACCACAGGCCTTCCAATTCTCTTCTGCTGGTCATGATAACCTCGATGGGACTCGGCGAATCGGTTCACAACCGCCTCGTGAACGCCGAGGTGACCTTGGCGGAGCTTTTCAATTCCTGAAAGAAAGACTGAGAAATTTCTTTTCGCTCCATCGTTTGGCCCGTCATGTCAAATGAACCAAAAATGAACTTGATTCGCGGCTGCGGATTATGTACCTTCGCGGTGAAACTTTGATTTTTAAGAGATTATGGATGAACTGCAAAAAAGTAATGGTGGTCTAATGGAAAGAGGCCTTGATACGCTGAGGGATCCGAACGCGCCTGCACCTGCGAAAATAGGAGCTGTTGCGATTGTTGCCCTAGGCGCGATTGTAGCTGTCACAACGATGGCGATAGGAGCGATGAATAAAAAATAGCTTGAGCCCATTCATTCAAAAATATATTAAGATGAAAATTATGGCGTCTGTTCCGAATTTTGAAAAGATTGGTTTCATTCCGTTTATAATTGGTTCTCGGGTGAATTGCGGTAACTATGACGGTGATGATGACGAGAATTGTGATGACTACGACCCGGATGAGGATTTGAGGATGATATATGATGATGAAGACTATGATGAGATTCACGAGTCATAGTGAGTCTATTGGAGACTTGACTTTATATGAGTTTCGTTTAGGATAAAAACGGTAGTTACCCAGCTTGAGGCTAAAAAATTCTGTACTAAGGTTGTTTCAAGAGTGACGGACGACCCTCGAAATTTACGCTTGTACATGGCTAACCGGTGTAATTTGCATTGCCCTCATTGCTATATGTTTTCTGGTGCAAAAGAAGACAACGAGCTTTCCACAAATGAAATCGTTCGACTTTTTCTGGACTACAAGAATTTTGGCGGGCGAAATGTTACGCTTTCTATCGTCTTATGATAGAAAGCAATCCGTATTTGTACTCTGAAATCCTAGAATAATAAACTGAGCAGAATAGGGTAATGGAACCACCCATTGTGCTTTATGAATCAGGTTCTTAATTTTGGAAGACTATGGAATTTGAAGTGCATAGCGGCTATGGCAATGATGAATGGCAGGGATGCCGTGGCTTTTAATCTAACGAGCGAAATTTTGCAAGTATGGGAGTAGCTTATGTCGCTACAAAACATAAAACATCTGAAATTTGAATAAACTAGTGTGATATGGAGGCTATTATAGTAAGTACAAAGGCGGAATTGGAGTCGGCATTAAAAGCAGGCTCAAAAAAAATTACCGTCGTCGGTCCTTATGCGGAACAAATTGCCGGGGAATATCGGAGGCGGCATAAAAAGAATAAAATTGCGAAGACAGTTTGCGCTGTGGGAGCAGTTGTGACCGGGCTGGCTTCAGTTGTAGCGGCTCCAGTTACTGGTGGCATTTCATTGACTGGCCTGTCGGCTTCAGCTGCTTTGGTCGCTGGTTCTTTGACTGTTGGAACTTTGACAATCTCGGCAGTCGAATTGGCTATTATCTGTGGGTTTGTATTAGGAATGTACGGATTGGCCAGAGACTATAATATTAAATTTAATAAGGATGGGAGTGTGGTGATTACTAAAAAATGAGGTTCTTCCGCAATTTAGTTGAAGCATAGGTCGCTGAACACCATTTTCCTCTTCAAGAGTGCAAGGGAGGCGCGCCCATACATAGTCCGCTTTACCGCTTTCAGTTTGTTTACATACCCTTCGACGATGCCGTTTGATATGTTCGTAGCAATTGCGTTTTGGACAGCTTTCAGGTCCATCTGGATACCATGGGCAAGCGACCGCAGCTCCCGCAAGGGTGATTGTGCGTAAGTTTTAGCCACAAAGTCAAGACCGGCTGTATGCCGGGGCGCGATGCGTTCATCGAGATACTCCGGAAGAATGGTCTGATGAGCCATATCCGTCGTCGCCGACGGTACAAGACCACGGACTCGAGCCACCACTACAGGAAGTACCCGA
>DJPQ01000009.1:0-309 GCA_002439805.1 Bacteroidales bacterium UBA6408
CACCGATGGCGAGGTTGTCGTTGAAGCAGAAGATTGCGTCGGGCAGCGGCGACATCTCCGAGAGCACCCGTCGCGTGGCCTCGTAGCCGTCCTCGTAGTTGATTCCCGACTCCACGACAAGCCCGTCCTGAACGACGGCGCCGAACTCCTCTATCGCATCCCGGTAGCCGGCGAGCCTGTTCTTGGCGACCTGCATATTGAGAGGTCCGGTGAAGTGCATGATCCGGCGGCAGCCCTGAGCGAGCAGATGCGCCGTGGCCTCCCTTGCCAGAAGCCTGTCGTCCAGCATCACCTTGGACGCTCTCGGAA
>DJPQ01000009.1:386-2869 GCA_002439805.1 Bacteroidales bacterium UBA6408
ACCGGGATGCCGCGCTTAATCACCGTATGGAAAAGTTCCTCATTGCCGCCTTCCTTGGTGACTGAGGCGATGATGCCCTCGACCATATTCCCGAGCAGCAGTTCAAGGTTCTCCCTTTCCTTTTCCGCAGACTCGCCGGACTGGGTGATGAGCACCCGGTAGCCGGACTTGTGAAGTTCGTCCTGAATCCCGAGGATTATGCGTGGGAAGAATCCCGTCTCAAATTCCGGGACTATGATGCCGATGATTCCGCTGCGGTGCGATGACAGGTTGCGGGCGAGCAGATTGGGGTGATAGCCCAGCCTCTGCGCCGCTTCCTGCACCTTCTGCCTCGTGCTTTCCCTGATTTCCCCGCCTCCCGTCAGCGCACGCGAGACGGTGGAAGTCGAGATTCCGAGTTCCGCTGCAATATCCTTTATCGTTACATATCTTTTCGTGTCCATATCTCTGATTACAAGAGTATTATATGCGTTCCGACTTCTTTTTACGATATATTCATCTCCTCACGATAACGTGAAACATCGCCGCTGGAGAATCGAATTCAATCGAAATCGTGTCCGTCGTTATAGGTTCATTAAGCCTTATATCATTGACAGCCTGATAATTCCCTGTCCTTTCATATATCATTCGTCCATTTCCGTCAAAAATCCTGTAGTTCCCGACGCACTGAGGCATCACGCTCTCCGGATGCCCCATCTGAACCGTCTCCATGGCGTGGTCGAAATCCGTGTCGAAGAAAAGAATCATCCGCGAAATCCTCTCCGGACGCTCCCAGTGCAGCCGTAGCCACGGAGTCCTGTCCTCTGGAGCCGACGCCCATGCGTTCGTGGCGACGTATGGACGCTTATAGGCGTTGCGGAAGAGTTCCGTGGAATATAGCTCCACCGGCGCAGCAAACTCCAGCGCGAGGTTCTTTGCCTCCGGCCGCCTGTCCGGGCACCAGAACTCGAAACTTTCGAAGCCGTTGCCGTCGGCGACCTGACGGCCCTTGTTGGAGACGGCCTCGTTCTTCTGGTTAAAGACAGTGACGACTCCGGTCGCAAGGGCGTCGCTGACTCCGACGCTGATGTCCGGATTTGCGTTCAGCGTCAGGAAACAGTATTGCAGTTCGGGGATTTCCGCGTCGAATTTCACGACTGCCGTGCCCTCGCCCGCACTGACGCTTATCTCCTTGACATCCAGTGTCTTCTCCGGCGTGTAGTTCCCCACTTTGGTACTTGTCCGCAGCTCGGCACGGAGCACGGTGTCCTTTTCTGCAACGATGCTTAGGCTGAATGCCGGCACCTTGCCGCAGAGCGGAAGAGCGAGCGCCGCCGGCCGCTCCAGCCTCCGGAACGAGTCCGCCCTGAAACCCCGGAAATGCCATGTGCTGCTTGCCGTCGCTGCTGCAGAGTTGAGAAGGTTGCTGCTGTCAGACTCAGCAAAGCCGGGGACGAAATGCCCGCTTTCCTCAAGGGCGAGCCGCAGTTCGGAAGCCTTTTCAGGAGCCGCATAGTCCGCAGGACTCTGCCCGTTCCCGAGACACAGGGCTGCGGCGGTTCCGACGGCCTCCGCGCCGTGCGCTCCCGTGCACATGACCCTCGTCGAGCCGTTGGCCACATGAGAGGTACTGATTATCCTGCCAGCGAAAAAGAGGTTTTCGACCTCGTCCCCGACAAAGCAGCGCCATGGAATCTGATAGACTCCCTTGCTGTGCCATTGGTTGCAGGCGGAGCCGGCGGCATAGACCCCGTCGGCGGGATGCAGGTCAATCGCCCAGCCGCCGTAGGAAACCGCGTCGGCGAAATGTCTCTGACTCACTATGTCGTTCTGCGTCAATGTATATAGCCCCTTCATCCTGCGGCTCTCACGTTTCCCGGGGATTGTCCCGACCCATTCGAGGGTATAGTTCTTCATTTCCGGATATTTCCCGGAGTTCTTGATGTAGTCCCATATCCCATAGACAACTTTCCACAGTTCGCGCTTGATCTGCTCGGTGTCGTGAACCGTGTCCATGCGTCCGCCCCATTCAATCCACCAATACTTGCAGCCGTGGTGGGCGGTGCTGAAGTAGCAGGAATTTTCGAGTTTTGAGATATATTTTCCAACGTCCTTGAGGGCGAAGTCCGGGGCGACGTATTCGACGGTCTTTCCGGTGTCCTTCATATAGAAGAATATGGTGTCCCCCATCAGCTCTCCGTATTTTCTCACGTCGGGTGCGAAGGCCTCTCCATAGACCTCCCTGTCCTCGGCTCCCATGCGTGCCGTGACTCCGGAGAGCCAGGAGAGTATGCCGTCGCCGGAGCAGTCCGCAAAGAGGCGGCCGCTGACAGTGTAGCTTGTCTCTGAGCTTGAACAGAAAGCCGTGACGGACTTTATACGGCGAACCGGAGGCAAATCCGAGCCGCAGGACGGCGTTTCGGCTTCTGAATAATTTTGTTCCGTGTCTTCTGTATCAACATCATATACTGCCGTGTTCAGCAGCAGGCGTATGTTCTTTTCCG
>DJPQ01000009.1:2874-3562 GCA_002439805.1 Bacteroidales bacterium UBA6408
TTCCGCGAGCACCTTGTCCATGAGAACCATGTCGAAAAGCACAGGGTTGCCCTCCCTGTTGCGGCGCAGGTTCTCGGTCATGAGCTCGTCGATGATTCCTCCCTCGCGTGAGAAGCGGTTGTTGTTGCCCATGTGCGAGGTCGCTCCGAGAGCCCAGACGCGCACTTCGCTCGACGAGTTTCCTCCGAGCACCGGGCGGTCCTGAATCAGGCAGACCCTGACTCCCCTGCGGGCTGCGGCAATGGAGGCGCATACTCCAGAGAGTCCGCCGCCGACGACCACAAAATCGGTATCGACGGCGACAGTCTTGAGTTTTCTGCCATTATTGAAACTGTATATTTCCATGCTGTATTTATTGTACTTACAAGCGTTATTTTCCTGATTTAGCGAATATCGCGAGGCCTATGCCCGCCACGGTGACTCCGGCGGCGACAGTTATCAGCTGATGTTCGCCCGAAACGGCTCCGAGCACAGTCACCACGACTCCGGCAGCCGCTATGCTCGTCCCCAAAACTTTGTAGGTGAACCTGTTGTCATCCTTGTCTTCCGGAGATTGTTCTGTAACCGGTCTCTCAGTAGCCGCTGCCTGCGGTCGGACATATCCCCTGCATTTGAGCGCAATCTCAAACACCGCGAGAATCCCTGCCGGGACGAGCGCCCCGACCATCATCTCCGCTCCCCTGCTCAG
>DJPQ01000009.1:3599-13183 GCA_002439805.1 Bacteroidales bacterium UBA6408
AGTCCGAAGAGCGCCGGGGTGCAGAACTTGAAGAAAAGGTTGATTGCCAGCGAGATGAACGTCGAGGCGAGAAGTGTCTTTCCGGTCTGCCGTTTCGAGAACATGGACCAGATTACCGGGAGATAGAGCGGAACACCCGTGAGGGCGGCGACGCTGATGACCACATTCACTATCCCTCCCATCGACTTGACCAGCATGGCGACCGCGATTGCCAGAATCCCGAACCCTATGGTGGAGAGACGCGCCACGCGGATGAGCGCCTTGTCGGACGAACCCGGGCGCAGTCTTTTGTATATGTCANNGCATTCTCACTTTGTTACTACGCACTTTAGCGGATGCTTACAAAAGGTCGAAAGTTCATGTTTATGATGAGTCACATGAACCTTCGACTACGAAAAGCCTGGAGACTTTAGTCTTCTGGCGCATTGTCTGCATCCACACAGAACCCTCCGCATGGGGGCATTTCATCCAATAATCTCATGTCTGCTTCGGATAATTCAAAATCGAATATAAGGGTATTTTCTATGATACGTTTCTCATTGCACGACTTGGGCAGTGGAACAATGCCTTTTTGCAATAGCCATCGCAAGCAAATCGGCGCAGTCTTTTGTATATGTCATTGGTGAAGACGCCTGCCGAGATGTTCAGGGTGCCGTTGAGCGAGCTTGCGGTCGCGAAGATCATTCCTCCGAGCATCAGGCCGAGCAGGCCGTTCGGAAGAGCCTCGCGGCACATGAGCAGGTAGGCGTTCTCGTTCTCAAGTCCGGACAGTCCGGGGTTATAGACCCTGTAAATCATAGGCGGGAGCATCCACAGAACGGGGCTGATGAGGTAGAGGGCTCCGAAGAGCCAGCCTACCTTCTGCGCGTCGCGTTCCGTGCGGACGGAGGTGTATCTCTGCACGTATGACCAGTTTCCTCCGATGAACACCGCGTTGTAGAGACAGAACGCGAAGATGAACCAAGGGGTGTATTCACCGCTGAAGCAGCGGAAGAAGCCCTCGGGAACCCTGGCGAAGAACTCCTGCACGCCTCCGACCTTTCCGAATGAGAGCGGGACGGCGATTATGACCGCCGTGAAGAGAATCACGAACTGGAGCACGTCCGTCACCATCACCCCGCGCAGTCCCCCGAGCGAGGTGTAGATTATGCAGAACAGCCCGAGGGCGAGTATGGATGCCGTAAGGGGCACTCCTGCAGCCACTTCGAGAATCTTTGCCACGGGATAGAGAAACGAGCCTGAGGTGAACACGGACACGGCGAGGAAGAGGTAGGTGTAGGTCTTCTGGGTCGCCTGTCCGAAGCTGGCTGTGATGTATTCGGCTGCGGTGAGCGCCCCTGTCCTGTGCCAGCGCGGCGCGATGAAGGTTCCGACTGCGAAACCGGCCACGGCCATGGTTAGCTGGATGATGATTGCCGTGAGCCCGCAGGAGTAGGCGATGCTGCCCCAGACGACGAAGGTCCCTGCGGAGAAGAAGCCCATGAAGAGCGACAGTCCGCTCATCGCCCACGGGATGTTTCCGCCGCCGCCGAAGAATCCCTTGAGGTCCTTTCCCGACTTTGACAGGGAGATGCCCGTCGCAAGCACCGCGACGGAAAAGATTACTACGGTTATTATGTCCAGTATGCCCATAAGTATGTGTTTCTTCTTACTTTGGGCAAAGATAGACGTATGGATGTTATAAAGGTACGGATTGCCACCGATAAATCAACGGAAACGTTCCCGAAACTTCGAATCCGGTCTGCGGACGGGGCTTATGGAGAGTCCCGAGGACCTCTCAGCACTGTCCGAGAACCATGTGTTCAATCAGTATCTTGATGCCTATGCCTATGAGTATCACGCCGCCGACGATTTGAGCCTTTGACGCCAGCCCCTTTCCTACGAGATGTCCGGCCTTGACTCCGAAGGCGGAGAAAGCCAGCGTCACGACGCCTATCGTCCCGGCGGAAATCCAGATGTTCGCGTCGCTGACTGCCGCGAACGAGACTCCGACAGCCAGAGCGTCGATGCTTGTCGCGATGGCCGCCATGAGCATGGGTCTGAACGCGAGGTCGTCCTTTTCCGGCTTTTCCGCTTTCCTGTCGTCTTTTTCAAAGGCTTCGCGTATCATGTTTATGCCGATGAGGGCGAGCAGTCCGAAGGCAATCCAATGGTCCCACGCGCTGATGAGTCCCAGAAACTGGATGCCGAGAAAATAGCCTATTACCGGCATAAGCGCCTGAAAGCCACCGAACCATAGTCCTACGATGAGAGCCTGTGAAAGCCCGCTTTTCTTCATCGACATTCCCTTGCAGACCGAAACTGCGAAAGCGTCCATCGAGAGACCGGCGGCAAGCAGAAGCAGAGTGATAAAATCCATAATATTCCGTTAAAATCCGTTATAGTTGGCGAAAAGCGGGGCAAAAATACAAATTTTCTCCCATTTATTGCTTACCTTTGCGAGGATTTGTCTTAATCGGCGAAAGCCATACATTGATTATAGGGACACAATATTACTGACAGGACATAATTCTAATTAAAACCATATTATATGAGAAAAAATTCTTTTCTTGCATTTGTAATCCTCGTTGCCGCATCCTCGTGCGTCAATAAGGAGTATGACATAACCAAGCCCATTGACATGGAAATGAATGTCGGCGGTCAGATTGAGATTCCCCTTCCGGGCAAGGACAATTCGTTTTCGTATTCGCTCGGAGGCATCCTGCTCCCGGACGGACAGACGGACGGGATCCTGAAGAAAAATGAGGACGGCAGCCTGATGTTCGTGGTTGAGCCGACCAAGGAAATAGTGGAGAAGTACACTTTCGGGCAGATTGCCGCCGATGACTGCGAGAAGGGGGACAGCCGCACTTTCGTCGCATTGGAGTCGGCCATCGGACAGGAACTGGACTATCCCGTGAAAATTCCGATGAGTCTTCAGGTTTCGGGGATTGACAGCAGCGTGGAGACTATCCGCGAGGCTGACCTCGACGCGCTGCTTACCCTTTCCGTCAAGACTGTGGACGGGACGCGGATCAGCATAAAGTCCGGATATAAGTTCACGCTGCCGGAGTTCATCTTCATCGATGAGAGCACGCTCCCGTCATTCGCTGAGATTGATGCTGCGGCGAAGAATGCCGGACACCGGAACGTCATCGTAATCAAGGAGACTCAGACATTCGACGGTATCTTCAGCCTCAGCTGTCACATCAACAAACTGGAACTGAGCGGCTTCGGTGCAAACGAAGGCAAGATGCACCTCGAAGGTGACGCGACTGCGGATGGCAAGATTGCATTTCTGAAATTCGCCTTTGCCGACAAGCCGTTCCCGATCGAGACAGTCATGAAGATTACGGATGTGGCGGTTAAATCCGTGACTATGAAGGCCTCCCCGACAATCAGCGCGGAGAGTCAGGAAATTGCTGTGGGCGATGTTCCGGAAGCGCTGAATGACATTGAGTTTGAGCTCGCGGACGTCGGATTCTTCGTGAGCGCGGAGAACGAAACCCCGTTCAATGCAGTGATAGCGGCAAATATTTTCGCCGTTTCGGGAGGCACGACTGCCGGACCTGTGGTCGTGGACGGTTCAAAAAGCGGTTTTTATGTCACGGCAAACACTTCCGGCGAGAAATTCTGCCTTTCAGAATCCGGAGAATACGGCACTGCTGCCGACAGGAAAATCAAGGTTGCGGGGCTTATGGGGCTTGTTTCTCCGATTCCCGAGAAAATCCTTGTCTCGGACATCGTGGTGAACGGTGTCGCGGACAGCAAAGACGGGTTTGTGACGGTGGTTGTCGGAAAGGAATACCATCTCGGGTTCTCATACATGATTGAGGCTCCCCTTTCATTCAAGTCATTGAAACTCAGGCGAGACGAAAATATAGACATAAACTTCGACCTCGACGAGGTCAGTTTCGACGACCTCTACATCCGCGCAAATGTGACAAGTACGCTTCCGCTTGACGCTAAACTGAGTTTCGCGCTTACTGACAGCGAAGGCAATGCCGTGCAGGGCGTGAATGTGATGTATGAAGACGAGGACGGGAACGCGATTGACGAACTTGAACTTGCGGCGGGCAGTCTGACCGGTCCCGTTGTGAAGCCTCTGAAGATAGTGCTTGCCGCCGACGCGGGCACTCACATCTCAAAACTTCAGACCCTGAGGCTTCATATCGAGGCCGGCTCTCCGGAAGGCAAGGTCGTGACGCTCAATGCGGAGCAGTCCATCTCCATTTCGGACATAATAGTGGGCACTACAAGCGGAGTGTTCGTCGATGGAAATGACAAGACGCCAGAGAGTGACAGGGAAAACAGTGACTGGGAAAACCGATAAAATGAAAGGACTATGAGAAAGAATGCTTTGAAATATATGATTGCCTGCGCTGTCCTTATGGCGGCGCCCCTGATGGTGAACGCACAGAATATGAGGACCGGCTATTTTATGGATGGCTATGCGTTCAAATACAAGATGAATCCGGCCATGGGCTCCAGCCGAGGATTTTTCGCGCTTCCGGTACTCGGCAACTTCAATATGGGAGTCGAGTCCAATCTCGGAATGACCTCCGTCCTCTACCCGAAGCAGGACGGAAGCGGCCTCACTACATTCCTCAATTCCGAAGTCGATGCCTCCGCGGCGATGAAGAAGTTCGATGACAGAAACTATATGGACATGAACACGGATCTCTCTCTGCTCGCCTTAGGGTTCTGGGGCAGGAAGGGCAGGATATTCCACAATGTCGATCTTTCGATAAAGGCAGACATTGCGACCTCGCTCCCCTACGACCTCTTCCGCTTTGCCAAGGAGGGTTCGGTGAACGGGAATGTGTTTGACCTCAGCGAGACCGGAGTGAATGTAAACTCTCATATATCATGGGCCTACGGATTTTCTCTTCCGATAGGGAGATATGTCCGCTTCGGTGCGAGGGCGAAGTTCCTGCTGGGACTTGCCGACGCGAGCGTGTCACTAAAAGGAACTCAGGTGACGACCGGAGCGGAGGGAATGTATGCGGTGACCGACGGAACTTTGCAGGCCGCCCTGCCATTGGGAATGTATCTTCCGCTGAACGAGCAGGGATATGTCGATTGGGAGGAGTCCATTAAGACATACAGCTTTGAGGACGACGCACTCACTGAGTCTTTCACCAACCTCGGCGGCGCCGTGGATCTGGGCGTAACGGTCGATTTTCTGCGGGATTTCACGGCTTCGGTTTCCGTGACCGACCTTGGATTCATTTCGTGGAACAACTACTCCGCAGCTTCCGCTGCAAGGGATGCGGACGGCAATCCGAAGAAGACATACATAGTGAAGAGCGGCGAGGACTTTGACGAGAATCTCGGAGAGACATTGCTTAAGTGTCTTGATTTCAATCTAGAAGAGGACAGGACAAAGAAGGTTCTCGGACTCGACCCTACGCTTTATGTCGGACTGGAGTACAGGATGCCGTTCTACCGGAGGATGTCAGTCGGACTGCTTTCGACGACGAAGATTGCCGGAATATACACGTGGAGCGAGGGACGGCTCTCCGTCAATGTTAACCCCACGAACTGGTTCAGCGTGGCGACGAACTACGCCTGTTCGACGTTCGGCCACTCGGCCGGCTTCGCCCTCACCTTCCACCTTCCGGGATTCAACTTTTTCATGGGCACGGACTCATATATCCCGATGCTCAACATCTCTCCGCAGTTCATTCCTCTCAATCGTATGAATACGTCGGTGACTTACGGAATAAACATTATGTTCGGGAAATACTGCGGAAAGTACGCGGCCAAATAGGAGAATATTTCCTCGGAACGGGGACAACATGATAACAACAAACAAATAACAGAAGATATGTCAGTAGAAATTCGCAAGGTTCAGACGAGAAAGGAACTCAGGGACTTTATTCATTTTGCAAATGACCTCTATAAGGGCAACAAATACTATGCGCCGAGCCTGATTTCGGATGACTACAACACTTTTAATCCGAAGAAGAACGGGGCTTATGATTTCTGTCAGGCGCAGATGTTCCTGGCCTATAAGGACGGGAAACTTGCAGGCAGGGTTATGGGAATCATCAACTCACGGGCAAACGAGAGCTGGAAGGTGAAGCAGGTCCGCTACGGATGGATTGACTTCATCAATGACGAGGAGGTCGCGAAGGCTCTTCTGGACGCGGTGGCGGCATGGGGCAAGGAACGCGGGATGACGGAGATTGCCGGCCCGCTCGGATTCACCGACTTCGATCCCGAGGGAATGCTCGTGGAGGGATTTGACCGCCTCGCTACGCTTCCCGGGATTTATAACTATCCGTATTATCCGGAAATTATGGAAAAGCTCGGCTACAAGAAGGAGACCGACTGGATGGAGTACCGGATTACAATCCCGGACGAGCTTCCGGAGCGCTACTACAAGTACGCGGACATCGTGATTGCCAAGAACAAGCTGAATGTCCGCAAGGTGACGCGCCGTATGATTAACAAGGAGAATTACGGACGCAAGTTCTTCAAGCTCATCAACGAGACCTACTACAAGCTCTACGGGTTCTCGCTCCTTTCGGACAAGCAGATTGACGCCTACACGAAGCTCTATCTTGGACTTCTGGACACGCGGATGCTCAGCTTCGTCGAGAACGAGAAGGGCGAGCTTGTGGCTGCCGGCGTGACCATGCCGGACATCTCCGAGGCACTTCAGAAATGCAATGGCGAGCTGTTCCCGTTCGGCTGGTATCACCTTCTAAAGGCAATTTTCTGGAAGCCGGGCGACACGATAGATATGCTTCTGATCGGAGTGCGCGAGGACTATCGCGGAAAGGGACTCAACGCTGTGATTATGACGGATCTATATCCACGTCTCAAGGCCATGGGATTCAAATATGCAGAGACTACGGCTGAGCTTGAGACCAATGACAAGATTCAGGCAATGTGGAAGTATTTTGACAGGGAGCAGCATAAACGTCGTAGAGTTTACGCCAAGAAAATCGAGTAGTCTGCAAAAAAAGGTGATTCCCGCGTTGCGGTGTTTGTCCAAATCCTCACGACCATGAGGTTGCTGCGGTTTGGCCTTCGCCCTGCGCCTTGAACTCCCACTTTTTATCAAACTCCTCGGTCTCTGCTTCATAAACTGAAAATAAAGAAAAACGATTATGTCTGCACCACTTCCGGAAAGAATGCGTCCCCACAGCCTTGACGGCTATGTGGGGCAGAGGCATCTTGTCGGAAAGGGATGCGTGCTGCGGAACATGATTGAGAGCGGAAACCTGACCTCGTTCATTCTCTGGGGACCTCCGGGAGTGGGAAAGACGACTCTCGCGAACATCGTGGCAAAGTCGGCAGGGCGGGATTTCTTCACGCTTTCGGCCGTGAGCTCCGGAGTGAAGGAAGTCCGCGAGGTCATCGAGAAGGCCAAGTCTCAGGGACTTTTCAGCCGTGGCGTGGCTCCGGTGCTGTTCATCGACGAGATTCACCGTTTCAGCAAGTCGCAGCAGGACGCGCTTCTCGGCGCCGTGGAAGACGGAACTGTCGTTCTCATAGGAGCCACAACTGAAAACCCCTCGTTCGAGGTCATCACTCCCCTTCTCTCGCGCTGTCAGGTCTTTGTGCTCAAGTCTCTCGGGAAAGAGGACTTGAATGGACTGCTTACTCGCTCGCTTGCCGAGGATTCCGTCCTGAAGAGCATGAAAATCCGCGTGGACGAGACAGACGCCCTGTTCCGTTATTCGTCCGGAGACGCGCGCAAGCTGCTCAACATAATAGATATAATAGTCTCCGCACATAAGCCCGGCGACGAAATCGTGCTCAACAACGCCCTCGTGACCGCCAGCCTTCAGGAGAACATGGCCATCTATGACAAGGGCGGCGAGATGCACTACGACATAATCTCGGCGTTCATCAAGTCCGTGCGGGGCTCCGACCCCAACGCCGCGGTCTATTACCTTGCGCGTATGCTCAAGGGCGGCGAGGATCCGCTCTTCATAGCGCGGAGGCTCTGCATTCTCGCCGCCGAGGACATCGGCCTCGCCAATCCGAACGCCCTGCTGCTTGCCAACGCCTGCTTCCAGACCGTTCACAGCATAGGCATGCCCGAAGCGCGTATCCCGCTCTCTGAGACGACGATTTACCTCGCGACCTCGCCCAAGAGCAACTCGGCCTACCTCGCCATCGACAAGGCGCTCGAACTCGCCGGGCAGACTCAGACCGCTCCGGTTCCCCTCTACCTGCGTAACGCCCCGACCAAGCTGATGGAAGAACTCGGCTACGCCGACGGCTACAAGTACGCCCACGACTACCCGGGTCACTTCACCGACCTCGAATTCATGCCCGAAAGCCTCTCCGGCACACGCCTCTACGACCCCGCCGACAACAAGAAGGAAGCGGAACTCTCCGCCCGCCTCTCCGCCCTCTGGCCGAAATACTACAAGAAATAACCTCGCATTCCCCTAATAGGGGATGTCGCGGAGCGACAGGGGTTAAGGAAACCGGTTATCCGTTCGCTGGACAAGGCGGCAAAAGTCGCCGCGATGGAGTGACGGAGTGCAACGGAGGAATGGAGTCGCCGACCGGAATGAAATGGAGGTCGCATTCCCCTAATAGGGGATGTCGCGGAGCGACAGGGGTTAAGGGAGCCGGTTATCCGTTCGCTAGAACGGATAACCGACGCCGAAATGGAGGGCGTAGCCGTCGCGTTGGAACCATTGCTCGGGCTGGAGCCAGCAGGAACCACGCTTGCGGGCCGGGTCGTGCAGGCGCATTCCCCAGTCGATGCGGAGGATGAGAAAGTCCAGGTCGAGGCGCAGGCCGAGTCCCCAGTTCATCGCCATTCCGGTCCAGAGAGTCGTGCCGTCGATATGCGATGGACATGAATCGTCATCGCTGCTGTCGGATGCTGCGGCCTTCAGGTTCCAGACATTGCCGGCATCGACGAACACCGCGCCTGAGAACATCCAGAACATCGGAAAACGATACTCGACGTTCGCCTCCAGCTTCATGTCACCGGTCTGGTTCGGAATCACGAAAGTCGTGTCCTTCGCGGCGAGACCCGGGCCGAGGCTGCGAGCCTGCCATCCGCGCATGCTGTTCGCGCCTCCGGCATAGAAATGCTTCTCGAAAGGCAGCGCGGAAGAGTTACCGTAGGCATAGCCGGCGCCGGCCTGCACCCTTGTCGCGAACCCGTGCCTGTCATCCTTGCCGAAGCGCCATGTCTTGCCGAGCGTGAGCTCCGCACGGACATACTGCGAGTACGGCGTATTCCAGATCATTCCCGAACCGTTGCCGTCCTTGGACATGAGCGGCTTGAAAATGCTGAGCACATTGCCGGAAATGTCGGCCTGCAGTCTGGCATATTCATAAGTGGTCTTGGGATTCACGTCGGAATTGGTCGTATAGTAGAGAGTTCCGCCGGCTCCAAGGTCAAAGTGGTCCTGATATGCATTCTGGAGGAACGGGTCGCTCTTCAGGTTTTCGAGGAATTCGGAGTCCAGGTTGAAGATGCGGATGATGCTGAGCTGTGCCGGATAGACCTGATAGTAAAAGCGTGAGCGGGCGTTGCCGTTGAAGCCGAGCGAGGTGGATATGATGTTGCGGGTGTATTCCGGGCGGCTCTGGTAGTTGTAGGAGGCGTTTATGTCCGA
>DJPQ01000009.1:13263-14032 GCA_002439805.1 Bacteroidales bacterium UBA6408
CTCACTCCGAACTCGTTGGAACGGACGCTGTCGTTGAACTTGAACTGGAAATTGCCCATGAATCCGAGGTTCAGCCATTCTCCTCCCCGGAAGATGTTCTTGTGATAGTAGGAAAGCTGCGGCGACACCCCGAAAAGTCCCGAAGAGTTCACCGACGCCTCAAGATTGACCTTGAAGCCCTGAAGCTTGGACGGCATGAGGCTTATGGCGCAGTTCACGGTGCTGCTGTCAACGGGCGTGACTCCGATGTTGACTCCGGAGAACATCCTCAGTGAGGAGAGCCTGGAATAGGTGCGGTTGACCGCCGTCTCGCTGTAGATGTCGCCGGGACGAATGGAAGTCAGCCCATCAAGCACACCTTCGCGCACTTTCAGCTTAGAGGGGTAGGATATGATGACTTCGCCGAATCTGAATTTACTGAACGGCGCGGCCTCCTTCGGGGTCTCATTCCTCGTGTATTCGTTCAGACTTACCTGCAGGCGTGCCCGTCCTGGAGTCCCGAGCGTGTCGGCCTCGCAGAAAAAGTAGTTCTTGTTGAATGTATAATAGCCCTTATCGCGCAGCACAGATGTTGCCCGGACAGTCTCCGATTCAAGAGCGGATTCCGACAGCCAGTCCCCCGCCTTCACGGTCGAGTTCGGCACGTCCTCCAGAAAGTCCGCGGCAAGTGAGCCTCTCTGCGGCAGCTGAAATGAAATGCTGTCAATCCTGTAGCGCTTCCCGAGCGTGATGTCATAGGTGACATAGACCTTCTTTTTCTTCACCCTGA
>DJPQ01000009.1:14159-66796 GCA_002439805.1 Bacteroidales bacterium UBA6408
GGCGCGACGCCGAGCTTCTGCACGAACTTGTCCCATCCCTTTCCCTTGCCGTTGGACCAGTTATAGACGCTCACAAACGGATTCCAGCCGAAGATGAAGTTTGAATTCGGCTTCTGCTTTATGTATGCGGCAAGCCCGGACTCTTTGAAATCCTTCGTCCTGTTTGTCACGTTAACCTTCGTTCCTGCGAGGCTGTACTCCCCGTCTCCGAGAACACGGGTCGTGCTGCACGCCGTCGCTATGACGGCGAGAAACAGAATGGCCGCATATCCCCGAATCCCGTGTATCATAAACCTCGTCTTGCAAAATGTCGCGAAAACCTGTCGCCCGAAAGGCACATACACTGCAAAGTTATGGATTTATACGCATATATCCCCATTGTAAAAGAATATTTTTTAGAATGTTTCTTAACTTTGCACGATTCGGGATGTATGTGTGTCCCTAAAAATATTTGGATATGGGCATAATGTCGAACAGTGAAATCAAATGGCTCCGGTCCCTGGCGCAGAAAAAGTTCAGGGACGAGTACGGCGTGTTCGTCGTGGAAGGCGAGAAAATGGTCGCGGAGGCCGTGAAATCGGGATTCGAGGTGGAAAGGATATGGCGGACGGAGGAAATCGGAGCGGATGCGATGGCCAGGATTTCGTCTCTTGCGTCGCCGTCTCCCGTTCTTGCCGTACTCAGGAAGCCCGATGACATCAGGCTGGACGGCAACGGTTCGCTTGCCGAGGCCATAGGCTCAAAGGGGCTGTTTCTTGCGCTGGACACCATCCGCGACCCGGGCAATCTCGGCACCATCATCCGTATTGCCGACTGGTTCGGAATTGACAGGGTGTTCGCCGCTCCGGACACGGTGGAACTTTTCAATCCCAAGGTGGTACAGGCGACGATGGGCGCTATTTTCAGGGTGAAGTTCCACTATTGTGATTTGCAGGCGCTTGCTGATGCTGTTGCGGACGCTGCCGGGCATCTCTACGGGACATTCCTCGATGGGCAGGACATCTACCGCCGCCAGTTCTCAACGGGGGGCGACTCCCCTGCCGTGATTGTCATCGGGAACGAATCCAACGGAATCTCGCCTCAGCTCGGGGCAAGAATCAGGGAGCGACTTTTCATACCGCCATGGCCGGCGGGGGCTCAGACCTCCGAATCTCTGAACGCGGCTGTGGCGACCGCGATAACCGTCGCGGAGTTCCGCCGCAGGGAAGCATACGGGCAGCAATGACGGTGTCGCCGCACAGTATCAGCGTCGAGCTCTTGCAATTTATAATCATTATTCATATTTTTGCACCGTAAAAGTAGTGTAAGGTTGTGTTTATGACTGAAATAAACCGAGTTTCAATTTGTACATCACTCCTTGTTGTCCTCTTCCTGTCATTGGGGGGGGCAGCGTACGGGCAGGCTTCGCGGAAGTCTGACGGAGGAACTGGAGCCTATTCCGGGCAGGTGACCGACAACGGCGGGGAGCCGATAGTCGGTGCCTTCGTATATTATAAGGGGACATCCACAGGAGTCAGCACTGACATCGACGGGCGCTATTCCATTGCCGCGCCGAAGGCTTCCAAAGGCGCCGTCCTGATTTTCCAATACCTCGGAATGGTCTCGCAGGAGTTCAGCGCGGGTCCGGAGGGCGGAACGCTGAACGTCAGGCTTCTGCCCGACAACGAACTCGACGGCTCCGTCATAGTCGGAGCATACGGCACCGCGCAGAAGCGTGAGGATATGGTGGGCTCGGCGTTTCAGGTCAATTCCGCCTCGCTTGTCGATAAGCCCAAGACCCGTGTGGAGAATATGCTTCAGGGACTTGTGCCCGGGCTTTCCGTCTCGCCCAACGCCGACTATGCCACGACTGTGCGCTCGCGGTTCAACACGAGAGTGCGCGGCGACGCTTCCCTTGCGGCATCAAGCGAGCCTCTTTGGATTGTCGATGGCGTGCAGTTCTACACCGGCGGCAGGACCAACCAGATGACCGGTATGTCGAGCACGGTCGGCCCGCTTTCGTTTCTGGATCCCGACGACATCGAGTCCATCACTGTGCTGAAGGACGCGGACCAGACGACGATCTACGGTTCCAACGGTTCGAACGGGGTCATACTCATAACGACGAAATCCGGCGGAAAGAACCGCCCGCTCAGCGTCTCGGCGAAAATGAACTTCGGCGTCGTCGCGGCGGACAAATCCACGATGTTCAAGATGATGAACGCCTCCCAGTACATGGAGGTGGCGAAAGAGGCGTGGCTTAATTCCGGCTACACGATGGAGAACTTCCCTCTTCAGGACAACGACATGAACTCGTACAGCACGACGACGACCTCGTGGTATGACGAATGCATAGGTCTTGGAAACAACATCTATGCGAACGTCTCACTCAGCGGAGGCACGAAAAAGTCGTCCAGCTACACCTCGGTCTCATATTACCGGGAAAAACACACCGTCAAAAAGGATGACCAGCAGCGATTCACGCTCAGCAGCAAGAACAGCTACAGCATCGCGAAATGGCTGGACTTCACGGCCGGCCTCAACGGCTCCTACAACGTGAACAACATCGTGAGCATAGGCGATTCCTATCTTGAACTCTCCCCCGTCCTCTCGCCCTACAACGACGACGGCAGCTACCGGCTCTACTACAAGGTCTGGGACCAGTCGCTTTCCGACTGGGCGGTCAAGAGGTTCACCTACAACAAGATACCGAACAGGGAGGAAGGAGACGACACCCAGACGTCCATATACGTCAAGGCGAACGGGCAACTCGCCTTCCACATCATCGAGGGGCTTGACTTCACCACCCTCTTCGCGTTCGACCTCACGCATTCCCACGAGGACATATACTATTCGAAGAAGACTCTCGAAGGCATGGACACGACCGGGGAGGCAGTCGGGTATTCGCACCGGGGTGACGCCAACTATATGTCGTGGCAAAATGTCAACAGGCTCAACTTCAGCCGCAGGTTCGGCAGGCACAGCGTCTCCGCCCTTGCCGTCCTGGAACTCTACAGCCACACAAACAAGTATCTCAATGCCAGCGCACAGGGATTCATGACGGACAACATCAAGGAAATCTCCTACGCCGACAAATCGACCGTCCTGGCCTCCAGCGGCACTGATCCCGACCGCAGGCTGTCGATGATAGGCCGGGCCTCATATTCCTATGACTCCCGCTACTACATTTCCGCGAACTATCGCCGCGACGGAAACTCGAACTTCGGCAAATATGCCCGCTGGGCAAACTTCTGGTCAGTCGGCGCATCGTGGAACATACACAAGGAGGCGTTTTTCAATTCTGACCTTATCCGTATGCTCAAGCTCAAGGCATCCTACGGAATCGACGGAAATTCGAGGCTTGACACGTCCGTGGCCAAGGGCAGCTATCTCTATTCCGACTCGTTCAGCTACGGCAGGCTCTCCGGCGCGACGATTTCCAGTGTCCCGAACCCGGGGCTCTCATGGGAGACGACCGCAAAGTTCAATGTCGGCGCGAGGATTGAACTGAAGGACATACTCGACTTTGAAATCGAATACTACAACAACACCACGAACAACCTTCTGTCGAGTGTCTATGTCTCACGAGCCGTTTCGGCGGACAAGGTCTATGCGAACATCGGCTCAGTGCGCAATCAGGGCGTGGAGATTGACCTCCGCACGACCAACGTCCGCCGGGGCGACTTCACATGGTATTCGACCCTGAACATGGCGCACAACCGCAACCGCATACTGGAACTCTACAACGATATGCTGACAAGCTACGGGGAGTACGCCAACAAGGCCGGCTATGAGAAGAATGTCTATTATCTTGTGGAATGGGCAGGGGTCGATCCGACCGACGGCTCCGCGATGTGGTATGACGCCAACGGCGACCTGACGAAGACCTACAACACCTCCAACAGGCGGCTGTTGGCCGACAAGTCACGGAATCCTGTGGTTTTCGGCGGATTCATCAATGAGTTCCAGTACGGGAACCTGAGCCTGCGCGTGCAGCTGAATTATTCCATCGGAGGATGGGCACTCGCCACCTACGCCAACCAGATGATAGCCGACGGGTACGACATAACCTCAAGCAACGGAAATCAGGCCGTGGAGGTCTATAAGTACCGCTGGACGACTCCGGGGCAGAAAGCCCTGCTGCCGAAAGTCTCGCAAGTTTCGACAAAATCCCAGATGAAGTCCACCAGACAGCTCTACAACAGAACGAACTTCGATCTCGCAAGCATCTCGCTGACCTACAATCTGCCTCAGAGGATAGTCTCCCGGATGAAGATGAAGGGCATGGGATTCTCGCTCATCTGCGACAACGTGTATATTTTCACCCCGGACATGAAGGCCGGCGAGAACTCGTACAAAACGATGATGTACGGCTATCCCCGGAACAGGACGATAACCTTAGGAATTAACTGCCAGTTCTGACATGAAAAAGATATTTAACATACAGTCCGTTGCCCTTGTCTGCCTCGGCGCCGTCTCCTGCAACTTTCTTGAGGTGGAGAAAATCGGCAAGAGCGACATCGAGTCGTTCTATGACTCCCCGGAGAGCGTCACGGCGGCGGTCACGGGATGCTACTCGCTGATGAACACGCTGACGGACAAATACATGATTCTCTACCCGGAAATCTGCGGGGACATGGTGACGATGAACGCGGCGGAAAGCTCGGCGTGGTCCTATCTCTACAATTTCGACCTCTCGGAATCCTACAACGCCACCCCGATAGGCTTTGTCTGGAAATCCGCCTACGAGATTGTCCTGAATGCCTGCGAGGTCATAGACTACGCGCCTCAGGTCGCCGAACGCTACCCGCTCAGGAAACAGGAGGTCGAGAGCCAGATTGCGCAGGCTCATTATCTGAGGGCGCTCGCGACACTCGACCTCGCCCTCTGCTACAGCCAGCACTACGGCTACACCCCTGACGCTTCGCATCTCGGGGTTGTGGTCATGAGGTCGTTCCCGAATCTTAACGCATCAATTGTCCGTACCTCGGCACGCGAGACCTACGCCTTCATTCTCGAAGACCTCGCGACCGCATATTCCCTCCTCCCCGACGACAAGTCTCCGGACACGCACTATGTCTCGAAAGCGGCCGTGGAGGCTCTTCGCGCAAGGGTATGCCTCTATATGGAGGACTATGAACAGGCTCTGAAATCCGCTTCCGACGTCATTGAGGACTACGGCTTCAGCCTCACTCCGAGAGACGGGTATTTCGATATGTTCACCACCGTGAACAACCGGGGCTCCGAGACAATCTTCGCCCTTGACGGCTACGGGGAATCCAGGGATCTGACCAAAGCCTTTGACTGTCAAAGCTTCTATCTGCTTCCGTCGAAGAAGCTACTTGACATTTTTCGGGCCGACGAGGACTCCGCGCATCCGGACGTCCGCTACAGCCTCCTGAACTATGACGGCCGGACCGGCTCCAAGGGCTGCTCGATGAAATACACCATACTCGAAGATGTGTCTGACAAGGAGAAGGCGGTCGATGTATTCGTTTCGAGACTGTCCGAGATGTACCTTATCCGCGCCGAGGCTCTCTGCGCATTGAACCGGAACCTTGACGTCGCCGCCGGTGACGTAGCGAAGCTGCGGGCAAGGGCGACGGGACTCCCGGAATCCTCGTGTCTTCCGTCTTACGGCGACGCGAAGGAACTTGCCGAGACAGTTGAGCGGGAGAGAATCAAGGAACTCTACCACGAGGGCTTCCGGCTCTGGGACATAACCAGGCTGCGCGAGAATCTTGAAAGGGACGAGGCCTCGACCGCGACGGTAAAGTTCATACAGTACCCGAACGACGACTTCATATTCCCTATCCCGGGCGTGGAAATCGAGGCGAACAAGGAGATTCAGCCGAACCCTAACAACGAGACGCAGAGATGACGGAACACGGTCGGAGGCAATTTCCGGAATTAGGAACATATTGAAACATAGGAAAATATCGAGGATATATTGATATGTCGATGAAGAATTTGAAAATATTTGCGCTGTCGCTGCTGTCGCTGCTGTCGCTGACCATGGCCTCGTGCCATCTGAACGATTTCAAGGAGTTCAGCGACTACTACATAGCCTTTGACCCGGGCAGTTCAAGCTCGACGGTCATAAATGAGGCAGGCTCCGTCGTGGGTCAGTATATGATTCATTTCTGCACGGTCAAACGGGACGACACCGTTTCGGTGGAAGTCGAGGTCGAGGCCGGAGACGGGCTGACGGAAGGGGTTGACTACAAGGTGGTTTCCCAGCCGTCGGTGAAGTTTGTCCCGGGGGTGTATGACAAGGCGTTCATAATCGAATGGCTGCCGCACGGGCTTGACCCGTCAAAGGACAACTCGCTGACCCTAAGGCTGAGTACCTGCTCCGACGATGGAATCATACTCGGGATGCCGGGGCCGTCGAAGAGGAACATTTCCATAAAAATCACCAAGACCAAGTAGTTGGGGCGCTCCCCCCCCAAAAAAAAACTAGGGCTATGGGGAGTTTGAACATGACATTTGAAACATCATCAAGTTTTTATAAATAAAGGTATTATGAAAAAGCTTCTGTTTTTTGTGGCAATCGCCGCGTGTGCGTTTGCCTGCAAGCCGGCCGAGGAAGAGGTGCCGGTTGTTGAAGTCACCATGTCTTCATTCGGATTCACTGCCGAGAAGAACGCGGTGCTGAAGTCTGACGTTACGGTTGAGAATCCTTCGTCGGCAATCAGCGTCACTCTCCCCTACGGAACCGACGAGGATGCTCTCAAGTCTCTCGTCCCGACATTCACCGTCACTGAGGGCGCAGCCGTGACCGTAGGCGAGGAGGAGATTGAAAGCGGTGTCACCGCATTGGATTTCACCTACCCTGTTGAAATCCTCGTCACGGTGAACGAGAAGTCCAACGCGCTCTACACCGTCACCGTTACGGTCGGCGAACCTGCCAAATGGGTAAAGAAGGCCGAGTCTTCTGTTGAGTTCACCTCGGAGCCGGCAATGACCCTTTCTCCGGACGGAAAGAATCTCTACCTTTTCGGATATGACAAGGAAGGCAGCCATCCTGTCATGCTCGCCTATGACGGCGCGGCTCTCGCGCAGATTGGAGAGGCAGGGACGGAAGCCGCTCAATATATTGCATCAGGATGTTCCCCTGACGGTGTTCCTTACGGAGCACTCTATGACAAGACATCCAAACAGGTCAAGGTCTATGCCTACAAAAACGGCAAGGCCGAGGCTGTCGGAGACGCTTCCGCAATACTTCAGCCAACCGGAAATTCCGTAGGTTCGAGCAGCATTGTCCCGATTGCCGAGAACAATGTCTATCTTTTTCTTATGAGTAACAAGGCAAATGCGGCTACCGGTCTGGTAAGGAGAGGAATCAATGTCTGCCATTACGACGGCAAGGAATGGAGCCAGTTCGGCACACTCCCGGATTGGGCAGGAAGCGCCACATACAACACCCGTGTAAAATGGATTGACGGCGTTCCTTACATCTTCGTCCTCGACTACACGAAGGCCGAGTTCTACATCTACAAATACGCTGACAATGCGTGGAAGACTGTCTGCGCGGCGGTTCATCCGCTCAAGACAGACAATGAGACGCCTATCACGACCGCCTCATTTAAATATGGCGCTATGAACTTTGATGTCGCCTCCAACGGTGATGTCTATCTCGTCGCAGGAGCAGACTATGCAGGCGAGGACAAGGAGATAGGTGTCGTGAAATACGACATCGACAAAAAGACGACAACTATTGTCGGAGGTGTGATGTCCGGTGTTCTGTCGGACAAATGCCGCTATCTGAGCATGGCGCTCGATGACAACGATGTTCCTTATGTTGTCTATGGAAACACCTTCACTGAAGGAGCGCCGAGCTATGTAAGATACATAAACTCCAAGACCAAACTTTGGAGCGAGCCTGTTGCAGTAGAAGCAAATCAGACTTCGGGAATCGACATCCAGTTCGGAGCCGACGGCGCGGGATACATTGTATATCAGGATGCGACAACCTACAAATATGTAATCTGCACCAATATTGCGGAATAATCCTGCGGATACCGCGAAACTTTCACTAACTTTGCAGGGATGTGCCCGACGGCGCATCCCTTTTTTGTCGATGATATTATGTTTTTGAAGGTGCAACAATGTCGTTTCGCATATTGAAAGGTATCTCGCCGGCGTTTTTCGCGTCCCTGCTGCTCTGCGTGACGGCTTCCGCAGCCGGCGCGCGTGATTTTCGCGTCGCCTTCGTCGGTGACCCGCAGGTCGATGACTCCACGGAGCTTGACTATGCGCGGAGAACGGTTTATCGTGAGCTGCGCGAGTCCCGGGACATCGACCTTGCCGTCATAATGGGCGACGTCGTGAATGACAGGCCGGAACTGATGGCTCCGAGCAGGGCCTCGCTGGACTCGCTCCCCTTTCCGTACCTGTGCATTCCCGGGAACCACGACGAGCGGGAGACGTTCCGAAGGACATTCGGCTACATGGACACGACTTTCGTGGCCGTCCGCAAGTCCGGGAAATGGAGGCTGGTTCCGGACTCGGACAAGGGCGTGAGGTTCATCCTGATGAACAACAACCGCGACGACCGCAGTTCAGGGCTTTCGGAAGGGCAGAAACTATGGCTGTCGGGGATTATAGCCAGTGCGCCGCAGAGTCAGGAAATCGTGCTCGCGACCCATGTGCCGCTGAAATACTGCAAGGGACGGGACAGTCTCTATGCCATTGTCGGACAGCATCCGAGGCTGCTCCTTGTCTCTGCTCATCTGCATCAGGTTTTCCGCTCGGACATCGCGGTGAAGGACGGTGTTGAAGTCGAGGAAATCGGTGTCGGAGCGACCTGCGGGAGCTGGTGGCGCGGAGTCCGCGAGCCGGCGCTTATCCGGGGTGCGGCCGCGGTCGAGAAGCGGGGTACAGTCCCGAACGCCAGGATGAACTGCGGAGCCCCGAGAGGATATTTTATTGTGGATTTCAGCCGTGATGGCAGTTATCGTTCACATTATAAGGCAGTTGGACGGGATGCTGCGGACCAGTTCTCGCTCCGCTCCGAAGGAGACAGCCTTTTTGTGAATGCCTACGGAGGTCATGTCAATGGTAAGGTAGAACTTGAAATGCGAGGTCGCGATGGTCGGAAAATCAGAGTGAAATGCCGCCGTACCGACAACATCGCACCGGAAGTTCGGGACATCATCCGCTACAATGACAGTTTCAGCAGGAAAGAGCGTCGTCGCAGGCGCGGGGACTTCATCCCGATGCGGCGTCTCGCCTCCCCTCACCTGTGGTCCTGTGCGGTTCCGGAAGGCATTGTGATTGGCGGAGATACGGAGGTAAGGGTGATATACTCCGACAGGACAATGTCTTTCAGCGGCAAGGTCACGCCGGAGCGCCGCGACTGAGCGGGCGGGCCGTACCCTGTCGGATATAAAGCCGGTTTGCCCCGGACTGAAGGCTTGCAATGAGCTGGGGGGGGGTAATGAATAAGATGTTTGTAATGAATAAGAAGTTTGTAACTAGCGAAAGTTTGTAATGAATGAATGGAATATGATAAGGATTTCAAAGAGAATGCTCGTGTGTGTCTGCGCGGCGATGTTCATTGCGGTTGCCTTCCCGGCGCCGCTCCGCGCCGCGTGCGCCGTGGATGAAGCGAAGAGTGAAAAGACCGACAGCGCCTCATCCAAGGGCGGGAAGAACCTTTATGAAAAGACCTTCATGAAGGACAAAACCTGCGTCACTGCCGGCTCTGAAGACGGCTTCATGAAGCTGCACCACTGCGGCAAGAAGCTCTACATCGAACTTCCTAAGAAGAATTTCGGCAGAAGGATGCTGATTGCCTCCACGGTCACCGCCGTGAGCAACCCGGAGATTCTCTCCGTAGGGTACAAGCCGGTGAAGCCGCTCCATGTCAGGTTCGAACGGGCCGACAGCCTCACCATAAACCTCTGTGAAATCAGCCCACGCCCTGACCACGACATGAACGACCCGGCTGAAATCAAGGCGGTGGAGCGCAATTCGCTCGACACCGTCCTTGAGACTTTCAGCCTCTTCTGCGAAAGCCCTGACGGAAGAGCGGTGGTCTTTGAGGCAGGCTCGTTCTTCAGCGGGGACAACACGCGGCTCGGACCTGTGAAATCCGGCACGTCTAATCTCGTGAGCACGAAATATACCCTGAAGAAGAACTCCCCTATCATCGAGGGAGTCAAGGCGTTCAGCGACAATGTGAGCATAGTCTCAAGATACACCTACGCCGTCAATTCCGACATACTCGGCCTGGCCGTCCTCCGCAAGGACGAGCCCTACACCATACGCACGACGAGGAGCATCCTGCTGCTGCCGGAACATAGGATGCGTCCGCGCATAGCCGACTCAAGGCTTGGAATTTTCCTCTCAAACAGGCGCGACCTGAACAGCGACGGGGACAACATCGGGGTCTATTCCGTGATTCACCGCTGGGACGTGCAGCCATCCGACACTGCGGCATGGCTCCGCGGAGAGGCTGTGGAGCCCCGGAAACACATCGTGTTTTATATGGACGACGCATTCCCGGAAAAATGGAAAACAGCCGCCGCGAACGGCATCCTTCGCTGGAACAGCGCTTTTGAGGAAATCGGGCTCAAGGATGTCATTCAGGTGCGCGACTTTCCGGCCGACGACCCTGAGTTCGACCCGGACAATCTCAAATATTCATGCATACGCTACATTCCATCGACTGTTGCCAACGCAATGGGACCCTCATGGGTGGATCCGGAGACGGGAGAAATCATAAATGCATCCATTCTGGTCTATAACGATGTGGTGAAGCTCGCGAACGGGTGGCGCTTCTGCCAGACCTCGCAGATTGACCCGAGGGTGAGGGGCAGGAGGATGCCGGAAGATGTGCTCGACGAGACCATGGAGTACATCGTCGCTCACGAAATGGGACACTGCCTCGGCTTCATGCACAACATGGCGGCCTCGGCGGCCTTTCCTACAGATTCGCTGCGCAGCGCCTCTTTCACGCAAAAGTATGGAACGACTCCTTCCATAATGGATTATGCGCGTTTCAACTATGTCGCGCAGCCGCAGGACGAGGGTGTCAGACTCACCCCGCCGTTCCTCGGTGAATATGACCGGTTCCTCGTGAAATATGCCTATTGTCCAGTTCCGGAAGCCGCCACCATCAGGGACGATGCTTCCGTTGTAGAGAAATGGGTCGATGAGAAGGCGGGAGACCCGGCCTACCGTTACGGAAGGCAGCAGGTTTCCGTGCGCTACGACCCGAGCGCGATTGAGGAGGATCTGGGAGACGACCCGATGAAATCATCTCGCTACGGTATTGACAATCTGAAATATATCCTCGCCCATTTCAACGAATGGATGGATGACTCGGACGACCGGGACGGGACTCTGGGCCAGTACCGCTACGAGCAGCTTGTGAAGCAGTACTACCGCTACATCGGCAATGTAATCATGAATGTAGGCGGTGTCTATCTCTACCCCTCATCGGCTGATCAGGACTCCCCGAAGGCCGTGGCCGTCCCTGCAAGTGTCCAGAGGGCATCGCTCAAGTGGGTGATTGACGAGATTCGCCACAGCGACTGGGTTTCAGACAGGAGCGTGACGGGGAAGTTCCCGATTGCCATCGACAAGGGACGCATTGTCCAGTTCAACGCCGCGTCCGACCTCTTTTCCACCTTCAATAACGTGATTCTCTCCTCTCACATAGCCTCCCCTGACGATGCCTACACCCTTATGAATTGGCTCGACGACATCCGCGATGAACTTTTCGGAAAGACATGGAAGAAGCCGTCCAGGGCGGAGATGATCATGCAGAAGGTCTATGTGGCGACCCTGATTTCCGGCGCGGACAAGAGGGTGAGCACGGCAAAGCAGACGCTCCTCTCCGGTGGGGACGATTTTCTGCACCGCGACACACCGGTCTGCGGCTGTCCGGAAGATGAACGCGAAGACAGCGCCTTCGGGAAGGCCGGCTACAACTGGCAGTCAAAGATTAACCTCAAGTCTATCAACAACTCCCGTGAACTGTTCTACGGCGAGCTTCTGAGGCTGAAGAACATCCTCGGTCGGTGTCACGGCAAGACCACGCGGAACGAATATGAGCGCCACTATTGTGAACTCCTCCGCCAGATTAAGGAGGCTACCGCGATATATGACGAACGCTAGCCTCTACAGCAGTTTTTTTGTGAGGTCGAAGAGCCTGTAGGGCATGTAGCGGAACGGGAGGTCGAGGAACGTAGGGGTTTTCACGACTGCCCTGTGATGAGTGAAGGCATCGAAGCTCCCCTTCCCGTGGTAGGAGGACATTCCCGAATTGCCGACCCCGCCGAACGGGAGGTTCTCGTTGGCTATGTGCATGATGGTGTCGTTGATGCAGGCACCGCCGGATGAGGTGCGGCGAAGGACTTGTTTTCCCTTGCTTCCGAAATAGTAGAGAGCGAGCGGCTTGGGGCGGCTGACTATGAAGTCCGTGGCCTCGTCGATGTCTGAGAATGTGAGGACCGGAAATATGGGACCGAATATCTCCTCCTGCATGACCGGTGAGTCCGGGCTGACGTTGTCGAGCACGGTAGGCTCGAAATAACGCTCGGACTCATCGGTGTGCCCGCCGAAGACTATATCTCCGCATCCGAGGTATCCTTTGAGCCTCTCAAATGCACGGTCATTCACTATCCTGACATAGTGCCGGCTCTCCTGCGGATTCTCTCCGAGCAGGTTGTGGAATTCCTTTTTCAAAGCCGCAAGAAAAGTGTCCCTGACAGATTTGTGAACCATAAGATAGTCAGGAGCGATGCAGGTCTGTCCGGCGTTCAGGGTCTTGCCCCATGCGATGCGGCGCGCGGCAATTTCAATGTCCGCATCCTCGTCAACGATGCAGGGACTCTTGCCTCCGAGTTCAAGAACTACGGGCGTCAGATTCTTTGATGCCGCTTCCATCACCTGCCGTCCGAGCGACGGGCTTCCGGTGAAGAAAATCAGGTCCCATTTCATGTCAAGCAGTTGCCTGTTCACTTCCCTGTTGCCCTGAACAACCGCCACTATGCGCTCGGAGAAGGTCTCTGAAATCATCTGCCCAAGGACAAGCGAGACTGCCGGCACATAGGGAGAAGGCTTGAGGACGGCGGTGCATCCGGCGGAAAGGGCACCCACAAGAGGATTAAGAAGCAACTGAACAGGATAGTTCCACGGCGCGATAATCAATGAGTTGCCCAATGGCTCTGAAATGACCTCGCTTCTCGATGGAAACATCTTCAGCGGGGTGGCTCTCTTCTTGGGAGCAGCCCATTTGTGCAGGTGTCTGACGTGATTCTCAATCTCACCGAGCACAATGCTGATTTCCGTGAGGTATGCCTCCTCATAGGACTTGTGCAGATCTTTCCACAGTGCGTCCGTAAGCGGCCTTTCCCATTTCAGCAGAGCCTTTTTCAACGCCTTGAGATTCTCACGCCTTACGTCAAGGCCGAGTGTCTCGCCTGAACGGAACACATCTGCCTGTAAGCGGCGGATTTCCGCCAATTTTTCCGCTGTAGTATTCTCCATCATAAAACTGTAAATTTCGCGTTTTTTACGCAATTCTGCGCGATTTCATGACAACACACCTGCCCGAAGCGTTCCTGCGCCCGGTAAAGTGGTTCATCACGGAATACACCCCAAATATTTTGCCGAATATGAAGTCAAAGAGCGCATTCGGCAAAACTCCCTGCCAGAAGCGGATGAAATGCTCCGGGAAAGGCAGTCCCTTGAAGTCCTTGTCACGGCATATCGCTCCAATGACCTTCTTCGCGGTCGGCTCCGGTTCAAGTATGTTGAAAACCTTTGAATCCACGCCGTCGAACATTCCCGTGTTTATGAAATAAGGGGCGACACAGGTCACTTTCACATTGCTCCGTGCCTGCTTCAGCTCAATCCGGAGCGACTCAGTCCAGCCGACGACAGCCCACTTGCTCGCGCAATATACAGACAGCTTCGGGACTCCAAGCATGCCGGCTGCGGAAGCTATGTTGCAGATGTGGCCGCTGTTCCTTTGCATCATGTCCGGCAGCATCTCCAGGGCGACAAGCATCGGCGCGGTTGCATTCACGTCCATCGTGAACCTGATGTCCGAGACCTTCTGCCGGTCGAAAGTGCTGTTGCCGCGCACGACTCCGGCATTATTGATGAGAATGTCAACACATCCCACATCTTCTTTCACTCTTTCGTATGCCGCCGCGATTTCATTTTCATCCGAAACGTTCACCCTGTAGCAATGGACATTTCCCCTTTCCGACAATTCCGCTCTTGCCGATTCCATCCCGTCCGGATTCACGTCCCAGATAATGAGATTGGCAGCGCCCTTTTCCAGAGCCATTCTTCCCATGATTTTTCCGATTCCGGAAGCGCCTCCGGTGATAAGCACATTCTTGTTCTTGAATTCTGACATATTCTGTTAAATTTTCGTGTATGTAAATTTTTCGCATATGTTCTTGTGTCGGCAAAAATAATCCATCTGTAGGCATTCTGCACACGCCAAACGCACATTTGGGACAAACGGGCACTTATTTGTGACGAAATATGCACGGAATGCAAAGACGCGCCTGCGCTTTTGTCGGCTATATTGTTTAACTTTGCCCAAGTTTCGTGTGATTTATGAAACCGGTATCTATGAATTCGTGTTTATGGTTCATAGATGGTCAACAGATAAAGGCTTTCATAGATGGTCAATAGATAATGGCTATGGATAAACGCATTGTCGAAAAGTTGAGACGGGGCATTCCGAGAAAGCTCAGAACCGGGGATTTTCCATACTCCTCGGTTCTATATACGCTCGCATTCTCTGCCGTGTTCCTGCTGCTCTATCAGCCTTTCTCGTCGTCGGCCTGGTTCTCGCTGAAAACGCTGAAATTGGCGGGTCTGACAGTGCTTTTTTTCTCTTTGTCGGTGATACTGCTGCTTGTGAGCAAGGCTGTCTTCATAAGATTCTGCCGCACCCGCGTGGCAAGGCTATGGCAGTTCATCATCTGGTCGCTTGCCGAATTTCTGGCAATCGCGCTGCTCTATGTAGTCTTTACCCTTGTCTTTTCCCTCGGCAACTACGATTCGGTCTGCTCATTGATTTTCAAGGCTATTCCGTGCGTCGCGCTCATCCTGCTGATTCCATATTCAATAACATTCATTCTGACCGATTATTATCAGTCTCAGGAAGAACGCGGACTCAACAGCGACGCCGGCACACCCGCAGACAGCAAAGAGAGCAGGACACTGAAAGACAGGATGATTAACTTTGTCGATGACGGCGGTGTCCTGAGATTTTCCATAGACGTCGATTCAATTCTGTACATAAAATCGGAAGGCAACTACGTGAACCTGTACTATGAGAAAGGGGATGTCATCGAATCCTATATGATGAGGATACCCATCGGTTCTCTTGAGGCGAAGCTTTCCAAGTCCCCCGTCGTCAGATGCCAGCGTTCCTATCTGGTGAACACGCGCCGCATCCGGATGATGCAGAACGACGGAAAATCCCTATACATCATCCTCGACAACAACAGGGTTCCCGTGATTCCGATGTCACAGACCTACGCCTCCGCCGTCTCCGACGCGCTCTCTAAGTGACTTCCCTGCAGCCAGAATGCCGGAAGATTTCCTCTCTTCCTTCTGCGCGGATGAGGACAGGCGCATTATCACCGCGTCGTTCGCAGGGACGCTGACCTTGACCGGGGACTGCGCGTTGCAGAGCGGTGTCTGGTGCAGGTCGAGCCATTCAAAGGCGTGCTCGGGAACAGTGAGTTCCATCTGCGCGGGCTGAGAGGAGAAATTGGCAACAATCAGGAAGGTGTCGTCGGCGTCGTCACGCAGGAAGGCGAAGTGCCTGTCCTTGTCGAACCCCCGGGAATTGTAGTTGCAGTAGCAGAGGTCGTAGGTCACGCCCTTTGAAATCGCGTTGTCGCCGACCGCGAAGCGGAGCATTCCCGTGAACTTCACGAAAAACTTGAGCTCGGACTCCGTAAGTCCCGTCTCCTTCATGAGAAGCTTCATCTTCACGGCGCTCTTCACACGCCTGCGCAGCAGAGGCCTGCGGTCCTTGTCCGCGGTGTCCGAGAGCAGTTCCGCAGCCGTGAGGTAATTGCCGTTCCGCGTCAGCTTTCTGAGTGCGCGCAACCACCGGGTGGACCACCAGTCAAAGATTGTGGTTCGTCCGTCCAGACCGCTGAATCCCTCCGAATCCATGCCTCTCTCCCCCACTTCCTCTCCGAAATAGGCCATGAACGGCGTGAGGTTCATCATAAGGCTCACGGCAAGAGCCGGATAGCAGCGCTCCGCCCTCTTCCCGAAGAAATCCGAGGCAAAGCGCTGCTCGTCATGGTTTTCGAGGAAATTCAGCATATAGAGCTGGAGGTCACCGAGATTCTGCCATGAGGTTGTGATGCGCGTGGCCGACTGCCACGGCTCGACGAACGGCTGCGCGCTGTCGTCGCACCTGACAATGTCTGCAAGAGCGTCATACAGCCCAGATTTGTCATAGAGAAGGTCGAAGCCTACTTCGCGTACATATTTGCAGTAGAGCGGTTTCTGATAGACCTCCGCTACGAACATCGTCTCCGACCGCTCCTTCTTCACCTGAGCGATTGCCCAGCGGAAGAACTCCGGCGGGACGAGTTCCACCATATCGCAGCGGAAGCCGTCAACTCCCTTCGAGAGCCAGTAGCGCAGGATGTGGAGCATCTTGTCCCATGTGGCGGTGTGGAAGTCACAGTAGTTTATCTTCACGGTCTCATACCAGTCGTTCACGTTCGGGGAAGCCGTGTAGGCATTTCCGCAGGCACGCGCCGGGAACTCCTCAAAAAGCGGCTTTCCGGCCGCTTTCCACTCGCCCTCGTTCGGCAGTTTCAGACGCTGCCCGGGGTAGTAGAAGAAATCATTTTCGGCTTTCCAATGGACGGACCTGTCATCCGTCGCGCCGAGTGACATTTTGTCAGACGGACGACCCTCTATGGACTTATCGACGCCGACCCCATAGTCCCTCGCGACATGATTCGGCACGAAGTCAATCAGCACCTTCAGCCCCGCAGCATGAATCCTTGCGACCAGCTCCTCAAACTCGTGAAGCCTCGCGGAGGGATTGTCCGCGAGATAGGGATTGACGTCGTAGTAGTCCTGAATGGCATACGGAGAACCAGCCAAGCCCTTGACGAACTGTCCGTTGGAGACATGGCCGCCGTTTCCCTCGGAGAGACCGCCCATTGCCGTGGGGTCGCTGCAGGAGTGGCGGATTATCCCCGTCAGCCAGAGGTGCGTGTAGCCACACCATTTTAGATAGGCTAGCGTGTCCTCATCTATGTCGGAGAATCTGCCGCTGCCGTTCTCGGCGCAGCTGCCGCCTTTCACAGGATGTTCATTCATATTGCCCCACAGCCGGGGAACTATCTGATATATAAGTGTCTTGCCCATATTCTTGTATCCTTGACCAAATAAGCCGACACAATATAAACAAAATGAGTGCCCGATTTCCTGGACACCCATTTTGTCAATTATTTCAGCTACAAACAGCTGAGAGGCGTGGATGAAGCCCCGACTACCAGTTGAGGATTTTGCGGAAGTCATACTCCTCAGGATTAGGAAGATAGGCCTTCGCCGCCTCGTAGTCCTCAGGGGTGATGTAGTGCGCGATGTACTTGTAGTAGTTCTGCGCTGTTCCGGCGTTGATGTCAACGATTCTCGGCGGAATCTTGCCGGTCTCAGGGTCCTGAAGGTCGGCGAGGTAGAGCGGAGAGACATTTCCGAAGGCATCGACATAGACCATGCAGCCGGTCTTGCCCTCGCTGAAGAGCTGATATACGCCCATCGCGAGTTCCGTGCAGTAGGTGAGGTCGTAAGCTACCGGATCCTGACAGCGTACGTCGTAGCCGATTTCCACAGGACGGCTCTTGACCTTCACGCCGAGCTTCTTGAACTCCTTCTCTAGCAGGTCGTTGAAGAGGACCGCCTTTGAAATCTTGCCCAGCTCCGGGTGCCCGTGCTCGTCGTAGGTGAAGTGGATGCCGGCAGCGGCCGCTTCCTTTGCCACCTCCTCGTTGTGGAAGAGACCCTCGGCGGCGATGATTGTGCCGTAGCTGATTCCGAGGAGCTTCCTCTTGACGATGGCTGAGATAGAAAGCTTTATGATTTTCTCAAGGGTCATCTCGGTGTGGTTGAACATCTCCGGGATGATGGTCATCGGGCAGTGTGTCGCCTCGCCGATTCCGAGCGCAAGGCTGCCGCAGGTGCGTCCCATCGCGCTGATGATGAGCCAGTTGCCTGACGTGCGGGCATCCTCATAGACTGTCCTCGCGATGTGAGCTCCCTCGTTCTTTGCGGAATTGTAGCCGAAAGTCGGGGTGTTGTTCGGAAGAGGAAGGTCGTTGTCGATGGTCTTCGGGCAGTGGATGTTGGCGATGGGATAGTTCTTCGCCGCGAGGAACTTGGAAATCCTGTTCGCTGTCGAGGCGGTGTCGTCGCCGCCCACGGTCACGAGAAGCCTGATGTTGTTCTCCTTGAAGAGGTCGAGGTTGAAGTTCTCCTCGAAATCCTTGTCGGTCGGCTTGAAACGGCTCATCTCAAGGTAGGAACCGCCGCGGTTGAAATAGCGGTCGGCCTTGGCGAAGTCGATGTCCTCGGTGCGGGCGTTCTTTGAGAAGAGGCCGGAGTAGCCGCCGTGAAGGCCGATTACCCTGTAACCCTTTGACAGGAAAGTCTTTGCAACGCTCATTGAAACTGAGTTCATTCCCGGGGCAGGACCGCCGCCGCAGAGGATAATGATTGAATCTTTCATAACTCTGTATTTTTAATATATGAATATTCGTATGTCAATATGTCTTTCGTCGTCACAAAACCCGTCATATCCGGAGATATTCACGATTTCGCGGTGCAAAAATACAACTAAAATCCAATATCCCCGAATTTTTGGTTAAATTTGTCAGTTTTTATGTATTAACATAACTGTGCAGTATTTTTGAGGATAGATTTCTTTTTGAAGAAGGAGTGTACCGGGCGTACATGACTGATGGAAAGATAAATATAGACCGAAAAGACAAACAATAATATGGAACAGAGGGAAAAGGACATACAGAGAATGGGCGAACTCCGGGCGATTCTCGCCGAGAGCAACAGACGCTACTATGTGGATAACGCCCCGACGATCAGCGACTTCGACTACGACCGTCTGATGTATGAGCTCATAGACCTTGAGAAGAAGTATCCCGAATTTGTCACTCCGGACTCCCCCACTCAGCACGTCGGGAGCGACCGCACCAAGGAGTTCGCGCAGTATCCGCACCGCTACCCGATGCTCTCGCTCGGCAACACCTATGACATCTCTGAGGTCGCCGCCTTTTCCGAGCGGGTCTCCAAGTCCCTCAGCGGCACGCCTTTCAGCTACAGCTGCGAGCTCAAGTTCGACGGCACGGCAATCTGCCTGACATATAAGAAAGGAGAACTTTTCCGAGCCCTCACGCGCGGCGACGGCACCATAGGAGACGACGTCACGGCGAATGTGCGGCACATTTCCAACATCCCGCAGAAACTCCGCGGAGGCACATATCCCGACGAGTTTGAAATCCGTGGGGAGATATATATGCCCTACGAGGCTTTCGACAGGCTCAATGCTGAGCGCGAGCGCGACGAGGACGCGCCCTTCGCGAATCCGCGCAACGCGGCGTCCGGCTCGCTGAAACTTCTTAACCCGTCCGAGGTCGGGAAACGCGGGCTGGAATGCACCCTTTACCATCTTCTGGGCGAGAATCTGCCGTTCGAGACTCACACTCAGGCTCTTGCGGCGGCGAAATCTTGGGGGCTGCCGGTGTCGGACAAGATCAAGGTCTGCCACAGCATCGGGGAAATCGAGGCCTACATAGCCTACTGGGACACGGAGCGGAAGAAACTCCCGTTCGCCACGGACGGCATCGTGATAAAGGTGAATGAGCTGCCCTATCAGAAGGCGCTCGGCTACACCTCGAAGTTCCCTCGCTGGGCGGTGGCCTACAAGTTTCAGGCGGAGCGGGCGCTCACTAAACTGCTTTCCATTGACTATCAGGTCGGGCGGACGGGTGCGGTGACTCCTGTCGCGAACCTCGAGCCGGTGCTTCTCTCCGGAACGACAGTCCGTCGCGCCAGTCTGCACAACTCGGAGCAGATGGAGCTTCTTGACGTGCGCATCGGGGACTATGTCTATGTGGAGAAGGGAGGCGAGATTATCCCGAAGATTACCGGAGTGGAGCTCTCGAAGCGCAATGCCGCTCTGAAGAAGCCGAAATTTCCGGAATGCTGCCCGGACTGCGGATGCCGTCTCGTACGCGACGAGGGAGAGGCGAAGTTCTTCTGCCCGAACGTCCACGGCTGTCCGACCCAGATAAAGGGGCGGCTCGTGCACTTCCTGAGTCGCAAGGCTATGAACATACTTGCCGGCGACGCCACTGTCGAGCAGCTCTATAATCTCTCGCTGGTCAGGACCCCCGCCGATTTCTACGACCTTGACAAGGAACAGCTGTTGACGCTCGACGGATGGAAGGAGCGCTCGGCCGAACGCTTCCTCAGAAGCATACGCGACTCGAAGGACACCCCGTTCGAGCGCGTTCTGTTCGCGATTGGAATCCGCTATGTGGGCGAGACGACGGCAAAGACGGTGGCGAGGTTCTTCAGGAACATCGACGCGGTGGCCGCGGCGGACCGCGAGACCCTGCTTTCCGTGCCTGACGTGGGCGAGGTGATTGCCGACAGCATCTACGACTTCTTCATGGATCCTGACAATATCCGCGAGGTCCAGCGCCTGAGGGCAGCGGGGCTTAAGATGGCGGTCAGCGAGGGCGAGATGGAGACAAGCGATGTCCTCGGCGGCGCGACCGTCGTGATAACGGGGAACTACAGCATACCGCGAGACCGCATGAAGGCCCTCATCGAGGCGAACGGCGGCAAGAACTCATCGTCGGTGAGCGGAAAGACGGACTACCTTCTCGCCGGGGAGAAGCCCGGGCCGGAGAAGATAAAGAAGGCCGAGTCTCTCGGGATACGGATAATTTCGGAGGCCGAGTTCATGGACATGATTTCTGCGGCTGCGGGAGGGGACGCGGCCGACGGGGAAACATGGGAGAATGTGGACAAAGAGAATATTGTTAATGGCGATAGAATTATTAAAACCGGGGAACCGGGACATCATGACGGAGAGCAACTCAGTCTGTTTTAGGAATTTATGAGCACGATTTCAGAATTTACTCCGCAGGACTACGCGCTGATTGCAAGAGAATACGCCTCCCTCAAGGAGGCCGCCAAGCGTCGCTGCGCGAATCAGGAGGAGCTTGACATAGTACAGAAGGCGTTCGATTTCGCGAACGAAGCGCACAAGGGGGTGAGGCGTCGTTCCGGGGAACCGTATATCATACATCCCATCGAGGTGGCAAAAATCGTGGTCAGCGACATCGGGCTTGGCTACAAGTCCATCGTCGCCGCGCTTCTGCACGATGTCGTGGAAGACACGGAATACACCTCCGACGACATACGCAACCTCTTCGGGGAGAAGATAGCGTCCCTCGTCGATGGCCTTACCAAAATCAAGACCGTGCTCGACAATGAGGACAAGGCTCAGAACAAGAGCATTCAGGCCGAGAACTTCAAGCGCATACTCCTCACTCTCAACGACGACGTGAGGGTGGTTCTCATAAAGCTCGCCGACCGCCTCCACAACTGCCGCACCATCGAGTTCATGCCGGAGCACAAGCGGGACAAGATTCTGAGCGAGACGATGTTCATCTTCATCCCGCTCGCCCACCGGCTCGGCCTCTACAGCATAAAGTCGGAGATGGAGGACATCTGGCTGCGCTACAAGGAGCCGCAGGCCTTCAACGAGATTCAGGCTAAAATCAACCGCAACGTCAGCGACAAAGAGAAGCAGGTCGATGAGTTCATCGGCACGGTGAGGGAACTCCTCGACAGGATGGGGATAAACTACGAGATACGCAAGCGGGTGAAGTCCCCCTACTCCATCTGGCACAAGATGAAGACGAAGAACGTCACCTTCGAGCAGGTCTATGACCTCTATGCCGTGAGGATAATCTTCGACCCGAAGAACGCCGGCGACATCGAGAGGGAGAGGGAGGACTGCTACAGCATATATGTCGCCATCACCAACAAGTTCGACTACAAGGCCGACCGCTTCCGCGACTGGATAAAGCAGCCCAAGAACAACGGCTACGAGGCGCTGCACTGCACCGTGATGAGCAAGTCCGGAATCTGGATCGAGGTGCAGATACGCTCGCGCAGGATGGACGACATCGCGGAGAAGGGAATCGCGGCGCACTGGGCCTACAAGAGGGACGGGTTCGTCGGGGAGAACGACAGCGAGATGGACAAGTGGATTGCGAAGGTGCAGGAGATTCTTATGAATCCGGACGTCAACGCGATGGAGCTTCTGGACATGATTCACAATGACCTGACGGCCTCGGAGATATTCGTATTCACGCCAAAGGGCGAACAGAAGTCAATCCAGAAGGGCGCGACGGCGCTGGACTTCGCCTACATGATTCACACCCACATCGGCAACAAGGCCATCGCGGCGAAGATAAACCTCAGGCTCGAACCGCTTTCTTACGTGCTCCGTCCCGGCGACCAGGTGGAAATCATCACGGCGCAGACGGAGAACCCAAAGCGCGAGTGGCTGACATTCCTCAAGACGGCAAGGGCTATCAAGGTCGTGACCGACTATTTTGAGAAGCTTGACAGGCAGAAGGCCGCAGAGGAGGCGGAGAGCGCGAAGAAATCCTCCGGGAAATGGACGCTGCCGTTCTTCAAGTCCTCAAGGTCGAGGCAGGAATATGTCATCAACGACAGCCGCAACACGGACAATCAGTTTGTCATCGCAACCTGCTGCCACCCCATCCCCGGAGACCCTGTGGTCGGGTTCATCGACAAGGACGGGGTCATCACGGTCCACAAGAAGACCTGCCCGCTCGCGAACAGCCTCGCCGCGACCCACGGCGACTCCATAGTCTCTCCCAAATGGGAGGCGGACGACGAGCAGAGCTTCCTTGCCTCCGTGTCGCTGAACGGAATAGACAGGGTCGGCCTGCTGAACGAAATCACGAAATACATATCCTTTGTGATGAAGGTCAATCTCCAGAGGCTCGTGTTCGAGTCTAAGGATTCCATTTTCAATGGCGAGATGGACCTGATGGTCCACGACAAGAAGAGCCTCGAAGGACTGCTCAGGAAACTCTCCAAGATTGAGGGAATCCAGAACGTCACGCGAAAGGATCTCTGATTTCCGCCCATAAACGACTGCCGAGCGCGCAGCAAAGTCGAAAAATCCAATGGTATGAACAGAATTTTCAAAATATTCCTGAACAGATATTTCCCCATTCTTCCGGCAGGGCTTGTCCTGGGCGTGATGATTTTTTCGCATTCATGCGCAAACACCACGACACCCCCGAGCGGAGGCCCGAAGGACACGATTCCCCCGATAATCAAGAAGGTGAATCCGGCCGACGGGACCATAAACGTGCCGGTGCACAAGACGAAGCTCAAGTTCTCCTTCAATGAGTATGTGGTCGTGAAGGACCCTGCGGGAATCTATCTCTCCCCGCCCCTTGAGAAACGTCCGAAATACAAGATTGAGGGCAAGAGTGTCGTGGTGTCGTTTGAAAGCGACCTTGACTCGAACAGGACATATACGCTCGACCTGACAAACGCGATTGCCGACAACAACGAGGGGAATATGTTTCCGGGATATACGCTCGTGTTCTCGACCGGCTCCGTCATCGACTCGATGATGGTCACGGGAACGGTTCAGGACTGCAACACGCTGAAGCCCGTAAAGGGAGCCACCGTCATGCTCTACAAGGACCAGGCGGACTCGGCGGTTTTCCTCCGGCGTCCGGTGGCTTCGGCAAAGACCGACGACTGGGGATATTTCGCGATTCGCAACATTCAGGACACGGTCTATCGGATGTATGCCGTCATGGACGAGAACGGAAACAACAAATATGACCCGGAGAGCGAAAGGGTGGCATTCCTCGACTCCCTCGTGCGTCCCGTGACGAGAGTCGCCGACTCCCTGCCGGAACTTCAGAAATATGACATGAAGGACACCGTGGCTTGTCTGGCGAGGAAATCTGAATATACGCTCAATGTCTTCAAGGAGAAGCCGAGCAAGCAGATGATTGTCAACAAGGAACGCATAGGCGAGAGAACTGCGTACATAACGTTCATGGCGCCTTACGCACAGGTGGATTCCATTTGGATAAAGGGTGTTCCTCGCGAAAAGCTCATCACTCAGTTCAACATTCAGAGGGACAGCATGGAAATCTGGGTGAACGACCCGAAGACGCAGCCGGACACATTCTTCTTGAACGTCAAGTACATGAAGACCGACACGACCGGATTTCTCTCGGACTTCACCGAGGTCGTGAAGCTCACAAAGCCGCGCAAGACCGCCGCTGCCGCGCGAAAGAGCTCGAAGAAGGACCTGAAGAAGGAGGACACCCTCTGCGTCTTCACGGTCGATGCCAAGCCGGAGAACATCGAGCAGTACGGATTCGTGTTCGAGTTCAAGTACCCCGTGGTTGAGACCGCGTTCGACTCCATTCAGTTCACCTCGGTCAATCCACGTCAGCAGGAGAAGGCGGAGAAGTTCGACGTCGTGCAGGACAGTCTGAACCTGAGGAAATACACGCTCACGCCGAGGCTCCAGTATATGCAGGGATGGGAGTACAAGATGAAGGTGCCGCACCGCAAGTTCATGGACATAAACGGCTTCCGCAACGACAGCCTTGAAGTGAAGGTCAGTCTTCCTAACGACGACAAGCTCAGCACGCTGACGATGAACATGAACAATGTGCACAACAAGTATATAGTCGATTTACTGAACGAGAAGAGGGACGAGGTGCTGCGCTCCTATATAATAGAGGGCGACAAGACGCTCATATTCCCCTACCTCAAGGCCGGCAAGTACTCGATTCGAATCACCGAGGACGTGAACCGCAACGGAATCGTCGATACCGGAGTTCTGCTTGAACATCGTCAGCCCGAAAAGGTACTTTTCTACAAATTGGAGGACGGGACATATATCCTTGACATACCTGAGATGGCGGAAATCGAGCAGACGATTGACGTAACTGAGATGTTCAAATAACTGATTGTCACGAATGAAGAAATACAACATCATATTGGTTTCGGGTCTGTTGCTTGCGGCATTTCTTACGGGAGACCTCACCGCCGATGCACAGGATTTCGACATTGACGTCGATTCTCTCGCAACGGCGCATTTCAGCGTCGATTCGCTTTCGGACGAGGTGATTGACCGCTACGATATGAATAAACGGAAGAAAATCAACGACTACAGTATGGTCGGTGTCCAGTACGGAGTCGGGCTGAGCCGCACGCTGCTTCAGCCGGAGATTGCCAAGGAGGATATGATTTTCATACCTTACAACATCGGCGTGCTCTACACCCGCTATGGAAAGATGTTCGGATATATGCCCTATTTCGGGTTTCAGGCCGGACTCTTCTTCACGCAGGAAGGCTACAAGTTCCGCCACGACAGCAAGAAGCACACGGTTCCGGTGTATTTGGGAGCGCAGTCTGCTGTGATGGATGTCGTCGAAGTGCCGCTGCTCGCCCACTGCCACGCCGATTTCTGGAAGATGAAGCTCATACTGAATGCAGGCCTTTATGCGGGTTACCGGCTGAACATACACCGCTATGCCCCGACGATTGAAGACGAGGGACTTCAGTATGTGAACCTCACTCCAGACTACGGCTTTGATTCGGTCTCGATGGAAAGGGAATTCGCTTCGTTCGAGAACCGGTTTGACTACGGAATCAAGGGCGGTGTGGGATTCGGATTCATCTTCGACCCCGTGGAGATTCATGTTCAGGCGATGTACAAGCACTCCTTTTCGAGCCTGTTTAAGCCAAACTATTACAGTTCATACTATTACAGGTACTCCTATCAGCAGAACATCGTAGTCTCCGTCGGGCTGCATTTCCAGCTCGGAAGGCGTGTCGGCAAGACCCGCAGGCAGCTCCGCGAGGAGGCACGGGCGTTTGTCTATGATGAGAAGCATTAGAAACTCAAAAATATGAAATATATAAGCAGACCCGTAAAAGTTGGCAATGTTACGATTGGAGGCGGAGCCCCTATTGTGGTGCAGACCATGTGCAACACCCACACATCGGATGTGGAGGCGTCTTTCAGACAGTGTGTCGAATTGGCGCAGGCCGGGGCGCAGATGATTCGCCTGACGGTTCCGTCCGTCGCGCAGGTCGATTCCTTGGCGGAGATTCACTCGCGTCTGAGGGCGGCCGGGATTGAGACCCCGATTGTCGCCGACGTGCATTTCAGTTCCGAAATAGCCATTGCGGCTGCCTCCGTCGTGGAGAAGGTCCGCATCAACCCCGGAAATTTCCACCGGGACCATGACAAGGCGCGGGAGCAGTTCGCGCGTCTGGTCGCGGTCTGCAAGGAGCACGGGACGGCTATCCGAATCGGGGTGAACCATGGCTCGCTCGGGGAGCGGATTACCGCGCTCTACGGCAACACGGCCTTCGCGATGAAGGAGGCGGCGATGGAGTGGCTGCGGATGTGCAGGGACAATGATTTCGACGCTGTGGTGGTCAGCCTCAAGGCAAGCAACACGATTGTTATGGTCGAGGCTTACCGACTTCTGGTGGAAGGGATGGTTGCGGAGGATATGCACTACCCTCTTCATCTGGGAGTGACCGAGGCCGGGAACGGGGATGCGGGGAGAATCAAGTCCCTTGTCGGGATTTCTGCCCTGCTCGCCGACGGAATCGGGGACACGGTGCGCGTTTCGCTGACTGAGCCGCCTGTGAACGAGCTTCCGGCGGCGCAGTATCTCTCCGACCGCTATGGCCGTCGCCTGCATTCATCCATGTTCCACATCTCCATGTCCGAGGGAGGCCGGCGGGTGTCTGCCGTCTATAACGCGCCCTCGCGGGAGAGGCTGCTCTTTGACGCGGCCTGCGATTTCGGAAAGAGACTGCTGGACAAGGAGATAGACTCCCTGAAGATTGGCGGCAGCTATCTTGACGGGAACGGCGCTGCGGTGGAGATTACTCCGGAGTTCGGGGAATATCTCGTCGATGAGCTTATGCAGGCAGCCCGCAGGCGTTTCTACAGACCGGAATACATTGCCTGCCCGGGATGCGGACGCACCATGTATAATCTGCAGGAGGCTTTTGAGAGAGTGAAGGCACGGACTGCACACCTGAAGGGCATGGTGATAGCCGTGATGGGCTGCATAGTGAACGGTCCGGGCGAGATGGCGGACGCCGACTGGGGCTATGTCGGAGAAGGCAACGGCAAGGTGTCAATCTACAGGGGCAAGGAGGCTGTCCTCAGGCACGTTCCTGAGAACGAGGCTGTTGACCGGCTGCTGGAGCTGATTGAACGGGGCGAGTAAAAATTGGCGTCACTGTGCGCCTTGCATCCCGTCTTTTTCTTCATCCCCTTTTATTTCTGCGGTTTCTTTTGGCTGAATTCTGTGGACGAGAACCTTGTCGATTCTCGGGCCGTCCATGTCAACGACTTCGAGGGAGAAGCCTTCCCAGTTGATTACCTCGCCCGCTGAAGGGATGTGGCCGGTCTCGCTGAGGATAAGGCCTGCGATGGTGGTGTATTCAAAGTCCTCCATCGTGTCATCGAGAAGGTCAAAATAGGAAAGGAAGTCATATATCGGACACTGGCCTTCAACAAGATAGCCGCTGGTTCCGGTAGTGTCGGGCTTTCCGTTCGCGCCCATACGCGGAACAATGTAGGGTTCGTCCTCCTCGTCGTCATTCACATTGCCCACAAGAGCCTCCATAATGTCCTTCAGCGAGATGAAACCGCAGAGCGCCCCGAACTCGTCGCAGACGAGAGCGCGGGATATGCGCTTAATCTTCATCTCCTCAAGAACCTTATAGACGGTCATGTTCTCGTGGAAATAGACGGGTTCGCGCATCATCTTTCCGAGGTCGAACCCCGTCTTGCCATAGCAGCGAAGAAAGTCCTTGATGTTCATAACGCCTATGACGTGATCGAGGTCATCGTCGCATACCGGATATTCCTCGTAGATGTTCTCCTCTATCACTTCCCTCACCTGGGCTTCCGTCATGTTCTTGTCGAGCCAGACTATGTCCTGACGTGAGGTCATGATTGTGTTCACGCTGAGGTCGCCGAGGGTGAAGACCCTCTCCACGATGTCCTGCTCCACCTCCGAAACCTCCCCGTCCTCAGTGCCCTCCTGCACGAGAGAGATGATTTCGTCTTCAGTAACATTGTTGTCATTCGCCTTGATTCCCAACATCTTCGCAATGCCGGCCGTGCTTTTGGAAAGAATCCAGATGAACGGAGATGCAATCTTGGAAAGCAGTTGCATCGGACCGGCCATAGCCTTCGCCACCTTCTCGGCCTTGCTCATTCCGATGCGCTTAGGCACGAGCTCCCCGAGCACGATTGAGAAATAGGTGACGATTATCACAATCAGGGTCTTGGCCAGACCGCCTGCCGTCGCCGCCGGAACGCCCCATCTCTCAAAGAGTCCGCCAAGCGCACGGGCAATCTCGTTTCCGGAAAAGATACCGGTGAGGATTCCGATGAGCGTGATGCCTATCTGTATGGTCGAAAGAAACTTGTCCGGCTCGCCCGCGAGCCTCAGCGCCCGCTTCGCCTTTGTGTTGCCGTCGTCCGCCTCGCTCTGGAGGCTGGATTTCCGTGCGGAAATCATCGCGATTTCGGACATCGAGAAGACGCCGTTGAGAAGAATAAGAAAAAGAATTATAAATACTTCTGTCATAGTCGCTTAATTAGCGTGAATTTTAATCGAAAGTTAGCGTGGATTTTGATTGAGAAAGCCTGTCCCCCCCTATTTGAGTTCCGCAATTACAGTCTCGCAGGCCCGCACGTCGTCTCCGATTTCAACCTTGATGTCGGCATTGAGCGGCAGATACATATCTATGCGTGAGCCGAATTTGATAATCCCGCACTGCTCGCCCTTGCGGACCGTTTCTCCCGGCCTGGCGTAGCAGACTATGCGCCTCGCGAAGGTGCCGGCAAGCTGCTTGAAGAGTATTTCCCCATGGGCGTTCTTCATCCCGACGGACGAGTGTTCGTTAAGTTCGGACGCCTTAGGAAGAAATGCGAGATAGTATTTTCCCGGATGATACTTGTAGTAGCTGACCTCACCGTCCATAGGCCAGAAATTAACATGGACATTGAAGAAGTTCATGTAAATCGAGACCTGTATGCACTCCCTCTTGAGATATTCGGGTTCATAGACCTTTTCGAGGATTACAATCTCCCCGTCGGCGACCGCAGTCAGCACGTTCTCCCCGGGAACCGTCTCGCGACGCGGCAGACGGAAGAAATAGGTGATGAAGCCCATCATGAACAGCAGTACCGCCGACAGCGGAATCGAGACATAAAGCACGCCGTACAGGAAGCGCCATATCAGGAACAGCAGAATGAGGCATATCAGCCACACCACAGCTATCGTCTTGTAACAATCCTTATGTATTTTCATTTTCTATCCTCCAAAATACTTCTCAAATCTAAAGTACTATCATTATCATCAAAGCATATCGAAGCACATCATATAGACGGTGGCGGTCGGGATGGCGACGAGGGCGCTGTCGAAACGGTCCAGCATTCCGCCGTGTCCCGGAATTATGTTTCCGGAATCCTTGACCCCGCAATGCCGCTTCCACTGGGATTCGATGAGGTCTCCATATACCCCGGTGACGTTCATTATCGCCGCGACCGCAAGGCAGTGATACCATTGCATCTCGCTGAACGGCAGCCAGTCAAGGCTGTGCATCCCGTAGGCTACTCCCAACGCACAGGCGAATCCTCCCATGCATCCTATCCATGACTTGTGGGGCGAAACGGAGGGAAAGAGCTTCGGTCCGTACTTCTGTCCGAGGGTGCTGCCGAAGACATAGGCTCCGACGTCGGACACCCAGATAATCACGAACATGCACAGGAGCACGAGCCCGTTGAAGTTATGCCGGGAGTCGAAGGCGACGAAATTCAGCAGAGTCCACGGAACTGCAATGTAGAGCAGTCCGGTGTAGATGTTCGCGAACATTCCGAAGTCCTTCTTGTCCTTGACATAGAGTGAGTTGATCATAACGATGAGCAAGGGGATAAATGTCAGCGCGATGAAGCGTCCGGTGACGGCCTCCGTCGATTGGACAAGGAAAGTCACCGCAAACATCATGCAGCCGCCGACAATCGCGAGCGTCCTTGACACCCTATACACTTTCCCCATGGTCATGCCGAAGAATTCCGTCATCATCATCACGAGGGCAAAGATCATCACGGCAGCGAATATGTACCTGCCCCCCTCAAACCAGTCTCCTGACAGCAATGCCAGAAGCATCACTGTCAGGAAAACAAGCCCTGAAACTGTCCTGACTATCAGATTTTTCATTGCTCGGCGTCTTTTTCGTGGACTTTGTCGGCCTTTTCCCCGGAATGCTCTTCGGTACCTTCCCTATGGAGCGGATTTACGCCGGATGAATTCTCCGCGTCTTCCTGAGCCTTGGCTGCCTTCTCCTCCTCGCGGTTCCGGCTGCTGTCCGCCCCGGCTCGAGGCCCGAGGATGCGTTCGAGGTCGTCCGCAAAGATTACCTCCTTTTCGAGCAGCAGGGCCGCGACCTCAAGAAACTCCTGCCTGTGCTCCGTGAGGAGTGAAAGTGTCCTGTCGTGGATTTCCTGCACAAGGCGCTTGACCTCCTCGTCCATGACCTCGGCAGTTCGCTCGCTGTACGGGCGGGTAAGTTCATATCCGCGGGAGCCGGTCGAGTCGTAGAACGACACTGTCCCCACCCGCTCGCTCATTCCGTAGTAGCAGACCATGCTGTAGGCCATCTTGGTCAGCCTCTCAAGGTCATTCAGAGCACCGGTAGAAGGCTGCCCGTTCACAATCTCTTCCGCGACGCGGCCGCCTATGAGCGCACACATCTCGTCCGTCATCTGATCTCTCGTCATCAGCTGGCGTTCCTCAGGAAGATACCACGCGGCGCCGAGAGCCTGTCCGCGAGGTACAATGGTGACCTTGAAGAGAGGGTTCGCGTTCGGAAGCAGCCAGCTAACCACCGCATGACCGGCCTCGTGGTGGGCTATCGACTTCTTTTCTTCCGGGGTGATTATCTTGTCCTTGCGCTCCAGACCGCCTATTATCCTGTCAACAGCATCAAGGAAGTCCTGCCTATCGACCTTATGCTTGTTGTGCCTTGCAGCCGTAAGCGCCGCCTCATTGCATACATTCGCTATGTCGGCTCCGGAAAATCCCGGAGTGTGCTTGGCAAGAAACTCGACGTCGAAATCCTCCGAGAGCTTTATGCCCTTGAGATGGACTTTGAAAATTTCCTCCCTCTCCTTCAGGTCAGGAAGATCGACATGAATCTGACGGTCGAAGCGGCCGGCACGAAGCAGCGCCTTGTCGAGTATGTCGGCGCGGTTGGTGGCGGCGAGGATTATGACACCGGAGTTGGTGTCGAACCCGTCCATCTCGGTAAGGAGCTGGTTCAAGGTATTTTCCCTTTCATCGTTTGAAGTGAAGCCGCCGTTCTTGCTTCTTGCCCGTCCGACGGCGTCAATCTCGTCGATGAACACGATGCACGGAGCCTTCTCCTTGGCCTGCCTGAAAAGGTCGCGCACCCTCGAAGCCCCGACTCCCACGAACATCTCGACGAAATCCGAACCGGAAATGGAGAAGAACGGAACGTCCGCCTCGCCTGCAACGGCCTTTGCGAGCAGGGTCTTTCCCGTGCCAGGAGGTCCCACGAGCAGCGCACCTTTCGGAATCTTGCCTCCGAGTGCCGTATATTTCTTCGGGTTCTTGAGGAAATCGACGATTTCCATAACCTCCTCCTTTGCGCCGTACATTCCGGCAACATCCTTGAAGGTTACCCTGTTCTTGTCCTTGTTGTCAACCAGCTTTCCCGGGGTCTTCCCGACTCCGAATATCCCTCCCCCGGCAGGACCGCCCATAGACTTTCCCATCCCCCGGAACATGAACACCCAGAAAAGAATCAGAAGCGCCGGCCAGAGCAGCCAGTTCAGAACATCGACCCATGTCTTGTCATTGTTCTCGATTACGACCTTAAAGCGAGACTCCTGAGGAAGCTGTTCGTTGAGAGCACCGAACATCTCCTCCGCGTTGAAGCTGCTTGAGACGAGGAAGAAGAAATGCGGAGACTTCTTGGGAACCTGTCCGCCGAACTTTGACTCATATTTCTGAAGCCTGTCCGGACGCACCTTAATCTTGCCCTCAAACTCGTTGCGTACAAAGTCTATCTCCTGGACATCCCCCTCGCGGGCCATCTGCTGAACCTCTTCCCACTCAATTTTCTGCGGGTTGGCCCTGCCGTCCGAGTTCTGGAAGAACAGCATCCAGATGATGAGTCCGATGATGAGTATGTAGAACCAGGAGAGATTGATGGTTATGACCTTCATCTTCCGGCCCTTGTTCCCGTTATTTTTCTTTTTTTCTGCCATGTCGCGAAACTATTTGATTTATAGCAGATTCCCTATTTGGCCGTCTCGTCGTTCCAGTCCGTGCGCTCGGCGTCGGCCCAGAGATCCTCCAGACGGTAAAACGAGCGGTAGGCGGTCTGAAAAATGTGGACTACGACATCGCCGTAGTCGAGAATGACCCACAGCGCGTTCTCCCGCCCCTGCGAACGTATGACTTTTCTCCTGCAGCGCTCTATCATCCTGTCCTCGACATTGTCGGCGATGGCAAGCACATTGGTTGTGGAATCAGCGTTGCAGACGACGAAATAATCGGATATTGCTGTACCTATTTTCCTGAGATCGAGAGACAGGACTTCCTGCCCCTTCTTTTCGAGCATTGCCTCGGCAATGACCTTGACTTCGTTGGGTTTCATCTAAAATTTTATGAATTATACAAAAATATGCCTAAATTAGCCTACAAATATAATCAAAAAACAAACCAATAGCAATTCACGGGTAGCAATTCACGGGCGACAATGAGGATAACTTGCCACATAATATGGTATAATGAGATTGATTCGACCAACAGCGAGGCTGCCAGAAGGCTCGGGGAACTTGACAATATGTCAGTGCTCGCGGCCAGGTGTCAGACGGCCGGGCGGGGGAAGGACACGAGGAAGTGGCTCTCCGCCCCGGGCGAAAACCTGACGTTCACGCTCGTGCTGAAATATGCGGAATACGGAAGCCCCGTGCGGACAGAAACCGGGAACGCCGCGCCGTGCTGGCCTCAGTTTCCGGCGTCATGCCAGATGCTGCTGAGCGCGGCGGCCGCCGCCGGAGTCGTGAACTTTCTCGGAGAACTGGGCATCAGCGCATGGGTCAAGTGGCCGAACGACGTTTATGTCGGAGGCAACAAAATCTGCGGGATACTCATCGAGCACCGCACCGCCGGAAATGTTCTGAAATCCAGCATTATAGGAATCGGGCTCAACCTGAACCAGACGGAGTTTCCTCCGGAGCTTGTCAACCCGGTTTCGGTCGCGTCCCTGACGGGCAGAAGGCTCGACACGGACGCGAGCCTCGAACATATGTGCGGAATCCTTGAGGAAAAAATCCGGTCAGCCTATCGCGAGCTGCCTCATCTGCGCGATGTAATCGCCCGGACGCTCACTCCTGAAGATGGCGCTTCCGGCGACGAAAATCTCCGCGCCTGCTTCGCTCAGTGCGTGAACGTTCTCCTTTGATACTCCCCCATCAACCTCAATCGGACGAACCGTGCCGGCCTTTTCCATATATTCCCTCAGCCTGCGGATTTTTGCGTAGGTTTCGGGTATGAACTTCTGACCGCCGAATCCGGCAAAGACGGACATTATGAGGAAATAGTCGGCGTTCCCCAGATGCGGAAAGAGACGCTCCACAGGTATGTCCGGGTTGATGACCAGCCCGGCCTTTGCCCCAGCCGCCCGGATTCCGACGAGAATTTCGTCCGCCTCGGAGTCGCTCCCGACGGCCTCGAGATGGAAGCTGACCATCGAGGCTCCGGCCCTGACGAACTTTTCGGCGTACTTTTCAGGATGCACAATCATCAGGTGCACATCCAGCGGTCTGCGGGCCTGCCTTGCGACGGCTTCCACAACTGGAAAGCCGTAGGAGATGTTCGGGACGAAAGTGCCGTCCATCACGTCGAGGTGGAACAGGTCCGCGTGCTCATTGACCATAGCGACGTCCTTTCCGAGATTCAGGAAGTCGGCCGAGAGCATTGAGGGGGCTATTTTTATTTCAACCATAGTTCTGCACAAAGATTTCTCCGCTCCACTGCGTTCCGGTCGAAATGACAGGTGAGGTCACCGGGAGAGAACGGCTGGAGTTCATTGCGGAAATGTTTCTTAATTATGTAAGACGTCGTCGAGAAGGAGGGTGAACTTGTCAAGCGAGGCGAGGTCGAGACGCTCGCCGGGAGCGTGGACACCGCGGAGGGTCGGGCCGAAAGAAATCATGTCCAGATCCGGATATTTTTCGAGGAACAGTCCGCATTCGAGACCAGCGTGGATGGCCTTGACGGCAGGCTCCTTGCCGAAGAGCTTCTTGTAGGAAGCTACACAGCGGCGGAGAATTTCAGAATCAAGCTTCGGCTTCCATCCCGGATATTCTCCCTCGTGGGTGACCTCTGCGCCGGCGAGCATGAACACGGCCTCGACCTTCGCGGCTGCCGCCCTGCGTGCAGAATCGATGGAGCTGCGCTGGCTGGTGCCGACGCGCACCTTGCCGCCTTTCTGCATCTTCACCGACGCGAGATTGGTCGAGGTCTCTACGAGTCCGGGGATGTCGGCGCTCATCGCGAGCACGCCGTGAGGAGCGGCATAGAGACCGCTGATGAGCCTGTGGACCGTGTCTCCATTGATTGCTGTTGCGGGAAGCTGCGCCGTCTCCAATGCAAAGGACAGCCCCGGTTCCGTGGTCGAGAACTCCCCTTTCACATCTGCGGAGAATCTGTTCCAGAGTGACTTGAACGCCCCCTCGTCTCCTGAAATCGCGACCGTGGCCGAGGCCTCTCGGGCAATGGCGTTGCGCTTGTTGCCGCCGTCAATGCCGCAGAGAATCAGCTTGAAGTCGTCGGATGAAAGGCATTCGTAAAGGAATCTGGAGAGCAGCTGCACCGCGTTTGCGCGTCCCTTGTTGATGTCGTCTCCGCTGTGCCCGCCGACGCCGTTGAATATCCTGACCTGAAACGACGTCAGATCATGAGGCGGCAGCGGCACCGGATTGTACTCGAATACCGCCGTGGTGTCGATTCCTCCTGCGCAGCCCACAAAGAGCTCGCCCTCGTCCTCGGAGTCGAGGTTGATGAGAATCTTTCCCGTGATGAAGCCCGGTCCAAGACCGAACGCGCCGTCCATTCCGGTTTCCTCGGAAGAGGTGAAGAGGCATTCAAGTTTTCCGCATGGAGCCGGGTCTATGAGAGCCGCAAGTTCAGCCGCGACGCCGATTCCGCAGTCCGCCCCGAGGGTCGTGTCCTTCGCAGTCATCCAGCCGTCCTCGACGACATAGTTTATCGGATCCTTCGCAAAGTCATGTTCAACCCCGGCATTTTTTTCGCAGACCATGTCCGTATGTCCCTGAAGCACAATTGTCGGACGATTCTCGAAACCGGGAGACGCCGGCCGCATGATGACGACATTGCGCGCCGCGTCGGTCTTGCATTCAAGTCCATGAGTTTCAGCGAACTTGACCAGATATTCAACAATCTTCTCCTCATGCCCCGATTCGCGGGGTATGCGAGTGATTTCCTTAAAGATGGAAAGGATTTTTTCAGAATTCATATCTTCGTATATTTGATATTCCCACATTTCAGAATGTAAATATACGAATTTTTTAAGAATATGGCTAAGCGAAAAAACTGAGACATCGTGTGCGTAAGAGCGGGCAGATGCAAGGCGCACGGTGAAGATGAAACCGCAGCAACCTGATGGTTGTGAGGATTTCATCAAGACTCGCAACGAAGCAGATGCCCGCTCTTACGCACGCGGCTGTGAGGATTTCATCGAGACGCGCAACGCAGCAGATGCCTGCTCTTACGCACGCGAGACGAGGACTTTCTCGATGTCGGTTACATACTGCTTGAAGACCTTGTCCGTGTCGATGAGGTCGGTCACGGTCGAGCAGGCATGAAGCACGGTAGCGTGATCCTTGCCGCCGATTTCGGCCCCGATGGCAGAAAGCGAGCAGTTGATGAGGCTGCGTGACATATACATGGCAATCTGACGGGCCTGCACGATGTTGCGCTTACGGGTCTTGGACAGCATATCGTCCTTGCTGATGCTGAAATAGTCGCAGACAACCTGCTGCACGCGGTCAATCGTGAGCTCGTTCTTCGTCTCCCCGATGAGCTGGCCTGTAATCTGCTCGGCGAGTTCCACGGTGATTTCCTTGTGGGCGAGGGTCGCGTTCGCTATGAGCGAGATGAGAGCACCCTCAAGTTCGCGGAAATTGGAGCGGATGTTGGTCGCAAGATAGCAGAGCACTTCGTCTGAGAGCTCAACCCCTTCCCTGCCGCTGCGGGAGCGGAGCATGGCGAGCCTCGTCGCATAGTCGGGGCGTGTAAGTTCCACCGAAAGTCCCCACTTGAGCCTCGAAAGAAGCCGTTCCTCGAAATTCTGAAGTTCCACAGGCGGACGGTCGGAAGTGAAGATGAGCTGCTTGCCGCTCTGGTGGAGATGGTTGAAGATGTTGAAGAACGCCACCTGAGTGCCGTGGCTTGCCAAATCCTGAATGTCATCGACGATGAGCACGTCTATCTTCATGTAGAAGGCCATGAAATCCGTGAGCTTGTTGTTCACGCAGGCCTCCATATACTGGGTCTTGAACCTGTTCGCAGGCACATAGAGAACTATCAGTTCCGGATAGCGCTCCTTAATCGAGAGCCCGACGGCCTGTGCGAGGTGCGTCTTTCCGAGTCCCGGGCCTCCGAAAAGGAAAAGCGGGTTGAATGCCGTCCTGCCCGGTGCCATGGCGATGTTCTCGCCGGCGTTGATACCCATCTTGTTGCACTCGCCCTTGATGAGGTTGTTGAAGCAATAGACAGGGTTGAGCTGCGGGTTTATCTGAACCCTCTGGAGTCCCGGATAGACGAATGCCCCGGGATTGTTCGCGCCGCCGGTCGGGATTGACACCGGACGGTTCACCGGAGTCGTCGTGTAGGCCCCCGTGCACTTTATCGGCGGCTGTACCCTCACAGGCTTGAACACATATTTGAGCTGCGCCGAGGCCCCGATTTCCTTCTTAAGGGCGGCCTTGATGATATTGAGGTAGTAGTTCTCCAGCCATTCCATAAAGAATGCGGAAGGAACCTCAATGGTGAGCTCCGAATTGACAAACGACACCGGACGTATCGGCTTAAACCAGATGTCGAACTGCTGCGGCTCTATATTCTGTTCTATAAAGCGCAGGCAATTCTCCCAAACCGATATGTGTCTTTCCTGTATCATCTGAAAAATCCTCTCCGTTTCGCGAAAGGATTGCAAAGTTGGTGAAAAAAAAATTATAAAATTTTCTTTTTCCTATTGTATATGAATTATTTTTTAGTAAGTGCCGGTTGAATTTTTCTTTTTATCTAAATATTTTATAATATATTGATAATGAATATTTTACAATCGAAGATTTTATCAAAACCGCGCTTGTTTAGACATTTATAATTTTGAATATTTCAAAACAGAGCAAAACCCGTGATACGCCGTCAGAAGACTGATATTTTCATATACTTCTTAGGATTTTCCTTCATCTTTGCTATGAGGTCGTTGAGCTCGTTGATGAGCGAGTCGGCGGAGTTGTAGAGGTTTCCGTCACGGAGGAACATGCCCATGGAGCCTTCGGGATTCTGAAGCGACTCGGAAAGGCGGGTCACGGAATCCACGAGTCCCTCGACGTCGCTCTTTTCAAGACTGGACGCGAACTTACCGATGCTGTCCATTGTCCTGTCAGCCTTCTCGGCTATGGTCGCGAGCCTTTCGGAAACGTCGCTAAGCTGCGCGATGAACGTCTGCAGGTCGGCGGACCTGGAGTTGAGACCGCCCGTGAGCGAGGCGACATTTGACATTGTGCGCCTCAGATCAGCAAGGGCGCGGCTTACGTTGGTTCTGTTTTCCTCGCCGAGAAGGCTGTTCACCCCGGCAATCGTCTCGTCAAGCTTTTTCATCGTCTCCGAAAGGCCGTCCATGAGCGGACCGATGTTCCCGGCGAGCGACTCGACCAGATCCGCCTGCACGGCCACCTGAAGTTCATCTCCGTCCTTAGCCATATCGGCGGACTCCCCCGCCTCAAGGACGATTCCCTTCCCGCCCATGATGCTGGTGCTGAAGATTGTCATCTTCGTGTCCTCGGAGATGCGGAACTTTTTGTCGATTGAGCATACGACCTCGAAGTCGTCCGTCTCGGGGCGGTACTCAACCGATGAGACCTGTCCGGCCTTGTAGCCCCTGTACTGCACCACGGCCGACGGCACAAGCCCCTCGACGCTGCCGAAATGCCCCTTCAGTTCAATCTCGCGGTGGAAGACGTCCCTGCCGCGAAGGTAGTTTATGACGAAAAACGAGCCGACAAGGATTACAACTACGAATATCCCTATCTTAAATTCTTTCTGATGTTTCATGATTTTTTATTCTTTTCGGTATATATCCCTTTTCTCATCGGTCATGTACCCCGTCATTGTTATACAGCGAGAGGCATTGCTGCGCCTCACCGTTGCCTCTCGACCCTTCCGTCGGGACTGACGCGGACAAGGAATGAGTCGGGAAACTCTTCCCTGATTCTTTTGTTTTCCGCTGCGGCGGATTCGAGAGTGTCGCCGCGCCCTGCCACATACCTGTATATGTTGCCGTCACGGACAGCCTCCGCCTTCAGACCCCTGAATGCGGCGTCCCCGTCGGGAAGCAGCCGGCTAAGTGCAAGAATCTGCGTACCGTACCAGACCTCCCCTGAAGCTGCCTGAACGCCCTGGCCCGATGCTTCGGAGGAGTCCGGAGCCGGAGTCTCAGGTGCGGCTGAGACAGGAGCACCGGAGGTCTTGTCCGGAGAAGCAGACGGCGTGGCCGCCCCGCTGATGTTCAGGCTGCGGTCGTAGTCTGTCTTGAACTGCCTGAACGCCTCAAGGAGACGGTCGGCAATCTCGTCAAGCTTCCCGTCGCTGCGCAGGACGGAGAGGTCCGAGGCGTTGCTGATGAACCCGCATTCGATGAGGACGGCCGGCATCGCGGTCTTCCAAAGGACGAGGAACGGATCCTGATGCACTCCCCTGCTCGTCCTGAACGGTCCGCCGCGCAGGGCACGGTTCACGTCGTCGGCGAACATGAGGCTCTGCTCAAGGTAGGCGTTCTGCATGAGCGAGAAGAGGATTGAGGACTCCGGGTCGTTGGGGTCGAAGCCCTGATAGTTCGTGCTGTAGTCGTCCTCAAGGAGAATCACTGAGTTCTCGCGGGCGCATTCGTTGAAGTTGTTCGAGTAGAGGTCGCGTCCCTTCTTGGACGACTGTCCGAGGACGTGGACGGAGTATCCGTTCGGGCCGGCGCCGGATATGGCGTTTATATGTATCGAGATGAAAAGCTCGGCATGGGCGTTGTTCGCAATCCGGGCACGCTGTACCAGAGGCACGAAAACATCGGAGTTACGGGTCTGAAGAACCCTGATTTCAGGATAGGCGGCGCGGATTTTCTTTGCAAGGCGGCGGGATATGTCGAGCGTGAGGTCCTTTTCCCTGGTCTTTTTGTCCTTCGATATGCACCCCGGGTCATTTCCGCCGTGCCCGGGATCTATCACGACGGTGTTCAGGCCGAGCCGCGCTTCATTTCCCCTGCTCCGGGCCGCACCCTGCGCCGCCGGCCTGCCGGAGTCCTGTGCGGAAAGACCTGCCGGCACGAGGACGGCGAGAAGCGGGAGAATCGCCCTGAAATGTCTGAAAAAACGGGTCATAAACAGCATACAATTTGCTAATGAGCGAAATTAGTCGTAATTTTGTCGGTTGCAAAATTAGAAAAAAAAGTACACATAACCGAATTTTTCAGTGCAACCCGGCGGCCCGCCTTGCGGCCCGTGATGGCGGAGATTCGGAGTTATTTTGAATAATTGATGTTGAAATCTTTGGGGAGCAATAAGTTACAGAACGCCGTACTGGCAGTTATTACACTGCTGGTGCTTTGTTCGTTTATGCTCCCGTCCCAGCAGGACAACCGACGTTCGAGGAGGAGGCAGAAGAAGGCCGAAACTGAAGCCGCAGCCCCGGTTCTCGACAGCGCACAGAAGGCGGCCGCAGATTCCCTGAAGGCGGTCCGAGACTCGATTCATATCGCGGATTCCCTGTTCAGGGCCGACTCCATGGCGATGCTGAGCAAGTCCTCGCTTGAGCGCCCGGCGTTCTCCACGGCGAGGGATTCGATTATCGAAGATTTCAGCGACGGCAGGCAAATGGTATATTACTACGGCGACGTTTCCGTGACCTACGGAGACATGAAGCTTACTGCCGACTATATGGAATATGACCTTCAGACCCAGACCCTCTATGCCCGGGGGACGAAGGACACGCTGGGGAACATCACCGGACAGCCGACGATGAGCCAGGGAGGCAAGTCCTACACGATGGAGGAGCTCCGCTATAACTTCAAGAGCCGCAAGGCGCGCATCACCAACATCGTGACGCAGGAAGCCGACGGAATCCTGCACGGAAAGAACATCAAGATGATGCCGGACAATTCCATAAACATAACACACGGAAAATACACGGTCTGCGACGCCGAGCACCCTCATTACTATCTGAACCTCACGGCGGCGAAGGTCATCACCAAGCCGTCGCAGAAGACGGTCTTCGGTCCGGCATATCCAGTAATCATGGATGTACCTCTCCCGATTGGTCTGCCTTTCGGATTCGTCCCCAAACGTCCCGACAGGGCCACCGGCATACTCATTCCCTCGTTCGGAGAGGAAACGGCGCGAGGATTCTACCTCCGCGACCTCGGTCTCTACTTCGTAATCGGCGACTATTTCGACGTCTCGCTCACTACGAGCATCTACACCCTCGGCTCCTGGAGCGTCGATGTCAATTCCAGGTACAAGGTGAACTACAAGTGCACCGGTACGTTCGCTTTCAACTTCTCCAATGACCAGACGGGCGAGAAGGGCGCGGCGGACTTTTTCCAGAGCCGAAACTTCGGAGTCAAATGGAGCCACTCTCAGGATTCCAAGGCCATTCCTGGAGTCTCGTTCAGCGCATCCGTGAACTTCTCAAGTCCGGCGAACAGCAGGTATAACTCCCATTCCGTGACGGAGGCTCTCCAGAATCAGATTTCATCTTCCGTGTCGTTCTCCAAGAACTGGAACGGGAAGTTCAACCTCTCGGTGAACGCCCTGCACAGCCAGAACACGCGGGACACGCTCTGCAACTACTCGTTCACGCTTCCGAACGTGACGTTCTCGATGAGCCGAATCTATCCGTTCAAGAAAAAGAACCGCGTCGGGAAGGAAAAGTTCTATGAAAAATTCTCTATCGGCTACAGCACGACGCTTCAGAACAAGATAAACTTCGAGGCAAAGGAGTTCGGTCAGCCGGGATTCGCGGACAAGTTCCAGAACGGGATGACGCACAATTTCCAGATAGGGCTGCCGAACTTCACTGTTTTCAAGTACATAAATGTCACACCGAGCATAAGTTACGGAATGAACTGGCATTTCAGGAAGCAGGAGATGCAGTTCATCGAGCCGCAATATGACGCCGAAGGGAATCTCGTGGAAGGGACCGGAGTCGTCCAGACGAACCTCGGCAAGCAGTTCGGAACGTTCGGGGCGACGCACACATATTCCGGAGGCCTGTCGATGAGCACGCGCCTCTACGGTATGTTCAATTTCGGGCAGCACCGTAAGGTTCAGGCAATCAGGCACGTCATCTCTCCGTCCATCTCCATGAACTTCTCCCCCGAAAAGGGTCTTGCGTTCAACGGATGGAGAACGCTCTCATATACGGATCCGAAGACGAAGGAGACCGTGACAAAGGACTATAACATCTACAATTACAGCGGGGCGCTATATTCCGCTCCGGGCAAGGGAAAGACGGGAAGCATAAGCCTGAGCGTGGGAAACAACTTTGAGGCGAAGGTGCGCGACCTGCGGGACACGACGGGAACCGGGTCGAAAAAAATAAAGCTGATTGACCAGCTTAACTTCAACACCGGCTACAATTTTCTCGCGGACTCGCTGAAGATGAACAATGTGGGAGTTTCACTCTCGACCTCAGTGTTCGGAAAGCTCGGCATCAGCGCGAACTGCAACCTCGACCCCTATGCCGTGGATGGACAGGGACGCAAGTACAACAAGTTCAGCATCGCCGCCGGAGGCCCGCTCCTGAGACTGACGAACGCGAGCGCGTCCCTCTCCTACTCCCTCTCCGGCGAAGGGAAAATCAACGGGAACGACGGAACCAAACAGGCCGGAGGCAATCCGGCGGATTATTACACGAGGATTTACTACCATCCTGTGACGGGAGAATACATCCCGGGAGGATGGCTCTACTACATGAACCCCAATGTCCCGTGGTCGGTGAACTTCAACTATTCGTTCTCGTACAGCAAGTCATATTCCTACCTCTCTGAGACGAAGCAGCTCATCACGAACCACCGCTTCAACCAGACGCTCGGAATTTCCGGGAACGTGAAGATCACCCCGAAACTTTCGATAAATATGCAGACGGGATTCGACGTTATGGCGATGAAGCTCACCACGACTCAGATTTCGGCGACCTACGATCTGCACTGCTTCAACATTTCGTTCTCCTGGGTGCCTACCGGAAAGTGGCAGTCATGGAGCTTCAGGATTGCGGCGAACGCGGCGGCGCTGGCGGATCTGCTGAAGTATAAGAAGAGCAGTTCATTCTGGGACAATAACTACAGGTAAAAGCGTAAAAGCGCAGAAAAGGTGATCTGCCGCGTTGCATCTCATCATTTTCTGCATCTTTTACCGCCGCTGTTCAAACAACTTGGATTAACTTGGATTAAAGAATCGAAAGGGAAGGGTAAATTTGTGTATTTTGGATATTTGAGAATTATTTGTACCTTTGCGGCGTCAATTCTCTTTGGGGCGGTTCTGTGCCCTGACGGATAATCTGAATTTAATTAGTTTTTTATGCATAAGATTTTTGAATTGAAGGAGATGGACCAGGAAAAGCTGGTGGAACTCGCTTCTGAACTCAAGATTAAGAATTTCAAGAAAATGGGCAAGGACGACCTCGTCTATGCGATTCTGGATACGGAGGCTGCGGCGAAGGCGGCGCACGATGCGGAAAAGGAGGCGGAGAAAGAGGCTGCGAGGATAGCCGCGGGGATTCCGGAGAGAACGAGAGGCCGCAGGGGACGTCCGCGCAAGAATGCCGAGGCTGCGACCGCTGTCAAAGGCGAGGCCGTTTCAGAGGACGTGAAGCCGGCTGCGGAGCCTGCGGGTACGGAAGGCCAGCAGCAAAAGACAGGACGGCCAAAGGAAAGAAATAAGCAGGCCAACGACAAACAGCCGAAAGAGCAGAAGAAGGGCAGAAGGCAGAAGCCTGCCGGAGAAAACGGGCCGCAGGCGGCGGGAGCGGACAAGGAAAACGCGCCGATGCCGAAGCAGGCGGTGGAGAATGCGGAAAACAATGACAATCCGAAAAATGACAGGCAGCAAAAGGGACGGCCTGGACGCAAGCCGAAGCAGAACAAGACAGCTGTGCAGGAGTCCGAGGCGGTGAGGCCGGAAGAGATGCCGGTTCAGACGGAAAACACATCCGTGCAGGATGTGGATAAGACGCAGCCTGTCGCACAAGCGGAAGAAAGGGCGCAGCAGATGCGCGGGCGCAGGAACCGCATCCGCAAAGATGGCCAGAACGGCGAGCAGAAGCAGGAAACGGAAGCCACGCAGACGGCCGGGACTGAAAATGTGACATCGACGGAGAAGTCGGAGAATCCACAGCCTGCCGAAAATGCTGCGGCGGAGCCTGTCCAGCCGGTCATCAGGCGCGACCCTGCTCTCGATGCCGAGGTGGAGGCAATCACAAGGAAACTTAAGGAACGCAACAGTCAGAGAAACAATCCGAGCGCTCAGCACGGCTACCAGAACAACAGCGGACAGGAAGGCTATCCGAACGGCGGCCAGGGCTACAATCAGCAGAGGCCTCAGCAGCCAAAGATAGAGTTTGAAGGCACAGTAGAGGCCACCGGCGTTCTCGAAACGCTCCCGGAAGGCTATGGATTCCTCCGTTCATCCGACTACAACTACATCAGCTCACCGGACGACATCTATGTTTCACAGGGAATCATCAAGCAGTACGCCCTCAAGATGGGCGACACCGTGGTCGGCGACATCCGCCCGCCTCGCGAAAACGACAAGTACTTCCCTCTCGTGCGCGTGAAGAGCATCAACGGTCGCTCGCCGGAGTCCATCCGCGACCGCATTCCGTTCGATTTCCTCACCCCGCTCTTCCCCGACGAGAAATTCAACCTTCTCGGCAACGGTCATGACGACCTCTCCTGCCGCATCGTGGATCTCTTCACCCCTATCGGAAAGGGACAGCGCGGACTCATCGTCGCCCAGCCAAAGACGGGTAAGACGATGCTGCTCAAGTCAATAGCCAACGCCATCGCGGACAACCACCCGGAGGTCTATATGATTGTCCTGCTCATCGACGAGCGTCCGGAGGAGGTGACTGACATGGCGCGCACGGTTAAGGCCGAGGTCGTTGCATCGACTTTCGACGAGCCGGCGGAGAAGCACGTGAAGGTGGCGAACATGGTTCTCGAAAAGGCCAAGTGCATGGTCGAGTGCGGACACGACGTGGTCATCCTGCTCGACTCAATCACCCGTCTGGCCCGCGCCTACAACACAGTTCAGCCGGCTTCCGGCAAAGTGCTCTCCGGTGGTGTTGATGCGAACGCCCTCCACAAGCCGAAGAGGTTCTTCGGTGCTGCCCGCAACATCGAGAACGGAGGTTCGCTCACTATCATCGCCACAGCCCTCACTGAGACCGGTTCAAAGATGGACGACGTGATTTTCGAGGAGTTCAAGGGAACCGGCAACATGGAGCTTCAGCTCGACCGCAAGCTCGCGAACAAGCGCATCTTCCCTGCCATCGACGTGACGCTCAGCTCGACCCGCCGCGATGACTTGCTCTACGATCCTGCAGTCGCACAGAAAATGTGGGTCGTTCGCCGCTTCCTCTCCGACATGAACTCGATTGAGGCCATGGAACTCCTCCAGGAGCGCATGAGGAAGTACCCGACGAATGAGGCGTTCCTGCAGAACTTGCAGAAGGACAACGAGTAAAAGCCGCAGGAGCCGGCGGATTGCTTCGTTGCACGGCGACTCCTCAAATCCTCACAACCATAAGGTTGCTGCGGTTTGAGGCACGCCTGCGCCTTGCACTCCATCCGCCTCTGCGACTTTTATCCCAGTGCATTTTCTTAGAAAAATCAGGAGATGACCGGCAGGAATTATATTCAGCGGCTGATTGACGGAGACAATTCCGCCATGGAGGACATTTATCGTTCCTGCCGTGGCGGGTTTCTTTCCTTTGCCCGTTCATCACTGGGGCTGAATGATGATGATGCCTCGGATTTGTTTCAGGATGCCGTCATCTGCCTGCTGCAGAACGTGAACAGAGGAAAGCTCACGGAACTTGAAGACAAAAAGGTCAAGGCATATCTATGCAGCACGGGGAAATATATCCAGGCCAACAGGAGGCGCAAACGAACGATTATGCTCACTCCGCTCGAATGGGAAGAAGGCTTCGCTGAATGGCTGGAGACGGAGCATGATTCTGACGCGGAAGCGAGTCCGCAGGAAAAGGAAGAGCGTATGCAGATTCTGTACGATGTCGTCAACGGCATTCCCGCTCCCTGCTCGACGCTTCTTGATATGCAGTTTTTCCAACGGAAGAAGCAGGCTGAGATTGCAGTTGCCATGGGCTATGAAAGCGCTGACTCGGTCAAGACTATGGTGAACCGCTGCAAGGGCAAGGTCAGAACTATCGTAAAACAAAGATACAGGGAGCTGGGCTATGAATAAAATCGACAACGAAGAACTGGACAGGCTCATTGAAGAGGCAGTCTTCGAGAACGGCGCCAGAAAGCGGCTTCAGGCGCTGGAAAACGAAATCCGGCGCAAGGAACAAAAGGCCCGGACACTCAGGCGCATATTCTGGTGTGCCGGAGGCGCTGTTTCCGCCGCTGCTGCCGTGGCCGCGGTTGTGGTATGGTCCCCAGGAAACCGGTCCGGGAATGTAGAAAAGAACATCTATGCACAGACCCCGATGGACACGGCGGAACTGCGCAAGCCGGAAACAACGTCAGTACAGCCTGCGGAAGAGCCGAATCAGACTCAAATTTCTATTGCTGATAAGGCAAAAAACATCGGCAAAGATTATCTGGCCTCCCTTGAGGTATATCGTGGTGCCGATGAAATTGAACGGGAGGTTCAGAAGGCAGTGCAGCTTCTGAAGTCCGGAAATTTTGCCGAAGCCATTGATAGTCTGAAAATTACGAAATATGATATTCACCGTAGAGAATCAGAGATAGACGAGTATGATGCCAATGAATTTGCGGAGCTGATGGAGCTGCAAACTCTGGGCGAAGACATTGAGTGGTATCTCGCCCTTGGCTATTTGAGTGCCGGAGATGTAAGAAACGCTGAAACTGAACTTAAGGAAATAACCGCGGGCAACAGCCCTTACAGAGATGAAGCACAGAAGATTCTTGGCGAACTCCACATGTAGGTCGTACTTAACCGCAATAACAGCAAGTCTGTTCTTTATCATGTTAGGGAGCAATGTCAGGGCGCAGAATTTTTCAGTTCCTAATTTGGATTTCTATGAGTTTGGAACGGAGGTCACGGGGAACGACAGAACCACAGTCGCATATTACATGGGGCAAGTTGAGGCTGGTGAGCGCTTAAAGATGCACCAGGACGACACGGACTACACTCAGAAATACAACATAATAAAACAGGAATTCGGCGATTCTCTGCTCACCTTGGACAATTACGGCCTATGCGAAGCGATGTGTAAAATACAGGAGAACGCCGGCGGAGCCTATATGCGGGCGTGGGATTCCCGCGATGAAGACGGCGAAACTCCTGCCATTCAGAGACTGTATGCCTACGGAATTCAGAATGCAAGGAACAGAACCGATTTCATCCATTTTCTCTTGGGTTATGCGGAGCGTGCCCCCTATGACGAGGAACGGACTATCGGAGAGTACCTCATCAGCGAATGCAGCGATGCTTTGAGCGACGGCATGAAATACAAGGCGCTGGAATATGCGGTTTACGAAACTCTCGAAACAGCCGACATTGATGACACGACGGAGGTCAGGGTCGCATACGGGTACTGCAGGGACAAATTGGCATTGTCTCAGAAACTTTACGGAGAGGAAGACATACTATACTACCACGATTTGCTGTTTTGTGCGGACTTTGCCTGCGCGCCGTTCATCGACGATTGGGAGATGATTGAAAGAGTTTTCGGCTACCATCTGAAATACGGCAAGGCCTACAGGGAGGGTAAAATTGAGAATGTTCTTTCGGCCCCCCTTTATGGACTCTATCTGAAAAAGCTCGAGGGAAGGGACATTGATGCTGCCTATAAAGTACTTAATGTCCTGATGTCCGCTGCTGATGTTGACTTGACGGAAAACAACTCACTGAACTATAATGTTTCGGAATATGGGGAGGCTCAGATATACCTGCTGTATTCAAAGGCACAGCTTGACCGTTGGACGGGGAAAAGCGGATATGAAGATGAAATGAAGGCCGCATACAGCCTTGCGCTCAAGTATTTGTCTCCTGACGGAGGCTTTTATGACATTCAGGAATTTATACGGCCGGACTACAGACTACTGTCCGACATAATATCCTGGCTGAAGGTTTCGTACGACTCGTCAGATGCCGGCGATGTCTATGACGTGGCTCTTTTCCTCAAAGGAACGGTAAACAACATCGCGTCGGCGGTGTTGACGGAACTTGACGGCTGCGGGGACGACGAACTGCGCGAGTATGTTGACTCTTTGAGGAACAATTATGACAGAACTCCGTCATGGGAAGGCCAATGGAACCCTTTTGACGCATTCTATTCTTCGGATTATCAGAAATGGTCCGTGAGGGAAACGAAGTTCGGCAAACGCCTCGATTCGCTCGGCGGTTCGAGCGGAGCCGCGAAGTTTTGGGATTCATGCATGATTAAGTGGCCTCAGGTCTGGAACGCACTGCTGAAGGACGAGACAGCCATCGAAATAGTAAACAGCATACCTCTTCTGGGCGGAGAGATTGAATACAAGGCAATTATACTGAACAAAAGTGACGGCACCCCCGTTGCTGTAAAACTCTGCACCGGCTCGGAGTTACGAAGCATCCTCAGAAGCGGCAACTGCTATGATGTTTCTTCGACAAAGTTGTTCGAGACAATATGGAAACCGATTGCACCGCACATCAAGGGCAGGATTATACATTACTCCCCTATCGACATACTCGCCAACATAAACATTGCCGCGATACGTGACGAATACGGAAGATGCCTGTCCGACACCTACGACATCCGGAACTGCAGCTCAACAGGCTGGCTTGCCGGACGCAATGAACCGGAAACGCCTGCAAAATATGAGCGAATCGAACTTTGGGGAGGCGCGCGCTCCATACCTGAAACCGAGAAGGAGATAAGAGACATCAGCACGATTGCGGAGGGAAACGGAATCGCCGCCACAGCGCACTCCGGAAAGAAGTGCACGGAACGCTCATTCAGGGCAATATCAGGGAATCATGTCTCGATAATACACGTCGCGGCGCACGGATTCTACCGCAGGGCAGCGGAAAAAGCGGAAGATGAGCAAGACAACCCGCTGGACAGATGCGGCATTCTGCTGGAAAAGGAAACATACGAAGCCGGAACGCACGATAACAATGAGGATGACGGCATTCTGCTGGGGTCTGAAATCGCCCGAATGAACCTTGTCGGAACGGACCTTGTCGTTCTTTCCGCCTGCAAAAGCGGACTGGGAGACATCTCGGACGAAGGCATCATCGGCCTTCAGCGGGCGTTCCGCATGGCCGGAGCAAAAACAGTCGTCGCGGCTCTCGGCAATGTCCCGGACAAGGCCACCCGCATATTCATGACCGAGTTCTACCGCAGCCTCTTCACCGGCAAGACCAGGCGTCAGGCCTTCAACGACGCCATCTCGTTCATGAAATCCAGTCCCGACTGCTCCGCCCCAAAATACTGGGCTCAGTTTGTTATGATTGACTGACTTCGCCACAACAAGCACTATCCGATCGACCCTTTCCTTTTGAAAAGGAAAGAAAATGCGGAAAGTTTCCTTTTGAAAAGGAAAGGATGAGGCATTCGGGAGAAAATGGGAAACAGATAACAGAAGAGCGTTTGCAATTCATTGAAATATATCTATATTTGCAGTTGCGAAACAGCTGTTTCGGAAATGGGCGTTTCGCAACTTGACAAATACGGTTTGCATCATGAGATTTTTTGACAGAAAAGAAGAACTCGCGACGCTGCGCGAAATTCGCGAGTTGTCGCACACGGTCGCGCAGTTTACGGTTGTGACAGGACGCCGTCGAATCGGGAAGACATCATTGGTCTGGAAGGCTTACGAAGATGAACTTATATTGTATTTTTTCGTCACACGGAAGGCCGAAAGCGAATTGTGCGACGACTATCTCTCTGAGATTGAGAGAAAATTGGGCGTGCCCGCGTTGGGGAAGGTGACGCGGTTTTCTGATATATTCGAATATCTCATGAAACTGTCCGCCGAGCGTCCAGTCACCCTGTTTATCGATGAATTTCAGGATTTTTTCCGCATAAACAAATCTATATACAGCGAAATGCAGAAGATATGGGATCTCTATCACACTCGGGCGCATATCAATCTCGTCGTATGCGGTTCCATATTTTCGATGATGACCAAGATATTCAAGGACAAGAAAGAACCTCTCTATAACCGCCAGACTCGTCTTATGACAGTGCGTCCGTTCGGCCCTGAGGTTCTGAAGGAAATCCTGTCTGAATATAATCCTGATTATAAGGCAGATGACCTTCTGGCCTTGTTTTCATTTACCGGAGGTGTTGCGAAGTATGTCCAGCTGCTCGTTGATTCCGGAGCCACGACAAAGACAAAAATAATTAACCACATCGTGCGGGCTGATTCCGTTTTCATCGGAGAGGGCAAGGCGGTATTGATTGAGGAATTCGGGAAAGACTATGGGGTCTATTTCTCCATCTTGTCCGCAATCGCGCGGGGAAAGACATCACGAGCCGAGATTGAGATCGCCGTCGGCAAGGAAATCGGAGGTTACATGACGAAGCTGGAAAATGATTATGAAATCATTACAAAAAAACAGCCTCTGTTCGAGCGCAGTGCGACAAAGAACGTGAGATACGCAATCGATGACAATTTCTTCATGTTCTGGTTCAGGTTCATCTATAAGTATAGCTATATGCTTGAAATAGAGAACTACGAGAGCGTGCGTGGAATAATCGAAAGGGATTATGAGACATTCAGCGGCCTGATGCTGGAACGCTATTTCAGGCGAGTCCTGATTGACATGCACCGCTATACGCGCCTCGGAGGCTGGTGGGACAGGAAAGGCGAAAACGAGATTGACATTATCGCAGAAAATGAGTTCGACAGAAAGGCCACATTCTTCGAGGTCAAGCGGAATGCCGCGAATTTCAGCAGAAGCCGTCTTGAGGAAAAGGCCGGCGCATTTCTGCGGACAACCGGCCGTTTCGACGGATATTCCCTTGACTACAGGGGGCTTTCGATGGTGGATATGTAGGCTACCGCAGCAGGGATTCAAGTTCGTCGAAGGAGGAGAATGATGTTTTTTCCATGTTTACATTTTGTCAGCGGTGACATTCTCTTACAAGATAAAGTTGTCTTTTGACAAAATATAGACAAAATGAAAATTCTATTTCCCTGTACTGCTTCCCGGAAATTACGAAAATGCCGAGTGCATCGGATACATTGCTGTTCCCAAGGGATATGAAAGAGTCTGCGGAAATGACAAAGAGTACACTGAATTTCTGCGCTCCATTCCGTTGAAGCCCAAGGGGGCCAAAGTGATGCTCTATGGGAGCAGCGAGACGGCAAAATTCGGAAATTTGAACAAATATGCCGTAATTGACCTGCCGCTCCTGAGCAATGCCGAACAATGTGCCGATGCCTGCATGAGGCTGCGTGCGGAATATCTCTTCCGGCACGGGAAATATGCGAAGATACATTTCGCAAACAATGCCGGCCTGGATTTCTTCTATCTAGGAGGTCGCAACAGAAAGGCGTTCGAATCATACATGAAGAGAGTTTATGGGTTCGCCAACACCGCATCGCTGACAAAAGAACTGCCTACAAGGGCGTTGAAAGACGTTCAGCCCGGCGACATTCTTGTCTATCCGGCCAGAAAAGGCCACAAATATGGTCATGCCATATTTGTGATTGATGTCGTTCAGAACAAAAAGGGAGAAAAAATGGTCATGCTTGCGGAAGGAAACACACCGGCCTGTGACATTCACCTCGTCCGTAACTTCAGAAACTGGAGGAACCCCGCTTGGTTCAAATGGAATGACAATGCCGAAGTTCAGTACTTTTCCGTATTCAAGTTTTATAAAGATGAACTGCGGCATTTTTGACGCGGAAACCGCCTACTTCAGCATCGCGAGAACTTGCTCCGGATATTCAATGAAGACGCGGTAGAGGGCGTTGGCGACGCCGGCGCGGGGTGTCAGGAGAATCAGGCTGAGGTTGACTGTGTGGACGAGGGCGATGCACAGGAAGGAGCGGACGGTTCCCGGGCCGGTGATGTCAGTCTGGTAGCGCCTTGTCTGACGGCACCAGCACCAGACGTGGAACGCATAGGTGAAGCCGATGATGGCGTCGATGACCAGAAGGAACAGCTTCCACCTGAATCCCGTGTCCGGAACGGTGAAGCGCCACGGGAGCATCATCAGAGTGAATATCGGAACACAGTAGGGCGAGAGCGTGATTGAGAGGTAGCCCAGCGGGCCGTTGTCGTACAGGACATGACTGTTACGGCCATCAACGTTCAGCCGGTGGATTTTCCGGAAAAAGAGGAATGCGAAGAGGGCGTGCGTGATTTCGTGGGTATATCTCATTGCCCAGTGCAGGTTGGAATAGACAGTGCCCGAGAGTTTCAGCTTCCTGAAAATGAATGTAATGGCGAGAAGGACAAAGAATGCGGCAAAACCATATAACTCGAATCTGTTCAGCCACCATCTTCCTCGGGACTCGGACACGACACGCCACAGAACCACAGCCCATCGTCGGATGCCTTGCCGCAAAGTTCAGTTCGCTGCACAGCGAGGACATTGAGAGCATTTACACGGACGCAAGTCTCGAACTGATGCAGAACATCCGTGAGGGGAAGTTCTCGACAGAAGGGAAAACAAACGCCGTCGGCTACTCTATTGGGACAAATTGACCATGCAGCAGATTGCAGCCGCGCTTGGTCTAAAGAACGACAACACTGCAAAGACGACAAAAAACAGGTGTATGAACAAATATACTGACATAGCAAGGAAACTGATGGGCAATGACGCCGATGCCGAGGAGATGATCCGCGAGGCCGTGGAGCGTGACTGCCTGACTTCCCTGTTCTCCGAACTGCGCGACAACTCCCTTGCCTCGGCAGCCTGCAACGAGGACGGCGACCGTCTCAG
>DJPQ01000038.1 GCA_002439805.1 Bacteroidales bacterium UBA6408
CCTAACCCATGGGACGAGATTGAGGAGAAATACGGTGTCGGCACCGTAGTTGAGGCCAAGATAGCTGAACTTAAGGACAAATTCGCCGTTATCTCCCTTGATCCGGCAGTCGAGGCAATCTGCTTCAACAGGGAGCTTGTCAAGGAAGACGGCACCCAGCCGACCGTCGGCGAGACTCTGCCGTTCAAGGTTGTCGAGCTCAAGCGCTCTATGAAGAGGGTTGTTCTTTCTCATGTGAAGACTTACGCCGAGGCTAAGGCCGAGCGGGTCGCCACTGAGGCTGACAACACCAAGAAGGCTGTCAAGAAGATTAACTCAAACGTCGAGAAGACCACTCTCGGCGACATCGACGCTCTTGCCGCCCTCAAGGAGAAGTTCGAGAAAGGCGAGTAATTCCTCTCCTGATGAACTTTACACTGAATGTTCTGGGCACGGCATCGGCCAAGCCCTCGGCAAATAGGAATTCAAGCGCTCAGGTACTGGATGTACGTGGGCGCTTGTTTTTGATTGACTGCGGGGAAGGCGCACAGCGTCAGTTCTGCCGTCAGCATCTTTCTTTCGAGCGCGTCGATGCGATTTTCATATCCCACATCCACGGCGACCACATCTTCGGCCTCTTCGGGCTGCTTTCTACCGTAGGGCTCGCGACCCGCAGGGCAAGCGTCCGGATATTCGGTCCGAGCTCGCTCGGCCCCGTGCTGAAGTTTTTTCTCTCCTATTTCGGGGAGCAGCTCGGCATATCCATAGATTTCACGCCCGTCAAGACGAAGTCTCCCGAGGTGATTTTTGCGAACAAGTTCATGACAGTGGAGGCCTTCCCTCTGAACCACCGTATCGAGACTTACGGCTACCTGTTCCGCGAGAAACTTCCGCAGCTGAATGTCCGCAAGTCCGCTATCGGGGAATATGGGTTGGGGATAGAGGAGATATGCTCGCTCAAGAACGGAGAGGATATCGTGCGCCTGAACGGTGACGGCGTTCCTGTGCAGCGGATTCCGAACGCGGACGTGACTTTCCTGCCATACCGTCCGAGGTCGTTCGCCTATTGCAGCGACACGGCTCCGTTTCCGGAACTTTCTGAGTGGGTGATGGGGGCGGATTTGCTCTATCACGAGACGACTTATATGGCAGATATGGAGAAGGAGGCTGCGGAACGCTATCATTCGACGACTCTTCAGGCGGCTCAATGCGCCCTCGAAGCCGGTGTCGGCAAACTTATTGCAGGCCACTATTCTTCGCGCTACCGTGACACAGCCCCGCTGCTCGCGGAACTCCGTTCGATATTCCCGAATTCTTTTGCGGCAAATGACGGCGATGTCTTCGATGTCCCGTTGGAAACATTCAAAAAATGAAGATGAGAAATAATATTTTTTTGACGTTCATGCTTTTTCTTCTCTGTCCGGTGACGATGTTTTCGGACGTCCGTTCGACGCAGGAGGAATACATCCGCAAATATTCCAAGACAGCGGTTTACGAGATGTATCGTTCAGGCATTCCTGCCAGCATAACCCTTGCTCAGGGGCTGCTCGAATCCGGGGCGGGGAAGTCCAGGCTTGCCGTAGAGGGCAACAACCATTTCGGGATAAAGTGTCATAACTGGGCAGGAAAGAGAATCTATGAGGACGACGACCGCAGGCACGAGTGCTTCCGGAAATACGGCTCGGCGGAGGAATCCTACCGGGACCATTCGGATTTCCTGCGCTATAAGGACCGCTACAAGTTTCTTTTCGACCTCGACCCGACGGACTACCGCGGCTGGGCATACGGCCTCAGGAAAGCCGGCTATGCGACAGACCCGAACTATCCGAATAAGCTTGTCAAGCTCATTGAGGACTATAAACTCTATGAATTCGACACCAAGCCTTCAACCTATTCTGAAGGCGACTCTTCCGCATCGGCAAAACTCTCCAAAGGTGGCAGGAAGGACAGAAACGTGAAGAAGAAGCCGGGAAAGAAGGCTCAGGTCGCCCGTCCGGAATCTCCGTCGAAAATCGAAACCCCGAAGCCTCTGGATGAGCATCAGCGCGAGGAGTTCCATTTCAACCTTTCTCGCGAGATGTATTCGCTCAACGGCGTTCCGTTCGTCTATTCCGTCGAGGGTGAGACTTATGCGTCGATAGCGAAGGATTACAATCTCTTTCTTCGCGAGATACTGAAATTCAATGATTTGAAGACCTCGCGCGAACTTCTTCCCGGAACGGTGGTGTATCTTCAGCCGAAGAAATCCATGGCGGCGAAAGGACTGGAAAAGCATGTCTGGGAGGCGGGTGACAACCTCTGGTCCGTGTCGCAGAGATATGCCGTCAGGCTTTCTAAGCTGATGAAAATGAACGGGGTGAAGTCCGATTCTGACCTTGTCGAGGGGGATTTGATTACTCTGAGAAAATAATTTTTTTTGTACATTTCAGAATATATTTGTGAACAGATATATGAGAAAGAAGAATATTATCCTTATTTGCGCCGCATCGCTTTCCGCCGTTATCCTTGTCGTCGGAATCGTGTTCGCGTCGCTCTGGTACATTGACAACCGGCGGCCGGGATTTGAAAAGGAGTTCGTGCTCTTTGTCTATCCGGACACCGAGTCTTCCAGGGTGCTTGACGCGCTTTGTGAGGACGGGTGTGCAAAGAGCCGCTCCAGTCTGGAACGCTGTTTCCGTCGGATTGGAGTCGAGGAGAAGATGAAGCCGGGGCGCTACCCGATAAGGAAAAGCTATCCTCCCGTGTATGTGGCGCGTATGCTCGCGTTCGGTTGGCAGGAACCGTGCTGCCTCACTCTTTCCGGAACCTTGAGGCAGAAAGGGCGAATTGCCCAGCGCATCGCCTCGCAGATGATGGTCGATTCGACATCGGTGATGAACGCCCTGAACGATGAAGTGTTTCTTTCGGAATATGGCTTCACTCCGGAGAATGTGTATGCTCTCATAATACCGGACAGCTATCAGATGTATTGGACTGCGAGTGTCAGGGAAATCTTTGACCGCTTCAAGAAGGAGTATGACGCTTTCTGGACTCCGGAGCGTATTCAGCTTGCGAAGGCCCAGGGACTTACTCCCCTGGAAGCCTCGGTGGTGGCTTCGATTGTAAGCGGTGAGACTTTGAAGGAGTTTGAGTTTCCGCTGATTGCCGGAGTTTATCTCAACCGTCTGCACAAGGGGATGAAGCTTCAGGCGGACCCGACAATCTGTTTCTGCTACGACTATACACTTAACAGGGTGTTGAAAAAGCATCTTCAGATTGACTCTCCGTATAATACATATAAGTATGCCGGACTTCCTCCGGCTCCGATTAATGTCCCCTCAAAGGCCTGCCTTGAGGCCGTGCTTCACCCTGATACGCATAACTACCTCTTTTTCTGCGCCAGTCCTGCCTTTGACGGAACTCATCGCTTTGCGGCGACATATGCGGAGCACCAGCGGAATGCGCGGGAGTTTCAACGGGCTCTGACGGCGCGTCTTAAGGCAAAGGCTGCGGAGTCAAAATAAATGCATATATTTGTGCGGTTATGCCGTGCTATATGTGCCTTAGACCACGGACTTTACTGATAACTTCTGAAATGACAGGTAATGAAAGACAATGACACTCATGTTGTGATTATGGCCGGCGGCGTAGGCAGCCGTCTGTGGCCAATCAGCACTCCGGAGCGACCTAAGCAGTTCATTGATGTTCTCGGAGTGGGTAAATCATTGATACAGATGACAGCGGAGCGTTTCCTCCCCTCAGCTCCGATTGAAAACTTTTGGGTGGTGACTTCGGCTGAATATTCGGACATTGTGCACGAACAACTTCCCGGGATTCCGCCGGAACATGTCCTTCTTGAGCCGGCGGCTCGCAACACCGCTCCGTGCATCGCGTATGCATGCCGGAAGATTGCGCTGCATCACCCTGACGCGAATGTCGTGGTAACCCCGGCCGACGCATTGGTTACTGAGACAGCGAGGTTTGCGGAGGTCATTGAAAAGGCTCTTGACTTTACTGCGGATTCATCTTCGATAGTGACGGTTGGCATTATTCCGACACGACCTGACACGGGATATGGCTACATCAACGTGCCTGGTTTTGTTCACGGCCAATTGCTTAAGGTTCTTCAGTTTAAGGAAAAGCCTGATTTGGCTACGGCGGAAGGCTATCTGGCTTCAGGCAATTTTGTGTGGAATGCCGGAATATTTGTATGGAATGTCCGGACGATTAATTCTGAACTCCGTGCACACGCTCCGCAGATCATGTCCGTCATGGATCGTCTTGAACCTGAGTTCTATACCCCCGGAGAACAATCTGCCCTTGCAGAACTTTTCCCGACCTGCGACAAGATTTCCATTGACTATGCGGTGATGGAGAAATCACGCAATATTTATGTGATTGCCGAAAATCTTGGTTGGAGCGACCTCGGCAGCTGGCACTCGCTCCGTGAACAGCTGCTTGCAATGGGGCGTGTGCAGCAGATTGAGCATTGGGAAAAAGTGATTGCCGCATCCGTTCCTGAGAAATGATGGTGCATTCGGTAATCGTCAGATATATTGATGTTTAGCAATTTCCTCTTCTGAACAGTGAAAAAAGTTACAAAAAAGTTCAGAAAAATTTGGCGGATTCAAACTAAAGTTATACCTTTGCAATCCCAAATCAAAAGAGACACTAAGTTTGGGACGCGGTTCGATTCGTTAGCTCAGTTGGTAGAGCACAACACTTTTAATGTTGGGGTCTCGGGTTCGAGCCCCGAACGAATCACGAGATTTGACAGAAAGTTCAAAGACATATTGCTTCCTTAGCTCAGTTGGTAGAGCACGACACTCTTAATGTTGGGGTCTAGGGTTCGAGCCCCTAAGGGAGCACAAGGAGACCGGAGTCTGAAAAGATTCCGGTCTCCTTTTTTCATTTGCATATTCTGTATAATTGCGGTATAATTGCCAAAAATGGTTGGTAAAAGCCTCGCAAGATATTGATAATATGCAAATTGCTTAAATTAGATGAAAATATTTTAGTCAATTTGTGCCGGACATTCACAAATTGGCGGAAATATGCGGAGAGAAGGAGATTTTTGCGGGGGTCTCTGTTTTGTCTAACTTATTCATAATCAATTGCAAACTTTTGGCGATTATTGGCATTTTCGGCCATTTTTCGTTAATTTTGTCCCGTTACAGTTCCGGGACGGCGGAGAGTAACAATCTCTCCGCCAACTTTTTAGGGCATTTGTAACATCATTGTTTATGCTTATTTTTGTCATAAATTCATAAAAATTGTTGCATTATGTGCCACGAAAAAGATGCTGAGAACCGTCTGGAAAAGTCCTTTGTCAAGGCTTTGAAATCTCTTTGGCGAAAGCTCCGGATGAAACTATCCAAGCCTGTCGAGAAATCTGTTCCCCAGCCGATGTTCGCCGCCCCGAAGTTCTGGGAAAAGGTGGATGAGGAAGTTCTTGATTTGGTGTACGCGGAAGCCCACAAAGAACTTGAGTCCCAACTGGACGCCTACAGGCAAATCACCAGAGTCAGCAGTGTCTTCCTTGGGTGGATGGTCGGAGGCGTCATTTCTCTTTCGGCGGCAGTGGTTGTCCTCTATCCCGAAGGCTGGAACACTACGCTTATAATGGCCGTGTATGCCCTCGCAATGCTTGTCGTGCCGTCTTTGATTATCATCTTCGGCATACAGTTCGGACAGGTCAACTACGATCCGGGAGCCGAGCCGAAATGCCTTCTGTTTGACAAAATGTGCGGTTGGTTGCTCGGGCAAAGCCAGGGAAGCCAATCGCGTGCATTCAAGGCTGCTGCCTTGGACAATATGCAGGGCTGGATAGATAAAAACCGTGTCTGGAATAACAGGCGAATAGATTGTTATCACTGGGCTGTCTGGTTTTTTATTGTCGAACTTATTGCCGGGATCGTCCTGTTCTGCGTGCTTTCATCAGCCTGTTAGCTCCTTTTCATCGGAGGTCGTTCCGTCCTCCTGTTCGGTTCTCTTGGACTCTGAGGAATCTCATTTTCATCTGATTTCGTCTTCATAACCTTTATAGTTTTCCATTATCTTTTTGAGAGGATGTCCAGTAGTTGCTTTATCTGGGCGTCCTTCTCCTTTATCTGGGCGTCCTTCTCCTTTATCTGGGCGTCCTTCTCCTTTATGCGCTCGTCGAGGAGTTCGATTTGAGCCTTGAGGACGTCGGGGGAGTCGGAGTAATAGTGACGGTTGTCGATGGGAGAATTATTCAATTGGTTCTGGCCTTGAATTATGATGCCGGAAGTATTATCTCCAACTTTTTGTTCGACAATTCCTGAAATGTTGCCTTTACCGGTGAGTAGGTAGTCGGTATTGATATTCGGGAATCTTTCTTGAATTTTTGCCGCCATGGCTTTTGATATTCCGCATTTTCCAGACTTTATGTCGTAAAAAACCTGCGGAGTATTCAGCCCAAGAGCCAATGATAACTGACGGGCATTCATATTCAAGTATGCGAGCAATTCTTCAAGTATTTGTTTATCAATCTTTTCCATATTTTTCTAAATTTCTAAAGAAAATATATTGAATAATTCTTGTTTGATTAAAGAATTATTCTTTACTTTGCATCCGAAATGATAATAAATAAATAAACAAATAAATATATAAATAAATAAAGATTGTAAAGGTAAGTAAAATTCTTAACACTCACAAAGTTATGTTGATAGACCAGGACAGCAGAGGA
>DJPQ01000072.1 GCA_002439805.1 Bacteroidales bacterium UBA6408
TATCCTCAAAAATCTGATTCAAATCATCTAAGGAATGATTGAGACAAATTGATTGAGACAAATTGATTGAGACAAATTGATCGAGACAAATTGATTGAGGTAAATTGATTGAGACAAATTGATTGAGATAAATTGATTGAGATAAATTACAAAATATGAGTGAAATTTTCACGCCTTATAAACTCGGGCCGATAGAGCTGCGCAACCGGACGATACGTTCGGCGGCGTTCGAGGGGATGGGAAAGGACAACGCCCCGACCGAGGAACTCTTCAACTACCACAAGGCGGTGGCGCACGGCGGAATCGGAATGACGACCGTTGCATACGCCGCAGTGTGCCGGAGCGGAATCAGCTTCGACTCGCAGCTCTGGATGCGCGAGGAGATTGTCCCCGCGCTGAAAAGGCTCACCGATGCGGTTCATGAGGAGGGTGCGAAAGCCAGCATTCAGCTCGGTCACTGCGGCAACATGACCCACAGGCGCACCTGCGGGCAGACGCCAATCGGAGCCGTCAGCGGATTCAACCTCTACTCCCCTACTTTCTATAGGAAGATGAAGCAGGAGGACATCGATTTCGTTGTGAAAGCGTATGGTGAGGCGGTCAGGCTCGCGATGAAGGCCGGGTTTGACGCTGTGGAGATCCATGCCGGACACGGCTATCTCATCTCGCAGTTCCTTTCTCCCTACACGAACCGGCGTCACGACCGCTACGGCGGAAGCCTCGACAACCGTATGAACTTCATGCGCGAGTGCATCCGCGAGGTGGTGAAGGCGGCGGACGGCAAGATTGCGGTGACGGCGAAGCTCAACACCCGCGACGGGTTCAGAGGCGGACAGGAGGTTGATGAGCTGATTGAGGTGGCGAAGGAACTCCGCAGGCTCGGAGTCGATGCCATCACGCTCTCCGGAGGTTTCGTGAGCCGCGCCCCTATGTATGTGATGCGAGGGGAGTTCCCTACAAAGGTATTTGCGCACTATATGCCGAAGTCCTTCTGGTGGCTGAAGATAGGCCTGCACCTCGGTGCATGGGCAGTCTGCCCGCCGGTGACATTCAAGCACCTCTTTTTCATAGAGGACGCGCTCAAGTTTAAGGCCGCGATGCCGGACTATCCGTTCATCTATGTCGGAGGAGTCACCACCGGCGAGGATGCGCACAAGGTTCTCGAAAACGGATTCCCGCTTTTCCAGATGGGACGAGCCGTGCTCGAAGACCCCGATTTCGTGAACAAGCTCAAGGCCGACGAGAACCACTGCAGCGGCTGCACGCACTCAAACTTCTGCATAGGCCGGATGTACACGCTCTCGGCCCAGTGCCACAAGCACTGCGTGGACATCACCCCGACCCTCGAACGAGAAGTTCACCGCATCGAGGCCCGCAACGACCGCCGCGAGCGCAAGGCAGGGTATAAAGAGTAAAAAGGAATAACACCCCTGGTTCAAAGGCGCTTGAGCGCCGTGCGGAGAACAACGAAGCGTCGGACTCGTGCGATAGTGTGCACGGAGCACGACTTCCCCTTCGAGGGGACGGGAGGGGTCAAAATAACAGGTAAATCGCTTCTGTCGCGCCCGAAAGGGTGAGGAAAGTCCGGGCAGGAAAGGGCATCCCGCAGTGGAAAGCACTGATGGAGGTAACTTTATGACCGTCGTAACAGAGAATAACCGCTGCATCAGAGGCACGGGCACGCCTACGGGAACGGCCCGACCGCAGCAAGGGTGAAAACGTGAGGCAAGAGCTCACGACCGGTCGCGGCGACGCGCCCGGGGTACGGGTCCGGGACCTGCAAGACCAAATATATCGGTAATCAAGGGCTGCCCGCCCGCTGCCGAGGGGTAGGTTGCGAAGATAAATGACAGATTAAAACAGAACCCGGCTTACGGATTTGCCTGGCACTGAAAAAGGACAGCTCCGGCTGTCCTTTTTCAGTGCCGAAAACTCCTAACCCCTGTCGGCGGCAGCCGACATCCCCTGTCAGGGGAATGCGCCCTACATTTCATTCCGGGCGGCGACTCCGTTCCTCCGTTGCACTCCGTCACTACATCGCGGCGGCCCTTGCCGCCCTGTCGCTGTCCTTTTTCAGAAACACGAAAAAATTTCCTAACTTTGGGGCGGAAAGATGGAAGACAAGGAAATCATAAGACAGATCAGGGATGGAGGAGACGGAGGCGAGGCCGGCTTCAGGACGCTCTATGAACTCTATTCCCCCCCCCTCTACAGATTTGTCCTATCCTACGTCAAGTCGTCCGACACGGCGCGCGAAATCACTCATGAGGCGCTCGTGAAGCTGTGGCTGCACCGCGAAAGCCTCGACGAGAACCGCTCCGTCCGGGCCTATCTCTTCACCACCTGCAAAAACTCGCTCATAAAGGAACTGCGCCGCCAGCTCCGGAATCCTAATGTGCACGACTGGATGGAACTTGCCGGTACGGTTAGCGTGGAATCACGCATCTCCTACGACTACGACGCCTACATCGACGGAATCGGCAAGGCTCAGTCGAGCCTCACGCCGCGTCAGAGACAGATTTTCAGGATGAGCCGCGAAGAGGGGATGAGCGTCCGGGACATCGCGGAAAGTCTCGGCATCGGCGAGCAGGTAGTCCGCAACCAGCTTTCCGCCGCAATGAAGAAAGTCCGCGAATATCTCCTCCGCTATATGCCCCTGATTGTCATCATCTACAAGATTCTGACATCCTGTCTGCCGAGTTAAGCACGCCCCTCCCCCACACAAATAAGAATCCCCCCCCCGACATCGTCGAGAGGATAATATGAAATTTTTATTCGAGCTTCGGCGGTTTATCTACGATAATTTGAGTACATTTGCCGGGATGTTTGAAACAGGATTCATATCGGTCATCGTGCCTCTCAAGCTTGAGTGGGAGCCTGTCTATGCCTTGCCTTGCAGCGGAAAGGGACAAGAGGCCGGGAATGAGCTGGGCGGTGGTGGCAGGGCGCGGCGCGACATGGATGCCGGGGATGACTGCGGCAGGAGCGTAGGTGTGGGAAGCATAGTGAAGGTGAAGTTCGCCGGTAAGGGATATGCGGCCGTGGTGAGCGGGGTGAATGTCAGTCCGACGGCCGATCCGGGAAAGGTGAAGCCTATTGAGGAAGTGCTTGACATTCCGTGTGTTTCGGCGGAAGAGATTGAACTCTGGAGGAAGATTGCCTCATATTACATGTGCAGCGTCGGAGAGGTCTATAAGATGGCCTACACGAACGTGAGGACGGTCGTCTCCGACCTTAGGCGCACGAACGCGGAAATTGCCAGAAGGCAGAGATTTCTGGAGAAGGAACGGGATAAGGCGCGGGAGTCCAGGCTCAGGCGCATCGACAGGCTTGAGACTCGTCTGACTACGAAACAGGAACAGCTCGGAAAGGCACGGCTCGAACGTGTCAGGGAACGGCTGCGGACAGAAATCGACAACATCGCCGAGGAGATTCTTTGCCTGACCGAAGAAGAGGATATGAAGAAATCTCCGGGACCGGATGAAGATTTCTTCAAGACCATAAGCGAAGCGGAGAACGAGTCCCCGCTCCGGGAAGAAATCCGGTCGTTCTCCGGAAACATCAGCCTGACGGAGGCTCAGGCAGCGGCATACGAGGGCGTGAAGGCCGCCTTCCGCGAGGGCAGGCCGGCCCTGCTTCAGGGGGTCACGGGCTCCGGAAAGACAGAAATATACATGAAGCTGGCGCAGGAGACGCTGCTCTTCGGGAAGAACGTCCTCTACCTCGTGCCTGAAATCGCGCTGAGCCGGCAGCTGGAGGAGAGGCTTTCAAATCATTTTTTCATGTGCCTTAAATGCTTCCACTCGGGTCTGGGCGCAGCCGAAAAGACTGGAGTCGTCAGCATGGTGGCCGACAGAAGCCGGCCGTATATCGTGCTGGGAACGCGCTCTGCACTTTTCCTGCCCCACCATGACCTCGGACTCGTCATCGTCGATGAGGAACACGACGGCTCCTATAAGCAGGACTCCCCCGACCCGCGATACAACGGCCGCGACGTGGCGCTCATGCTTGCCTCGCTGCAACGGGCAGACATACTTCTGGGCTCCGCCACGCCATCGTTCGAATCCCTCTACAACTGCGCCTGCGGACGTTTCCGTCAGGTGTTTCTCGGCGAGCGCTTCCACGGCGGCGGGGAAACGGAAGTCGTCGTCATAGACACGAACGCGGAGCGAAAAAAAAGGGGGATGGTCGGCTCCATATCCAGAAAACTCATCGGGCTCATCAAGGAAACCCTCGACTCCGGCAGTCAGGCAATGGTCCTGCGGGCAAGGAAATCCTACGCGACGACAGTCCAGTGCAGTGAATGCGGAGCAATTATCCGGTGCCCGCACTGCAATGTCAGCCTGAACTGGCAGAAATCACGCGGCAGGCTCGTCTGCAACCACTGCGGCTATGTGAGAGCATGGTCGGAGCACATCCCGCACCTGCGTCCGGACAATCCCTCGGAATGCGACGGGCAGCTTGTCGCCTTCGGCGCCGGAACGGAACGGATTGAGGAAGAACTCCGGTCAATCTTTCCCGAGCGCACGGTCGCACGGCTCGACTCTGACACGAGCGCCAGGGCCGGATGGCAGAAGAAGGTGCTCAAGGACTTTGCCGACAAAAAGATAGACATCCTGCTCGGCACGCAGATGCTGACAAAGGGATTTGACTTCGACAACCTCAGCCTCGTGGCCGTGCTGCAGGCCGACTCCCTGCTCGGACAACAGGATTTCCGCGCTGACGAGAAGGCGCTGCAGATTCTCGAACAGTTCAGGGGAAGATGCTCAAGGAGAGGCCAGAAAGGAATCTTCGTGATTCAGACGGCGCAGCCGGAACACCCGGTGTATCAGATGCTTCTTAACGAGAGCCGCTCTCCGGGAGAGAGCCCGTACAACGAGCCCCCGACGGCAGGCCCGCACACGGCGTCGGCCTACAGGACGGAACTGCTCAGGGAACGTCAGACATTCCGCTACCCCCCATACACCCGGATAGTCAACATAATTCTGAAGGACAGCATTCCGGACAGGCTGGAAAGGCTCGCAGGAATCCTCTCGCTGATGTTGCGGAGCGCCGGCGCGATTCCCGGCGATGGGGTCGAGGTCACGCCGCCATATGCTCCGGCCGTCGATAAAGTCCGCGACGAATATATCCGCATCATCCGAATCAGCCTCCCGAAAGACAGGATGCTCTCCGCCAACAAGGCGGCTATCGCAGGAATTGTGCGCGGCTTTGCCTCCGAACGAAAATACGAAGGCCACATAACCATCGACGTCGATCCGAGCTGAGCCGTCGGAGGTCAGAGGCTCTCATTCGGGCCGCTGATGCGCGGATGCCGCGAGAAAGATGCAAATGAGCGAAAATATTTTTAAGAACTGCAAAATTTGAGTAACTTTGCAGTAGTCCGTGCCGTTCCGTTAGCGCACACGGAGGATTTTATTTGAACGAAACAAAACACGTTTTATAAAACAATATTAACTAATTAGTTATGGCAAACGAAAAGAAATTCGTCACTTGTGACGGAAACTATGCCGCCGCCCACGTGGCCTATCTGTTCAGTGAGCACGCGGCAATCTACCCTATCACGCCGTCATCGACCATGGCGGAATATGTCGATGAGTGGGCCGCGAAGGGCAAGAAGAACCTCTTCGGAGAGACCGTGAAGGTGACAGAGATGCAGTCCGAGGGCGGTGCTGCGGGAGCCGTGCACGGCTCGCTTCAGGCAGGAGCCCTGACAACCACGTTCACGGCATCACAGGGACTTCTCCTGATGATTCCGAACATGTACAAGATTGCCGGAGAGCAGCTCCCGACCGTGTTCCATGTGTCTGCACGTGCCCTCGCGTCACACGCCCTCTCAATCTTCGGTGACCATCAGGACGTGATGGCCTGCCGTCAGACAGGCTTCGCGATGATTGCCTCGGCTTCAGTTCAGGAGGCTCTCGACATCGCGGCCGTGGCTCACCTCTCTGCAATCAAGTCAAGCATTCCGTTCCTCCACTTCTTTGACGGGTTCCGCACCTCACACGAAATCCAGAAGATCGAGCTCATCGATGAGGACGCGCTCAGGGGAATGATAAGCACCAAGGCTCTCGCAAGGTTCAGGGAGCGCGCGCTCAATCCGGACACGCCTGTGACCAGAGGCTCGGCGCAGAACGGCGACGTCTATTTTCAGGCACGAGAGGCCTGCAACGGGGCATACGAGGCGGTTCCTGACATCGTGGCAAGGTATATGGGCGAAATCAGCGAGCTCACAGGCAGAAGCTACCGTCCGTTCGACTACTACGGAGACCCTGAGGCGGAGAACGTCATCGTCGCGATGGGTTCAGTCACCGAGACAATCAAGGAGACTATCGACCACCTTGAGAAGGAAGGCAAGAAAGTCGGTCTCATGATCGTGCGCCTCTATCGTCCGTTCTCGGCAAAATATTTCCTCAAGGCACTTCCTAAGAGCGTGAAGAGAATCGCCGTCCTCGACAGGACGAAAGAGCCGGGCTCTCTCGGAGAACCTCTCTACCTCGACATCAAGGCTCTCTTCCAGGGTCAGGAGAACTCGCCGCTCATCGTCGGAGGACGCTACGGCCTTTCTTCAAAGGACACGACTCCTGCACAGATTGTCGCAGTCTATGAGAACCTCGAACTCGCCGAGCCTAAGACAGACTTCACCATCGGCATCATTGATGACGTGACGTTCAAGTCCCTCCCTGTCAAGGAGGAAATCTCCATCATGAAGCCGGGCACAACAGAGTGCAAGTTCTTCGGTCTCGGCTCGGACGGTACCGTCGGGGCGAACAAGAACACAATCAAGATTATCGGTGACCATACGCAGAAATACGCACAGGGCTACTTCGACTATGACTCCAAGAAGTCCGGCGGATACACTTGCTCCCACCTGCGCTTCGGCGACCTTCCTATCAAGGCTCCTTATCTCGTATCGACCCCTGACTTCGTCGCCTGCCATGTTCCTTCATACCTCTCGAAGTATGACGTGCTCGCCGGCATCAAGCAGAACGGCACGCTCCTTCTCAACAGCCTCTGGGACGAGAAGGAAACCCTTGAGAGAATCCCTGAGCACGTGAAGGGCATCATCGGAAGGAAGAACATCACCCTCTACATCATCAACGCGACCAAAATAGCCGCTGAAATCGGACTCGGCGGAAGAACCAACACCATACTCCAGTCAGCGTTCTTCAAGATTACGAACATCATCCCTTACGAGGACGCCGTCACCTACATGAAGCAGGCCATCCTCAAGAGCTACGGCAAGAAGGGCGAGAACGTCGTGAACATGAACTACGCGGCCGTTGACCGGGGCGGCGAATACACAAAGGTTGAGATTCCGGCCGACTGGAAGAACATCACCGCCAAGTTCGAGAACCCTCACAAGGACCGTCTCGCTCCTGAGTTCGTGAAGGAAATCGCCGACGAGGTGAACGCACAGTGCGGCGACAGGCTTCCTGTCAGCAAGTTCATCGACATTCAGGACGGAACGATGCCTAACGGCACGGCCGCTTACGAAAAGCGCGGAGTTGCCGTGAAGGTCCCTGAGTGGAAGAGCGAGAACTGCATCCAGTGCAACACCTGCGCATTTGTCTGCCCTCACGCAGCCATCCGTCCGTTCATCCTCACCGCAGGCGAGGCCGCTGCCGCGCCTGCAAGCGTGAAGAAGGCCGCAGGAAAGGCCCAGCTCAAGGAATACACCTATGCGCTCTCTGTTTCAGTCGCCGACTGCACCGGCTGCGGAAACTGCGTCGATGTCTGCCCGGCAAAGGAGAAGGCCCTCGAGATGGTTTCATATCAGGAAGACCTTCAGGAGCAGGAGAACTTCGACTGGCTGCACTCCCACATCGGCTACAAGGAGAACATCCTCAACAAGGAGGGAAATGTGAAGAACGCCCAGTTCGCACAGCCTCTGTTCGAGTTCTCCGGCGCCTGCGCGGGCTGCGGCGAGACTCCTTACATCAAGACAATCACACAGCTCTGGGGTGACCACATGATGATTGCGAACGCGACAGGATGCTCTTCAATCTACGGAGCGTCATTCCCGGCAACTCCATACTGCACCAACGCTCAGGGACACGGTCCGGCATGGGCAAACTCCCTCTTCGAGGACTTCTGCGAGTTCGGTCTCGGAATGAAGCTCGGTTCGGACAGGGCGCGCATGACCGTCGCAAGGCTCATGGAGCAGGGACTCTCATGCTCATGCTGCTCAGACGAGATGAAGGCTCTCTTCACCCAGTGGCTTGAGAACAAGAACGACGCGAAGGTTACCCGCGAGGTGGCCGACAAGCTCGTTCCTCTTATGGAGGCCTGCGGATGCGACACCTGCAAGGCACTGCTTGAATACAAGTCGTTCATTCCGGCACGCAGCCAGTGGATTATCGGAGGCGACGGCGCTTCTTATGACATCGGATACGGCGGACTTGACCATGTGCTTGCTTCCGGCGAGAACGTGAACATTCTCGTCCTTGACACCGAGGTCTATTCCAACACCGGAGGACAGTCTTCAAAGGCTACCCCTGCCGGCGCCATCGCGAAGTTCGCGGCGTCAGGAAAGAAGGTGCGCAAGAAGGATCTTGGAATGATGGCGATGAGCTACGGGTACGTCTATGTGGCACAGGTCGCCATGGGCGCTTCTCCGGCTCAGTACTTCAACGCCATCAAGGAGGCCGAGGCATACAACGGGCCGTCACTCCTCATCGCCTATTCCCCATGTATCAACCATGGCCTCAAGGCCGGCATGGGTCTCAGCCAGAAGGAGGAGAAGCTCGCAGTCGAGTGCGGTTACTGGCATCTCTACAGGTACAATCCTGCGCTTGAGGGCACGGGCAAGAATCCGTTCTCGCTCGACTCAAAGGAGCCGGACTGGAGCAAGTTCCAGGACTTCCTCAAGGGCGAGGTGAGGTTCGCTTCCCTCTACAAGATGTATCCTGACCACGCCGCCGAACTGCTTGAAAAGACGGAGGAGTTCGCCAAGGTGCGCTACGAAAACTACAAGAAACTGTCCATGTAGTTTTGGATATGACAGACGTGCAAGAAAGCGGAAAACGCCTCTTTGCACATCGGATCAAAAAAACTCGCGAGAACCTCGCGAGTTTTTTTTG
>DJPQ01000039.1 GCA_002439805.1 Bacteroidales bacterium UBA6408
AAGTTTCCGTTGTCGTTCAGATGGCACCGGAGTTTCTTGCCACGGAAGCACAGCATATCAGAAAGCCCGTCACGGTTCACGTCCATGAACATATATCCGTCTCCCGGACGACGCTGCCCCAGATTGAGCACCGTTCGTTCAAATTTCTCACCCGTATATGAATATATCGACCACTCCGACCCGCCGTCAATAATACCGCCTACGGAGCCGGACGAACCGGTGCCGGCGCTTCCTCCACTATAGTTCGGGTCAAGGTAGGTATGTCGTTTCATGTTCATTTCATTGATTCGAGGATTATTCGGAGGATTATCCGGAGGGTGAGACAGGCGGAGAAGGCAGTTACGAGCGGGATGTCGCGGGTTGCGGCGGTTCTGGTGAGGCGGGTGTAGGGAAGCCAGACGAGGATGGTCGCGAGGGAGGAGGCGATCAGGAAGAGGAGGAAATGGCGGGGCGGGAAATATGGGGTCAGGCAGAGGACGAAGAGGAGGTCGCCGGTGCCGAGCATATCGGCGAGAGCGCGTTTCCGCAGTCTTGCCCAGAGGGAGAGGACGGCCCACAGGAGAACACAGGTCAGGAGATTCCGGACGAGGTTCGACAAAGGCAGTCGCAGGCCGCCGCTCTCCAGCACGGACACGAATATTACCACGGCTCCAAAAACCGCCAAATTGAGAATCCCTATCCTCCTGCACCTCAGGTCCGAGAACGCCAGCGCCGCAAGAGGCGGGAGACACATAAGACTCCACCACATATATTCCTTGAAATCAGTTCATTGACACTATGATTCAGTCCTTCACAATTTCCTTGAGTTTCTTGTCCTGGTCAATCTCCCAGACATTGAACTGCCCGTCCTTGTCGAAATCCACCACGGAGACGGCCTGGGCCTTGAAGCCCGAGTCGCCGGCCTCGACAATCTCGATGCGGTAGTTGGCGTTGCCGCCGTCGGTGACGAGGGGCTGCTGCTCGAAGCCGAGTTCCTCAAGGTTGTCACAATATCTTGAATAGGTGTAGAAATAGCTCTTCTGCAAGGTGTGGACGAATGCGAGCTGCTGCTGAGCCTCCATGCTCTTGGCCTTGGAAATCAGCGGCATGAGGTTCGGGAGGGCAATCAGGACGAGTATGCCGATTATTACAAGGACTACCAGCATCTCCGGAAGCGAGAATGCCCGGAGACGCTTTTCCGAAACGCGCCGCATCATTGCCTGCCCTCCCGCTTTTCTGACGGCGCCTCCGCCGGAGTCTCCTCCTTGGCAGGCATTGCTTCCGGAGTCCCGGCGGTCCGGGTCCCGGTTGTTTCCGGATTTCCGTCAGTCTGGCTCCCGGTTGCTTCCGAAGACCCTGAGGTACGATTCCCGGCACTTGCGGAAGCCCCAGCCGACGAGGATTTCTGAGGAGCCATCGATGATGGTCGGGCAGTTTCCGCCGGCGCTGACTGCTGTTCCGGAAGGGTGGCCGTCACTCTCCCGGTTCGGTTTCCGGCCGCGTCGTAGCTGTAGTTCACGACCTTTGTCTGAGCCTGCGCCGCAACGGCAAGCGCCGCGCACAGAAGCGCGGCAAAAGTTACTTTCCAAGTTTTCATAGTATTTATTGTTTATTTGCACTTTCCTCATAAGGAGGCCACATCTTGATGCTCTTCATGTTCTCTGTCGGAGGATATGCAAGATTTCCTCGTTTGAACAATCTTAAATCATCACCGGAAACATCATATCGTTGGACAATTTTGAATTTCGACAATATTTCAGGCCAGCCCATTGATTCATTGATATTTCCATCTGGGCGCACATCTGATATATATACCATCAGAGTGTCCTTCGCCTTCAAAAATTTGTATATGTTCCCCGATGACCAGAAAAATTCATCACATTTGCCAGCATCCACGGCAGTCCATTCCTGACATTCAAATCCTCTGCTATGTCGATATGAGCCGCAAACCCAAATCGGTTTATCTGAAGAGTTTTCCAGTTCGACAAAAGACCATGTATCAAAAGGTGGATTTTCGCAACTAGTCAATGAGAAAAAGAGGCAAACTATTACAACAATTTTTTTCATTAGTAAACTATCTATTAAATACTTAAAATATATCCTGCCAATGTGAGATAAAGTATGAATCAATCCATATCACTATATCGTCCGGATGTTCTTTCTCGATGCGCTCCAATTCCAAGTCTGTGCAATAAGTCAACATAGTTATCTTCAATTTTTCCAGTTCATGACTCATACAATTTTTGGTATTGTTCCATATAGTAATCCGTAAATACAAAGTCTTTGTACGAAGGGGCAGCCCTCAAAACCTGTTCGATATATATCAATCCCCGATTTATGTCATAACCTCGGAGATAATAAAGTACCGGCAGACGAGGTATTATGAACTGATGCGCCGAGCCTACTCCAAGATTTTCGATATATGAAATGAGTGTGTCCATATCCGAGTACTTGTCAGCATATGGCTTTCCATAAGTCTCTATCGTTTGAAGCATCCGATTCCAAAACTCATCGGGATTGGTTTCTTCATCATAGCAATACTCCAAACAAATTCGCTCTGGCATCAAAGAACCCAACGGACTATATATTGTAGCACCCTCGTTGTTTGTCTCAGGCTTAAGAATCTTGATTAACCGCTCTACATCATCATATCTCACGCCGACTTTAGGGATAGTAAATAAGTGATTGGCTATCTGACGGGAAGAGGCGTTCAAGAACACTATCATCCTCTCGTTTTTTTTCTCTTCCTTGACATAAATATATCCTCCATAACTGGTACATTTCCGTTTATAACCATATTTCGCGAAATATTCTTTCGCTTCTGCCTCAAATTTCTTTCTTAATGATACCATAAATTAGAAATTAAATTTTATAATTATAAATTGATAGTCATTCGTCTGACCTTCCCTAAGAATGGTTGA
>DJPQ01000005.1:0-59082 GCA_002439805.1 Bacteroidales bacterium UBA6408
GCGGCGGACGGCTGCTGTGGCGACTCCGCGACAAGGGCGCATGGACGGAAGGGCATCGTCGTGGCGGCCAACTACAACTGCGACGGGCAGACCGTGATTTCAGGAGACACGGCTGCCGTGGAGGCCGCCTGCGAAATGCTCAGGGAGGCTGGAGCGAAGAGGGCAATCTTGCTTCAGGTCGGAGGGGCGTTCCACTCCCCTCTCATGGAGCCTGCACGTGCGGATCTTGCCGAAGCAATCAGGCAGACGGGCTTTCACACGCCGCGCTGTCCCGTCTATCAGAATTTCACAGCTCTCGCCACGACCGACCCGGATACCATCAAAAAGAATCTTCTCGCGCAGCTGACAGGGCCAGTAAGGTGGACCGAAACGATTCGGAACATGGCTGCTGATGCGGCTGCCGAACTCGGCTGTCCGGCCGCCGAGGCGATTGACTTCACGGAAATCGGTCCGGGAACGACGCTGACCGGACTGATTAGGAAAATCGCGCTGTAAGCACATGGCGAAGTCCGCGAAACAGGAACATGAGAAAAATCAGTTGAGATAATATCGGACAATATGTACTCGTACAAGAAATCAGGATACAGGTTCATCGTGAGCCTTGACAATCATGTCGAGATTTTCAGTGCTCTCACGGCTTTCTGTCGGGACATGGGCATCAAATCCGGGAGCATCTCGGGCATCGGGGCGCTCAACGGAATGACACTGAGGTTCTTTGACCCTTCGACCAAGAAGTATGTCGATAAGGAGTTCAACGAACAGATGGAAATCGCGAACCTTTCGGGCAATGTCTCGACGCTTGAGGGCGAAGTCTATCTTCATCTGCACATCGTCGCGGGCCGCAGGGACTACACCGCCCTCGCCGGGCATCTCCTGTCCGCGACTCTCAACGGGGCGGGCGAGTTTTTCGTCGAGGACCACGGCACTGTCGCCGAAAGGGTCCATGACCCCGAACTCGGACTGAACGTGTATAAGTTCTGAGGAATGCCTGCCACTCTCATCAAGGAGCGGTACGACGGCTGCGATGCGGATAGAAACGGGCAAACTATCAGAATGTGTTTTCCGATAAAACTGCATCGTTCAATTTGCCGTATAGTTTACAGCCGATTTCATCATCCTTAAATGTCACCATTAAAATTCTTAAACATCAGAGTAGGATTGTGGGTAAATTTTAGCCTGTCCGACTCTATTGAAACCACTATATACAGCCCGGTATCATCACATATTGAAGAGTACAAAACCCGACAGCCTTCTTCTGCAAATGGTTTATACTCATACCCAATCTGATAAGTATTTTCACAGACTCTATATGTACCTCCGCAGGACATAAACATTGCGGAAATCATGAATACGGAAAATAGCCTTAGCTTATACATATTTTTTATTTTTCAAAATGTTCAGTAAAGGTAGCCTTCCTGTTCATAACATCTATGATACTTCATTATCATATCATAAAGAGGCTGCAGCCTTTTGTCCAATACCCTGAGTGAAGAAAACTTTTGGTATTGCCTGTCAAACAAGCCGGAATTACCTCCGGCAATACGGGATTCGATATCGGAAGGAATCAGCATTGACGCACGTTCGCCCAATCTGGAATAAAATTCCGTCTGATAAATGCTTATGCCCGCAAGGTCAAAGTCTCCAAAATGAATGTAGCGGTTAGGAATCCGTTCCAACCATTTGTACAGAGCAGAAGATAACGGATACCGTGAGACATAGATACATCTCATGCCGGCAAACAGACGGCCTGTCTCATTTAACCGCATAAAATTCTCCACATTTTCAACTCCGACAACAACAGTATCATCGGGAATATCGAATGTTTCAGGAGACAAAATCATATATGCAAGTCCGTCTTTGCCGCCAAGGATTTGCCCGCTGCCTTCCAAATAGACATTCATCGGCACCGGACTATTAACCATAAAGCCCATAAACGGATTCACTTTCATTGTTTTCGAATCACCGGTTTTCCGAACCAGCAGACTTCGACTGAGCGAAGCTGAATCAAGGTCAATCCACTCGTCCAAGGACAAACCATTCGTAAAGCAATCCTTTATAAATTTTTCACATGAAACACTGTCCGTCACAGAAATGCTCCTGCGACTGCCATGCACGCGAACGCTGAGCAATCCTTCTTCTGACAATCTGTCTGTCAGCCATTGTGGAAGAGATGTCCCGGGGATAGAATCTCCGTTCAACAAAGACCTCAATTTTTCGGCCTGCTTTGATGTCAAAACGCTTTTACCCATATCAATTCTCAAGATGCTTTACCAACGGTATTATTCCTGTTCTGTTTTTCAAGTCCTTCTGCAACAAATATGTGTACTTGTAATCATCCGCATTAAATGTCGTAGGCGAACTGTTTATGAGCAGGATATTCCTATTATTGGCGAACTGAAGAATCCCGCGTATATTGCTCGGATGAAGTTTTCCAATCTCATCCATCATGCAATGAATTCTGAAATCGTCAAATTTTCTGGAGACGCGACTTTTGAAAACACTGATGAGCATAATATTCAGCATGGCCTTCACCAATATATCCGTTCCATCCGAACCGACATTGGAAATTTTCTCTATCCATCCCGTATCGTTGTCATTCTCGACAATTCTGAACTCAAGTTTAAACGAATCAGACAAGGTCAATTCTTTTTTATCCGGTTCACTTTGAAGTGCTTTCATGAATCGGATCAGATAATCCACGGCTTTGGAATTGACGTCCGCACGTCCATCGTCAGAAAACAAATCGACCTCGCCCATATTATATTGGTTCTCCTCATTGAATTCTTTAATGCTTAACAACAGCTGCATTGTCTTGTCCTCGCTTGGCTGTTGCCGCAAAGATATATCCTTGATGGCACCAACAAAATTATCTCTGCTGAAATCGGAATTAATCTCATTGATGATTTTGCAGATTTCACTTTTGTTTTCGGTCATATCCGACGTCTCTTTTGATACCCGGCGAATAATATCAGTGTATCGTTCACTGATGCGCCGTTGGTACTCGCCCAGCATATTGTTGGTCATGAAGGTATCAAGGTTCTCCGCAAATTCAATGAATTCAGAATCAGACTCAATGCCGGATTTGAAATTAAAGAGATTCCTCGGCGAGAAGCCATCACGGAATCGTGTTACGGACATCCTGAAGTTTTTCATTTCCCTGTCCCGCGAAAGAAGCCTTTCCGTCAATTCCCTTTTGATTTCCTTGCAGCTTTTCCCCATTGACGGACGCTCCCTGTCAGTGCTCTCCGCCGCAGGGTTCAACTGCGCATCCTTCAAGAAATCATTAGCTTCGTTGATGTTGCTCTCTATTTCCTCAAGCTGCTTCCTATACCCGTCCAGTGACTGTGACGCAACCTCTTCCTCTCTCTTTCTTCGTTCATTTCTCTGTCTGAACTTTTCATCAAGACCAGTTCGCCGCGATTCAGCCGCCGCCTTTTCCCCACAAAATGAATCCTCACTGTCAAACAATTCCCGCTTGTCCTTGTTATATTCAATGCAGATGACTTTATTTTCACTTATATATTTCAATTCAGCGTCCAGACGCGAAATCTCATCCTCATACCGGCGCAATGTCGCCACATCGGCACCGGCGCCAGACAATTCCCTATCCCGATTCTCGGCATTTCTTCTCAGCTCCTCCTGAAGTTCTCTTTCAACATCAGAGATATTCCCGACAATTACACTCTCTTTCTGCGAATACTCATTCAGCACCTTACTCTGACGCTCTGCCTTCTGCCGTTGTACCGCAGTAAGTTTCTTACTTAATGACTCTTTTTCAGAGTTCAGGCGTGCAACAGTCATCTCAAGTTCGTAGGAAAGCTTGTTAATGCAATCTTCTACCATCTGGAGCGTCCCCTTCCTTTCATTGGCAGCACGGTCATTCAGTGAATCAATCTCGACTTTTAACTTCTTAATGTTTTCTTTCGCGTCAATTATCTGAACATCACAGTATTTACTTCTGTCAGTCAAGTCTTTGACCTTGCGCTGGAACTTGCTCCGTACCGCCGTTTTTTCGATTTCCCGGCTATTCAACGCTTTCTCTATGTCAAGTTTTCTCTCTTCCAATTGCTTTTCGAGGTCTGAGATTTTTTCCTTAAGTTCCACCGGAGACAAGGCTCTCCGTTCGACAGAAGAGAGGTCAACTCTTACCCCATACAACGAACCGGAGCAATCCTGCACCTTCTCCGGATTCAGTGACCTGCTATACAGGACTGATGACTCATCTGCGATTCGTCCTATCGTCCCCTCCCATCCGGGAACATTCTTTTCCAGCCACTCATAAAACGAGCCATTATAATTGTCCTGTAAATGCCGAAGCCTGGCAATCTCTTCTGAAATTTGTCCCGACTCTTTATTGATTGCCTCAATCTTTACAGAAAACGCCGCGTCAATTTCTTTCTGGCTGGAGTCTTCTTCCCATGTAAGTGCTTCCTTATCATGCTGTATAACATATTTTTCAGACTCAAGCCGAGCAATTGAATCTTCAAACTGTTTTTTAACGGAATTCTTCTCACTGATGTCATTCTCGAAAAATCTGGCCACCAAGATATGTTCCTTTTCAATTTTCCGCTCTGTCAATTCGTTTTTCTTCGTATCCACCGCCTCTTGCGCCATCCGGATACTCGCCTCACACATCATCCTGATTCGCTTTTCCTCTTCAGATGCCCAAGAAATAATCCCCTCGTTGGCCTTATTCCTATCTTCTCGAAGTGCATTAATCTGAGTCTGGAGCAAATTCTTCTTCTCAGCGGAATTTTGTCTTAATGCAGATTCCAGCAATTTGTACTTTTCCGAGACTTTCAGACTCCCGGCCATAAGTTTGTTGAGAACACTTTCCTTTCCAGCCTTCTCCACCTTCAGTTCATCTTCCTTGCCGACCCTTGCAATTATTCCGGAAATATCCATTTTCTCATAATACTTCCTCTTTGAGCGGCTATCCTTAATTTTATTCTCCAGAATGGCTATTTCCCGAACAAGAAAACTCATTTCCCTGTTATATTTGCCCGTTTCTTCCGAGATTAACCGTCTAATTCGCCCCAAGTCATCGGATGCAGCCGCAATCTTATCCCTCACCGGAGCCAGACTCTCATTGCAAAGTCTGAGAGCATAATTCATTTCTTCCCTGAGGTCGGCTATCCGTTTCTGAGAATATAGAATACCACGATACTTGTTTAGAACATCGTTTGCCTGTTCAGTCTTCAGGTTCATTCCATTTTTCTCTTTCTTCACCCACAGGCTTATATCGTTGTACTCGTTCTCAAACTCATGTATCTGTGTTCGGAAATACTCCAGATCTATGCTGATGTCGTTATCGGTCATTGATTTTATGATTGTATCCTTAATGAACTCAGCGTCAAGCTTCGCATTGAGAAACACATTCTGGACGGTGCGGGGAATATTCTGATATTTAGAGCTTTCCAGCACTGCATACTTACGAAATTCCACCATTTCAGGCCTTCTGTTATTTCCGTAGATTATGTCACGGAACCACTCATAGGAACTGATAATTTTCGTCGGAGAACATTTGCCCAAAGAACTTATCCGCTCACGAATCCTCGGCCAGTCTTCCAATACGGAATTATCTTCAGCCATAAACCATCTCCTGTCATATGGAGCGTCGATAAAACGGAATGCCGCCCTGCCCATATTCCTTGAAACACAGACACAATATGAGCCGGTTTCCCTAAACACTTCATAAACGATATAGGAGTTCGTGAAAGGTAAGTAGAAACTGTCAAAATTCTTTTTTTCCTTTGGAATCCCAAGGTGCGTCTTGTCCGCATTGTAAAAGAAAAGTATGGCGCGAAGAATCGTACTTTTCCCTACCCCTTGCGTTCCGATAAAATGCACGTTCCCGTCAAGCCTGACTTCAGCATACGGAATGTTGGCGCTGTTTATAAAAACAACTTTACTCAGGTTTCTCATCGTCTTCCGATATTTCTATGCATTGTACCAAGTCTTCTATATATGAGAACGAATTCAGCACTTTGTACCGTTCATCTATTTCGTTCTCAACCTCAACGAAACCTTCCCGAAGCAGTTCTCCGATGAGAGCATCAACTTTTTCCGCATTACTGTTTTTCCCCGGAAATAACTTCGAAATCATATTTTTCAATTCCATATTGCAGGAAAACTGTATTACTATATCCGATTGAGTGAATGTGAATCCGGAACCGAACAAAGCGTTATAAGTTTTCAGAAAGGCTAGATAGTCAATCCATTTCAGCAGCGAACTTATTTTATTCTCAACATCGACTTTTGCCATTGCCCTCGTGAAATAGCAATAGCCGTTGCCATTCTCCAAAGTATAGCCTATTTGAGCGTAAAAATCGTAATAATCTTGAAAATTCTCCTCGACGTCATCATACCACTGACGCTGAGCCCTGTCAAGGCTGTTTGAGGATATAAACCTTCCCTTTGACAAATTTTCAAATACTTCAGCCGTATATCGCATAATCACTTCGCATTTATTACTGGATATTCAACACCATCACATTCCTCATACTCGCCGGTAAAACTGAGACTGTCAGGAAACAAAGATGCAATTTGGCAAAAATAGGTTAGTCTCTGAGCCGATGTCGCCTGTCCGTGGAAACGATAATTAGCCAAAAAGCGGAAAAGGTTGTTTCCTACGGCAGCAAAGGCACTGAATATTTCATTCAGGTTGACGGCGTCACTGACAACAGGTTTTCTGTCAATATAGCCTTCCGGAATAGCCTCTGCGGTATTGCCCTTCTTTTTCAGTCCCTCCGCCCTGTTTTTCAAGACCTTGCATATAATTGTCATGACATTTGCGTCATTATGCATCATCTCTAAGGACAATCTCCTGTTACGGGTTCTGGTTTCAGGCTCGAACATAACAGGATTGTGCTGTCTTGCAACTATCATTATGTTTGTCTTTTCCTTAATTATGAGTTGGTCTTTAAGGTACTTCAACTTTCGGGCTTTCTCAAGAATGAGGTTCTGATATTCAATTATGTTAAGATAACTGATTATCTGCCTTTCTATTTCTATGAGATTATGATATGATTCCTTCATCTGGAGAACTGCGTCATTGACCGTACTGCGCATCTGACTGTCCATGGCAACGGTAAAAAATGTATTTTCTTCAGCAATCACTTTTTCCGCACTGTCTATCAGCGCCGCTATTCCCTTCCGTTTTTCATCCAGGTTTTCAAGTTTCTTCTTTTTGACCTTATAGTCCGGCTCATTTTTATAGGCGATGTCTATGTTTCGCTTCAAGTCAATGACATTCTTCTCGGTGGAGAGAGCTATACGCTTAAGCGCCCTGCGCACTTCGTTATAGTGCTTGTATTTATTATTTTCAGACGCATTCAGCCAATAGCCGATGTTTTCCTTCAGATGTGAGATGTAGTCCCTGACACTCGAAACGTTTATTTCTTCATTTATCTGCAGAACCTCTTCAAAAAACTGAAGGTAGATATCCTCCATTTCAAGATAATCACCGCTTTCACGAATGACTTCATTCTCAATTAGAAACTGTATCCTTTCATTCTTATAATCCGTGAGTTCCAATGCATAATCGTACCTGAAAGACAGGGAGGTCCTTTTCTGAAAAAGTTCATTAAGAAGCTTCTTCTCCCGGTCAAGGCATCGGGTAAGTTCTTCAATATTGTGGAATGTAGTCATTGGTCATAGTGTCAATCATCGCAAACTTACGCAAAAATTGCCAATTTTCTCTAATCCAACGAGAATCTCATCAGCAAAAATCAGACGTCTCTTGACTTCAGAACAGCCGTTCGAGCCAGAAGGCGCGGTCGTTCTTCAGGGAGTGGGCGCCCTGGTAGCCACGGTAGCCGTGGAGGCCGTCGGGATAAATCATGAGATCGAAATGCCTGCCGGCCTTCTGGAGGGCGTCGATGAGGATGAGGGTGTTCTGGAAGTGGACGTTGTCGTCGCCGGTGCCGTGGGTGAGGCGGAGCATCGCTCGGTCGTCGCTGAAGTTTGAGGGATAATCATCCACATAGTTCAGGGCACAGGCGCGGGCATATCCCTCGGGATTGGTCTCCGGAGTTTCCATGTAACGTTCCGTGTAGTGGGTGTCGTAGAGAGCCCAGTCATAGACCCCGCCGCCGGCGATGCCGCAGCAGAACCTGTCGCTGTGACGCATCACGAGCATGGCCGTCATCGTGCCGCCGAACGAGAATCCCTCCACGCCTATGTGCGCGGCATCCACATAAGGCTGGGTCGCAAGATAGTCCGCCCATTCGCAGAAGTCGCTGACAGGCCAGGAGGTTACATCCTTATAGACCATGTCCTCCCCTGCCCGGCCGTTGTGCCCGGCTGCACGCGAGTCGCAGACTATCTTGATGATCCCGTTCTCTGCAAACCACTGGTTGGCCTCGTTCGGGGCACGCCATTGGTCACGGACATAAGGGGTGTCCGGACCGCCGTAGATTTCCATCACCACGGGATATTTCGTCGCGCCGGAAGGGTCGAATGACTTGGGATATGTAACCAGCGCGGGAAGCGTGAATCCGTCTTTCGTCGTCATCGAAATGAGCTGAGGAAGGGCATATCGCGACGCGGCGAAATTCTCCGGCGTGAAATCCTTCACAGTCTCAGCGGATATGACTTTCCCTTTTTTCAGAGAATACTTGATTTCCTTTGTCGGGGTGGTGGAGTTGGAGATATATGCCGTAAACGACTGGGCGTCATCGGCGAACCTCACGCCGGATGCGTTCATGTCAAGCGGAGTGAGATCCTTCAGACTTGCCGCCGAAACAATGTTCAACACCGAAGAAACAGAGCCTGACACCGCAGAGGAAACGGAAATGCTCTGTGCCGAAGATGCAGGGCCGGACACCGAGGCAACCGCAGGAATGTCCCCGGAAGACCTGCGTGATGGCTTCAAGGCCGCACGGGGAATATCGACCGAGAACACGGTCACGCGGGGAGCCCCGTCAATCTTCGCCGAAAAATAGAGCTTGCAGCGCTTCTCGTCGGCCTTGAGCACGGTCGCCGACCACAATTTACTGTCAGTCAGGCGGAGAACCGTCTTACCGTCGTATGAAATGTAGTAAATCTGATCCCAGCCAGTTTCGAATCGCCTTGCCACATAAAGGCCGTCGCATCCGAACTCCATACTCTCGAACCAGTCAATCCAAGTCGGATATTTCTCATTGTAAATCAGCCTTTTGGCTCCGGTCAAGGCATCTACGGCAAAGAGGTTCAGGTCATTCTGAATCCTCGGAAGTGTCGGGACATAGAAATCGCGGCCGCCCGCGCTCCAGAACGGGATGCCGAAATAGCCGTCGCAGACATTGCCGTCTCCGTATGAGGATGCAGCAGTGCAGCCTTCAGTCGCAGTCCCGGACGTTCCGCCCATAACCGGAAAATCTGCCCAGACTATATGTCCGCAGGCTCCGGCCTCTCTCTCGGAGCTGGAAGCCATGGCGGCGCTCACATCCACAATCCCTATGCGGACAAGCGGATTCGCCTGCCCGGCCTTAGGGTAGCGGGTGTTGTTCAGATGGCCGGGATAGCCTGCATGGTCAGGCGAGGAGACATCATGACCGGCAAACGGGGAATATATCGGAAAATACGGAACAGCAGTGTTGTCAAAGCGGTAGAATCCTATGCGATGGCTGTCCGGAGACCACCAGAAGGCCTTGTAGCGCGAGGAGCGTCCGAGAATCTCCTCGTAATAGACCCACGAGGCGAATCCGTTGAGAATCAGCTCGCTGCCGTCATCCGTCAGACGACATTCCTCTTTTGTCGCGACATCCTCAACCCAAAGGTCGTTGCCTCGGGTAAACGCGATTTTCGTCGAATCCGGCGAATAGGTCGGATTCACCCTCTGCCGCGAGTCTGATTTGCCGTCGCCGGCCTGCGCCGCCACAGTCAGACATGATAAGACAAAACAAAATATAAATCTCTTCATACCCTATAATATTTCAGTCCAACATCATTATTTCAATCCAAACACCATTTCTATTCAGCGCCCTCTCAATCCAATACCTATATTTCTGCTCATGTCATCACCTGAACAGTTCATCCTTGAAATTAACCAGATACACCTTCTCGACAGCCCTCGTCAGTGCCGTGTAGAGCCACTTCAAATCGTCAAGCGTGAGGAAATCCTGCCAGAAGGCATTGTCAATGAACACGCAGCGCCATTGCCCGCCCTGAGACTTGTGGCAGGTCAAGGCCTCGGCATACTTGAGCTGCAGCGCGTTGAAATACTTGTCCTCACGCACAGCCTCCCAGCGCTTGCGCTTCGAAGCAATGTGCGAATAGTCCGCATCCACGCCTAGATACAGCATATTCTGCTGTTCGTAGCTGAGCGACGCCGACTCGGAATCCAGCGTATCCAGAATCACCTTTGCGGTAAATTCCTGATCATTATAGTCCGGAAGAAGCAGACGCGCCTGAGCAAAATGCAGCCCGTAGCGTTCCTCATATCCCGAAATCCTCAGAAGCTTCGCTATGTCGCCGTTGGCGATGTAATCAACTCCTTCCAATTCCTCGCAAAACTGGTAACAGTTCTTCACAATCATCAGCTTGTCGCCCCTCACCAGCCTCTCCTCCTTGAACTGAACCATCGAGCGCACGCCCATATTGTACTTTATCGCCCTCTTGTTCGAGCGGCAGAGAATCACCGTGTCGTCCTCTCCGTAACGGGAATATGCGTCGCCGAGACTCTCGATGAGTTCGCCGCCCCCTATCCTCGCGACGTCGTCATATCCTCGGACAGACAGCCCTATATCCTCATATCCAAACACATCCTCACCAAATTCCGAACGGGTTATGAGTTCGCGCAGCCTCGTCGCATTCGCAAGAATCCCGGACTCCTTCTGCTGACGCACGACCGTCGTGAGAGTACAGAACACCGTTCCGCCCATCATCGCCATGTACTCGCGGGAAAGCGCCGGACTACAGTCCATCCCCACGGGAGGGAGCTGCGCGGCGTCGCCGATGAGCACCAGCTTGCAGTCAACACCGTTGCGGACAAATGTCACGAGGTCGTCGAGCAGGTTTCCGGTTCCAAAAGACGCGGAAGATGACTGCTGCCCGCCCTCTATGCCGATGAGCGACACCTCATCGACGACAAAAAGAGTGTCCTTGTCCTTGTTCGGGGCGAGCGAGAACTGCCCGTAGCCGTCACCGCCCACGGATTTCTGACGGTAGATGTGCTTGTGTATCGTGGCTGCCGGCTTTCCGGAATAGTTGGAGAGCACTTTCGCCGCACGCCCCGTGGGGGCGAGAAGTACAGTCTTGATTTTCAGTTCATTGAGCGTATTGACGACAGCGGAGATGGCGGTCGTCTTTCCGGTGCCGGCATATCCGTTCACTACCATGATGTCATCGTCCTTTCCCACGAACTCCGACATCATGCGGAGAAAATTGTCCTGACACGGAGTCGGCTCATATTTCAGGCGGGAACGGAATCCCTGATATAAAAAGTCCGCCTGCCCCATTACCTTGCCTTCCTGTTAAAGATGAGATAGACGACAATCAGGACCGGATAGATTTCAACACGGCCGAGGAACATGTTCAGACAGCAGACAAGCTTGGCGGCGACAGACAGCCCGCTCATGACACCCGTGCCTATTGCGCTTATGCCCACGTTTCCTATGGTAGCTATGGCAATCGAGCTCGCGTCCGAACCGCCCAGACCGGCGGCGATGAGCGAGAAGATTGCAAATGTCGCAAGAATCGCATACAAGACAAAATACATAAGCACCGAATTCACCGCGTTGTCGGATAGGAGATGAGCGCCGAGCCGTACCGGAAAGACAGAATTAGGATGCAGCCTGCGACGAATCTCACAGCCCGCCGCCTTCAGGGCAATAAGCACACGGTCGGACTTGATTCCTCCCGAGGTAGAGCCGGAACAGGCGCACTGTATCCCGCAATAAATCAGAAGGACGGAAGGGAACATCGGCCAAAGATAAGGATTATCGACGGAAAAGCCGGTGGTGGTGATGAAACTTGAGACATGAAACAAAGAGGTCCACAGGGCCTTCCCTACAGACTTTATCGTGCCCTCAAAAAGCAGCCCGGACGTGACAAGCACCGTCATTACGGCAATCGTGCCCACATAGAAGCGGACAACCGGATTCTTAAAGACCTTGAAGGAGCCGGTTGTGGCAAAGTGGAATATCAGCCCGAAATGCATTCCGGATATGACCATGAAGAAGATGATGATGGCCTCGATGATGCGGGAATCGAAATATGCGATCGATGCGTTCCTTGTGCTGAACCCTCCGGTCGCGATTGTACTGAAAGAGTGATTGATAGCGTCGAAGAGACTCATTCCCGCAGCCCAAAGCAGCAGGGTCTCGACTACGGCGAGCGAAAGATAGACAAGGCATATTATCCACACGGTGCGCGAAGAACGGTAGCGATAACCTTCACGCGAGAGTGATGAGAGTTCAAGGTTCGTCATCTTCAGACGGAAAGGGCTGCTGTCCGGAATCACAAGAAGAAGGAACACTATCACTCCCAGACCGCCTATGAAATGGGTCGAAGACCTCCAGAAAAGCAGGCTTTTCGGCAAGGCCTCCACATCATTCACCACGGAATATCCCGTCGTCGTGAAACCGGAAACGGATTCAAACAGCGAGTTAATCAGCGAAAACTCCCCTCCGTAGAGGATGTACGGCAGCATTCCGAAGATGAACGAGAGAATCCATGAGATGAAGATGATGAGGTAGCCGTCGGTCATGGTGATGGGGGGAGTCTTCCTGACGAATATGAAAGGAAACGCGCCGACGACAAGGGTGATGAGGAAACTTATGGCAAGAGGACCGAAAGCCGCGTCCATGCCGTTCACTATGGAGACCATCATAGACAGGAACATGAACAGGGCGCTCACCAGCAGCGCCTTGCCTACGTTCACCGATATGACTTTGATGTTCAAAATAAATCTATCCTCAAAAATAAATCCCGAATTTATAAAAATTCATTTCAAAAACTGTTCATCAGAAATCCGGGCTGCCTTCCTCTTCCGGCTGGCTCTGTTTCAGCTGCTCTATCTTGGTGCGGAGAAGCTTCATGCGTCTCCTGAGGTCGGCGTTCTCCTCGGTGACCTCGGAGAGGGAGTCGTTGAGCGCGGCAAGCTCGTCGTCCCCGTCGAAGCCGTAGGTGTAGCGTTTGCCTGAAGTGCGGTACAGCGTCATCCCGGCGTTCATCCGCCGTATCGGATCCACGAAATAGGACAGGAAGAAGAACAGCAGAAGCACTACAAGAAGAAGTCCGGCAGCGACCGACACCACCCCCGGCACGATGCTCCGGTAGAAGCTCTCCTGAAATGTCTCGGAATTGGACTCAAGGTCATCGTAAATCGCGACATTGAGCGTCTCCAGGTCAGAATGCAGACGGTTGAAGCGCGGCTGGAGTCTCTCGAAATACCACTCGCGGGAGTCTATGAAATCCGAAGATATGACATTCTGAAGTTCCAGCGACGTGAGCATATAGGCCGAGTAGGCGTATGCCACGGAATCCGCAAGCGGAAGAGCACGGCGCGATGTGAGCGACTGCTTGAGGCTGTCGCAGTGGCTGAGGAACAGCTCACTGTCGAACTCCGGCAGGATGTTGGAACTCTCGTCGCCGATGAGCGCCAGAATCTTGAGGTTGTAGCTGTCCGTGATGGTCGCGAGCCGCTGAGAGACATTGAGGCTGTTGATGTTGGAGGCTATGAGGTCGGAAACATAGTTGCTCATCCTCCTGTACTCCGTCACCGATATGATGCTGGAGAGCATGAGGATGACGGCGATGGAACTCATTCCGAGGATGAACTTGCCCCTCATCGTGAGTCTCCGCTCGCCACCAAGCCCTATTTTCTTCCAGTCAAAGCCCATTTCAATATCCTATAAAGGTCCAAAACAAGTAGCTCAAATAAACAACTGAGATAAAGGGGATGCATAAAAGGATGAGATGCAAGGCGGACGGTGAAGTCAAACACCGCAGCAACCTGATGGTTGTGAGGATTTTGACAAGACGTCCAACGAAGCAGATCGCCTTTTAGGCGCCCCGTCAGAATTTGAATGAGTCTTTCAACGCCGTCGTCTTATTGAACACGAAGTGTTCCGGAGTCGAATCCGGGTCCCTGAAGAAATAGCCCACACGCTCGAACTGAACGGCCAGCCCGGAATTGTCCTCAAGAAGCGCAGGCTCGGCAAAGCCCGAGGTCACCTTGAGCGATTCCGGATTGAGATACTCCTTGTAGTCCTTTCCCTCCGGAATCGAACCCATCTCCGGCTCCGTGAAAAGCTTGTCATAGAGCCTAAGTTCGACCTCCTTCGCGTGCTCCGCGCTCACCCAGTGAATCGTCCCCTTGACGGAACGCCACTCGCCGGAGCCAGGACGAGTTGAAGGGTCGTAGGTGCACTTGAGCTCGACCACATTGCCCTCGGCGTCCTTTACGACCTCATTGCACTTTATTATATAGGTGTATTTCAGACGAACCTCACCGTCAGGCTTGAGGCGGAAATATTTCTTCGGAGCATCCTCCATGAAGTCCGCCCTGTCGATGAGAAGCTCGCCGGTGAACGGGACCTTCCTTGACGGGCCTTCCGGATCCGCAGGATTGAGAGGAGCGTCGAACCACTCGACCTTGCCAGGCTCCCAGTTGGTAATCGTGAGCCTCACAGGGTCCTGAACCACCATGTAGCGGTTGGACCTCTCGTTAAGGTCCTGACGCACACACCATTCCATAAGCTGCAGATCAATCAGCTGCTCCCTCTTCGCGAGACCCACCTTGTCAACGAACATCTTGATTGACTCCGGAGTGTAGCCCCTGCGGCGGATTCCGCAGATGGTAGGCATCCGGGGGTCGTCCCATCCGCTGACGAAGTTGTTGCGGACGAGTTCGAGGAGCTTGCGCTTGCTCATCACGGTGTAGGTGAGGTTGAGACGCGCGAACTCATACTGGTGGGAAGGGAAGATGCCGAGCTTCTGAATGAACCAGTCATAGAGCGGGCGGTGGACGTCGAACTCAAGGGTGCAGATGGAGTGGGTGATGTGCTCGATGGAGTCGCACTGACCGTGGGTGTAGTCATACATCGGATAGATGCACCACTTGTCGCCTGTGCGGTGGTGATGGGCGTGCACGATGCGGTACATGATAGGGTCGCGGAACAGCATGTTCGTGCTGGCCATGTCAATCTTCGCGCGGAGCACCTTCTCGCCGTCGGCATATTTCCCGGCCTTCATCTCCCTGAAAAGACGAAGGTTCTCCTCGACGCTGCGGTCCCTGTACGGACTGTTCTTCCCGGGCTCGTTCACGGTTCCGCGCCCGATGCGTATTTCCTCCTGAGACTGGTCATCTACATACGCAAGTCCTTTCTGTATAAGCTCTTCCGCCCATTCGTACAGCTGGTCGAAATAGTCCGAGGCATATCTTTCCTCAGCCCACTGGAAGCCTAGCCATTTGATGTCTTCCTTGATTGAATCGACATATTCCGTGTCTTCCTTGACCGGATTGGTGTCATCGAAGCGGAGATTCGTCTTTCCGCCGTATTTCTGCGCAAGCCCGAAATTGGTGCAGATGCTCTTCGCGTGCCCGATGTGCAGATAGCCGTTAGGCTCCGGCGGAAAACGTGTGATGATGCTGTTGTACTTGCCCGCGGCAAGGTCCGCCTCGATGATCTCTTCGAGGAAGTTCAGGGGCCTTGGCTCCGTCGCTTCCGCTGTCTTGATAGTCTCTTCCATTCTATTTCAAATTTATATTTCCAAAGTTTTGGCAATATGTCAATGACTTACGATGTTTCGCCCGATGAGGGCGAGTCCATATATTTGACAATATCGTACAAATATAATGGATTTTTAGTATTTTTGCGTCGATTTCGGAGTATTTGTCATTCTATGATTATATATTACCGGAAATTATGTGAAATTCGGAAATATAGAAATATGGCGTCAGTTCAGTCAATGACAGGCTACGGAAAGGCGGAGCTTGTGCTGGAAAAGGGAAAGATTACGGTGGAAATCCGGACGGTCAACGGAAAGACCGCTGACATCAGCATAAAGTCGCAGATGTTGCCTAGAGACAAGGAAATAATTGTGAGACAATACCTTGCAAAGGAACTCCAGCGCGGTTCGATTGATTTCTTTATGAATTTTGAGCAGAATGAGAGCGACGCGTCAAGGGAAATCAACGAGGATGCTCTGCTCGGATATTTCTCGCGGCTGAAGGACATTCGGAGACGGATTGCGGACGACGAGTTCGGGCTTTTCGACGCCGCTGTGCCGTCGCTCCTGAGGCTGCCGGACGTGGTGGGCCAGACCAAGAAACAGGAAATCGTGAACGACGGAAACTGGGAGGCCGTTTTCGGAACCGTGCAGAAGGCGGTCGAGGCGCTGAAGGAATTCAGACTCCGCGAGGGCGAGGCGCTAAGGCGCGACGTCACGGCAAAGGTGGAGAACATACTCGCCTGCTCACGCGAAATAGAGAAGTTCGAGCAGGAGAGGATTGCACAGATAAGGGAAAAAATCCTGACGCGCTTCGACGAGCTGAAGCTTGAGGTCGATCAGACGAGGCTCGAGCAGGAGATGATATTCTACATCGAGAAACTCGACATCAACGAGGAGAGGGTAAGGCTGCGTCAGCATTGCAGCTACTATCTCGAAACCCTTGAGAATGAGCCGTATCCGGGACGCAAGCTCGGGTTCATAGCCCAGGAGATGGGACGCGAGATTAACACTACAGGCTCAAAGTCCAACAACCACGAGATGCAGAAGTATGTCGTGAAGATGAAGGACGAACTTGAAAAAATCAAGGAACAGTCGCTGAACATATTATAAACCGGCGCAGTGAATCTCCCGCATTTTGTCGGAGGGACCAATCGGAGCGCATAACAGGCAACGGACATGATAGACAAAGACATGACGCCATCGACGGAGTATCGGGAGAAACTTGCCCGTTACGTCCTCATTATCTTCGGGATTGTCATTATCGGCGGCGTGTGCCTGTATTTCGGCAGCGTGCTGGTCTATCTTCTGCTCGCCGGGGTGGTGTCGCTCGTGGCGCGCCCGATAATGAAACAGCTCGGAAAAATCCGCGTGAAAGGAAAGTCGATGCCCGGTTGGATTGCGGCGGCGCTCACAATAGTTGTTCTTCTGGTCATTTTTCTTGCCGTGATTCTCGGAGTCACGCCTCTTCTGACGAACGTAGTAAACGAGGTCTCGGCGGCGTACAGCGGCAATGTCCAGGGAATAGCGGGGCCGCTGAAGGACTTCAACCGGTGGATGATTGACACGTTCCCTTCGCTCGGACGGGACTTCCGCATAGAGATAGTCGTCCTGCACGAGATTCAGAAGGCATTTGACATCTCCATATTCTCCAGTATCATAGGCTCAGTCGCCTCATTCCTCGCGAATTTCGGAATCGGACTCTTCTCTGTGATTTTCATCGCGTTTTTCTTCATCCGCGACGAAAGCCTGTTCACGCGAATCATCTCGTCAATGGTGCCGGACAAGATTGAGGGCAGCGTCAAGGAGTCAATCGGCGAAGTGGAGTATCTGCTCAGCCGCTACTTCGTGGGGATTCTCATCGAGATGGCCGGGGTCGCGCTGCTGGATTTCCTCGGGCTCGCGCTCATTGCGAGACTGCCCTGGGGTTCTGCCCTTGGAATCGCCTTCCTTGCCGGCCTGCTGAACGTCATTCCCTATGTCGGGCCGCTCATCGGCACCTGCCTCGGAACTGTCATGGGGCTGATACTCAAATACTGCGGAACGGGGCTGGTCGGGCTGGACGTGCCTTTCTGGGCATTCGCGCTTATTCTGATTGTGATTATGTGCTGCACGCAGCTCGTCGATAACTTCATTTACCAGCCGGTCATCTACTCGAACAGCATCATGGCAAGCCCGCTTGAGATTTTCATCGTGCTGCTTATGGCCGCGACGCTCGGCGGAGTGTTCGGAATGCTTGTCGCCATCCCGTGCTACACCGTCGTCAGGGTTGTTGCAGGGCGGTTTTTCCGCAATGTCAAACCTATCAGGATGCTTATTCCGGAGGACAGAATCTCCCGGAACGATGGGAATGAAAGAAAACGGAAGATTTTCAGAAACCACTGATTACGGGAATCCTGTCATATATCCCGAAACACTATTATAATAAGTTTAATTTTTTTTGATGACATGACACAGAACATAACGGAAATCATCGGCTCGCTCGCCACACTCACCCTGCTGCTGGGCTACCTGCCGCAGACAATCCACACGATACGCACCCGCAAGACGGACGACATCGCGCTCGGGACATTCCTGCTGCTCGGACTCGGCTCGGTGCTCTTCTGCGCCTACGGAATCCTGCTCGGCAGCTGGCAGATTGCGATTGCAAACGGTATCACGGCGGTACTGAGCGCGATTATCTTCGGAATCAAGATGTATAACGACCACTTCAAAAACAAGTGATGAAACCGGCAAAAAAGATGTTTTCTGCGTTATGCTCGTCGTCAAAATCCTCACAACCGAAAGGTTGCTGCGGTTTTAACTCCTCGCAAGCCTTGAAAACCCTCTTTTTATCCGATTTCATCTCCAAGGATCCTATGGGTGACCACTGCGAATGCGTGTCACCCTATATTTTTAAATTTTAATCATTTACAATTTATGTCATTTGCGGAAGAAAGAATCAACTCGACGGCGCTCACTTTTGATGACGTCCTGCTCGTGCCCGCCTACTCCGAGGTTCTGCCCCGGGAGGTCAGCACAAAAGCCCGTTTCACACGGAACATCAGCCTCAACATCCCTATCGTCTCGGCGGCGATGGACACTGTCTCCGAAAAGGCGATGGCAATAATGCTCGCGAGAAAGGGAGGCGTCAGCGTGGTGCACAAGAACATGAGCATTGAGGCCCAGGCACAGCAGATTCGCGAGGTGAAGGAATATCCCGCAGAGGGCGACAAGATTCCGTGCCTCGACGCGGAAGGGAGGCTCAGGGTAGCCGCCGGAGTCGGTATCACGGCTGATGTGCTCGACAGGGTGACGGCTCTCGTCGAGGCCGGGGTTGATGCAATTGTGCTCGACTCGGCGCACGGAGACTCACTTGGTGTCGTGGAGGCGCTGAGAAAAATCAAGGCTGTCTATCCGGAGCTTGACACGGTCGTGGGAAACATCGCGACGGCGGAGGCGGCCGTACGCCTGATTGAGGCCGGGGCGGACTCGCTCAAGGTCGGCATCGGGCCCGGCTCAATCTGCACGACGAGAATCATCGCCGGTGTGGGAGTTCCGCAGATTTCCGCAATATACGACGTGGCCAAGGCTGCCGAAGGCTCCGGAGTTCCGGTGATTGCCGACGGCGGGCTGCGTTACTCGGGAGATATCGTGAAGGCCCTTGCAGCCGGCGGAGACTGCGTGATGATCGGCTCCATGTTCGCAGGCACCGACGAGGCTCCTGGAGAGGTGTTTGAAGAAGGCGGGCGCAAGTTCAAGTCCTACAGGGGAATGGGCTCGGTTGACGCGATGAAGGCAGGCTCGCGTGACCGCTATTTTCAGGACGGCGAGGACAGCACGAAGAAGCTCGTTCCGGAAGGAGTCGTCGCCCGCGTTCCATACAAGGGCAGCGTCGGAGACATCATCTATCAGCTCGTGGGCGGCATCCGTTCCGGCATGGGCTACTGCGGCGCGGCCGACATCGATGCTCTGCACTCCGCGCGCTTTGTCCGCATCACGGCCAACGGGCTCGTCGAGAACCACCCGCATGACATCACCATCACCGGAAACACCCCAAACTACCATAAATAGCAGAATAACAGCCTCTAATCTAAGTCTGACAAGTTCTAACTCAGATTTTTGAGGATAGAGACATTTTTGAAGAGGGAGTGTACCGGGCGTACATGACCGATGAGAAAATGGGTATAGACCAAAAAGATATGACAGAAAAGATAATAATAGTTGATTTCGGGTCGCAATATACCCAACTGATTGCCCGCAGAATCCGGGAAATGCAGGTCTATTGCGAGATTGTTCCATACAACAAATTCAGACAGGAGGATTCCACGGAAACCACGGACGCAAAGGACACGCGCTCCCCTTTCGGTCCGGAAGTAAAAGGTGTAGTGCTCAGTGGAAGCCCTTGCTCCGTAAGGCAGGAAAACGCGCCGACAGTGAACCTGGACGGCATCAAGGGCATCATTCCGCTGCTTGGAATCTGCTACGGGGCACAGTACCTCGCGCAGTTCTTCGGCGGAAGCGTGGAGAAGTCCCCCACCCGTGAATACGGCCGAGCGACGATGAATGTCCGGGACGCAGCCGACCCGCTCATGGCAGACTTAAGCGCAAGTTCGCAGGTCTGGATGTCCCACGGCGACACGATAACCTACGTTCCGCCGTCCTACCGCATCATCGCCTCGACAGAGGACGTGAACATCGCAGCCTTCCGCATCACGGGCGAACAGACCTGGGGACTCCAGTTCCACCCGGAGGTCTATCACAGCACTGAAGGCACACAGATTCTGCGCAATTTCGTGCTCGGAATCTGCGGCTGCTCCGGCAACTGGACCAGCGAGGGCTTCATCGAGCAGACAGTCCGTGAACTCAAGGAAAAGCTCGGCGACGACAAGGTTGTGCTCGGACTTTCCGGTGGAGTCGATTCTTCAGTCGCGGCAATGCTCCTGCACCGCGCCATCGGCGACAACCTCCACTGCATCTTCGTGGATTCCGGCCTGATGAGAAAGAACGAGGCTGCGGAAGTGCTTGAGTCCTACAAGGGTATGGGACTGAATGTCAGAGGGATTGAGGCAACGGAAAGGTTTCTCGGAGATCTGCGCGGAGTCACTGACCCGGAAACAAAGAGGAAGATTATCGGCAAGGACTTCATCGAGGTATTCAACGCGGCCGCCGGAGAAATCAAGGACGTGAAATGGCTCGGACAGGGCACGATTTACCCCGACGTGGTAGAGTCCGCACAGGTGAACGGCACGGCTGTCGTAATCAAGTCCCACCACAACGTCGGAGGGCTTCCGGAGAAGATGAACCTCAGGATTGTGGAGCCGCTGCGCCTCCTGTTCAAGGACGAGGTGCGCCGGGTCGGCCGTCAGCTGGGCATCAGCGACAAACTGATTGGACGCCACCCGTTCCCCGGCCCGGGGCTCGGCATCCGCATCATAGGCGAGGTCACCCAGGAGAAAGTACATATCCTTCAGGAAGTTGACAGCATCTACATCAGCATTCTCCGCGAGACAGGACTCTATGACAAAATCTGGCAGGCCGGAGCCATCCTGCTCCCGGTTCAGAGCGTGGGAGTCATGGGCGACGAAAGGACCTACGAGAGCTGCGTGGCGCTCCGCGCCGTGACCTCGGTCGATGGCATGACCGCCGACTGGGCGCATATCCCATACGAGGTGCTGGCACGGCTCTCCAATGAGATAATAAATAAGGTCAAGGGGGTCAACCGAGTGGTGTATGACATTTCATCGAAGCCGCCTGCGACCATCGAGTGGGAATAGCGGGCGGGGCGCAGAAAAGGCGGCCTGCTTCGTTGGGCGGCTTGATGAAATGCTCACAGCCGCCAAGGCTGCTGCGCTTTCATCTTCGCCGTCCGCCTTGCATCCCATCCTTTTCTGCGCCCCGCCCTCCCGGCTGTTGCCTCATGTGCCGGGAATCCGCCGAAAGGATAGCGGAAAAAAGAAAGAACCGCCTTCACAAGCGGTTCTTTCTTGCCTTTCGGCAAATCTCATAAAAATGGCTAAACGATTATTGATGCTGCAAAGGTAGCACGATGCGGCGGGGACGGCAATACCCACAAATGGGTATTTTGAGAAACGTGCGCCCTGCGGCGGCAGTCGTGCGTCACTCAGTGCGCGATGGTCCTGGGCTTTAGAAGATGGGAGAAGGAGGACTGGACGAAAGTCCACGCCCACGGCTCGGGATAGACAATCCGGTGCTTCCACTTGTTGGCGCTGAAACGTCTGATTTTCCAGATGACGGTCTTGAGGAAACCGTCCTCAGGCATGGTCTGGTCCGGAAACTCAGGATTGAGGACATCCGCGAGAATCCTGCCTTCCAGACGCTCGTCATGAACGCGGTCTGGAACTATGGAGCCGTCAAGGCCTAGATAACGTACACAGATTCCCGTCACGGCATCGGTGAAACGCTTCATGCGGAAATCGGCATAAATCCCGTTGACGCGCGTCCAATCGACATTGCGCCCCTCCCTCTCGACAAACTGCTTCCAGTCGCACAGGTGCCTCATGCTCACCCGTTCAGCGGCGAAATGGGCGGCAAGATGCCTCATGAGAAAAAGCGCGTTCAAGGTCGGGCCGGGAAGAAGCAGCCTGCCCTCGACGCCGTTTTCGCCAACGGCGGTCACTTCCCGGCCGCTTTCCTCACGCACGACACGCTTGAGAAGGTCGTCGAACCTCGCGTCGCTGCGACGGGCGTGACGGGCGACGAAATCGTAGTGGTTCTCGACAAGCAGTCCCTTATAGACAAACTTGGTGTGATGATGCACGTCATTGGAAATCTTTATCCCCAGCTTTTCCGAAACCAGTTCGTCCGCCCGACGGTACTCCCCGAAATTCCAGATGTCTATATCACTGAAACTGCGGTGCTTAGGAACAGGATAGTACAGGCTGAGTCCCCAGCCCTTCAGCAGCATAAAAGGCACTCCGTTCGACGAGAAGAAATCCGCAAGCTCCGCAACCGCGTTCTGCCTGGCCTCATATTTTTCCTCTTCCACGGCGGCCCTTCCGACAAGACGAAGCCATGCGCCGTCCGGAATCGTCAGTTCTCTGCCATTTTGTGCGAAGGAGCGACAGTTTGTCACCCCGTCCATGACAATTCCGCTCAGATGATGAGGTCCGGCGAGGGCGACAAGTTCGTCCCAGTCTTCGGGAGTGAGTTCCTGCGCCTTCTTCACGGTGTCAGAGCATACGGAACCGTCGCCCAATCCGACGCGTACAAGAGCTGTCAATACATTCTCTACATCAGTCATAAATTCAAGATTTTGAGTAAGTTCAGGCCTGAAGAATGTTTATGACCGTCCGAAAGCGGGCTCTTGTTTCCCCAAGCGCATATCCTGCAAATTTATGAATCATTTTCGGATATATCGCGTGTTTGTGCATATAAATTTCAAACCGTCACAATTGCTTACATTTTTTAAGATGATGGCATCGCTTTTGCAGCAGCCGGACGCGGTTTTGATGTTAAACTTTTAAAACTATAAGATTATGATTACAGAAAAACTTCAGAAAGAATTCAACGAGCAGATTACCGCTGAGTTGTGGTCTTCGCAGTTATATCTTCAGATGGCGTTCTTCCTCAAGAAAGAGGGCTGGGACGGCTTCGCGCACTGGATGGAGAAACAGTCTGAGGAGGAGAAGGGACACGCCTGCTCCATGGCGGATTTCGTCATCAAGAGAGGCGGTGAGGTCAAGCTTCAGATGATTGACGTCGTTCCTTGCGGCTGGGGAAGCGTCCTTGAGGTTTTCGAGCATGTTGCAGAGCATGAGCGCCATGTGTCAAAGCTGATTGACGACCTCGTTGCCGTGGCTCACGACGAAAAGGACAACGCATCGCAGGATTTCCTCTGGGGATTCGTCCGCGAGCAGGTCGAGGAAGAGGCGACAGCTGACACAATTCTCGCAAAGGTAAGGCACGCAGGCGAGGCAGGACTGTCTTTCGTGGATGCAGAACTTGCAAAGAGGTAGTCGTCGCCTGAAGAAGTTAAACGGGAAGCGCCAGCTGAATGAAACGGCCGGCGCTTTTATTTTGCGGCGCCGGACATATCTTTTGTACGGATAATCCGGCGCGCGGGACGCGCCTCATTTTTTCAGCGTGAAGAAGAACTGGAGTCCATGCGGCTGTATATTCGAGACTTTTATCTCGCCGCCGTGGAAGGCGACGGCATTGCGCACGATTGAAAGTCCGAGCCCCGAGCCGCCTTCGTCACGGGTGCGGCCCTCGGAAATACGGTAGAACCGCTCGAAGAGCCTCGGGAGATGCTCCGGAGGGACACCGCAGCCAGTGTCGTAATAGTGCAGGCATATAGAGTCCCCCTCATCCTCAAAGCCGGCTTCGGAATGAGGGCAGCGTTCGATGCGGACCGTGACTCCCCTGCCGGCATATTTAAGGGTATTCTCCAGCAGATTGCGGAACAGCGCATGCAGCAGGGTCTTGTTGCCGCATATCCTGAGGTCAGGAGGGAGCATATTCTCCACGTGATTCCCGCTTTCCTCCATACGCGATTCGAACTCCGAAACGGCGTCATCAACAATCTCACCGACGCTGACAATCTGCTTTACAAGCTTCTCCGGAGACTCTTCGATACGGCTTATAATCGCGACGTCCCTGATGAGGTCGGACAGGCGCACGGACTGCATATACGCCCTGTGGATGAAAGCCCTGCGGCGCTCGGCATCCATGTCCGGACAGGATTCCAGGGTTTCGAGATAGCCCATTATCCCGGCCACCGGTGTCCGCAGCTCATGGGAGATGTTGCTGGTCATCTGCTGCTTCAGCGTGGCGACCGCCCGGTCGCTGTCGTCCTTGTACTGCGTCTGGAACTTCTGTATGTCGTAGCCGAAGCGGGAGGAAAGGAGTATGATTATCAGCAGCGAGAGGGCGAAGAGCAGCGCCGACGCTAGCAGAAAAATGTTGTTGGGGCGGATGCGCGGCTTGACATCACCGTCATAAGGCAGTGCAACCCGTATGATCCTGTCCCCATAAGTCTTTGAATAGTATAGATATTTCATTCCCGTCGTCTCCGATTTCCGCACGAGCGTGGCCACATTTTCACGCATAGACGCGCTGACTTCCGGACGGTCGGAATGATTCACGCCGCCGGGGGAATCCACGCTGTCAAAAAGAACCGTTCCGGCGGTGTCAAGCACCGTGACACGCAGTTCCGCAGGGAAAAGTGCCGTAATGCTCCCGTAATCGTCCGCCCGCGAGAGGATTTCCGCATAGGCATCGAGATCGTTCTGCACGAACTGAACCCTGGTCTGGGTGTCAAGCCTGACCTGAAACACGACCAGCATCACGGCAAACACTGCAAAGGCTGCGGCGAAGCTGGCTATCAGCCGCCCTCTGAAAGTCCTATGTGCGGCATCCGGTGCAACTCCCGTCCTCATGGCTGAATCTGAAAGCTGTACCCGAATCCGGACCGGTTGGTGATGCATGTCTTCATTCGCCCCAGCTTCGCCCTTATCCTCGCGATGTGAACGTCTATCGTCCTGTCAAGCACATAGGGGGCGTCCTTCCAAAGCACGTCGATGATTTCCTCCCGGGAGAAAATCTTGCCCGGCTGAGCGGCCAGCAGCGACAGCAGCTCGAACTCCCTGCGGGAAAGGACTACCGGCGCCCCATCGACATAGACCATCTTGGACTTGCGGTCAATCTTCAGCGCACCCTCGTCAATCATCATATCCCCCGCGCTTTCCTTCACAGCCGGAGCGCTCCTTCGCAGCACTGCCTTCACCCGGGCCAGCACTTCCTGAACCGAGAACGGCTTGCTGATGTAGTCGTCTCCTCCGGCAGAAAAGCCCGTCAGAAGGTCATTTTCTGCGGCACGGGCCGTAAGAAATATAATGGGGGTGTCCATGTGCCTCTCCTTCCGGACAATCTCCGCCATCCTGAACCCGGACATTCCCGCCATCATCACGTCGAGCAGAATCAGAGCATGAGCGGGCGTCAGCACGGAGAGAGCCTCCTCAGCGGACGATGCCGCATCCACCTGATAACCAGCATTTTCGAGGTTGAACTTGAGAATTTCGCATATATCCTCCTCGTCATCGACGACAAGAATCCTGTTCCCTGTAACATTCGCGTTTTCAGCCATATAACCAATCGTATATCATCTTTTACGGATATTCCACAACATCGGTATATATACATATCCGACCACAAATATACTCAGTTTTATACTATTCATCCCCCCGAAGGCACGAAAATCTTCTCGATGCAACATTTTTTTAACAATTCCGTAATATCATCCAAACAAATTCGTAATACTTTTGCAGCGTGAAATAATGGTATATAACATGGAACTGGTTTATCTCGGCTTCGTCATATTTCTTTTTCTGCTGGCAGTCTCGGACCTTTGGGTCGGGGTCAGCAATGACGCGGTCAATTTTCTTAATTCGGCGGTGGGCTCAAAGGCCGCCAAGTTCCGGACAATCATCACGATAGCGGCTGTCGGTGTGTTCTGCGGGGCGGTGATGAGCAACGGCATGATGGATGTCGCGAGACATGGTATCTTCCGCCCGGAACAGTTCGCGTTCAGTGAAATCATGCTCATCTGCCTTGCGGTGATGGTCACTGACATAGTGCTTCTGGATGCATTCAACTCGCTCGGGATGCCGACATCGACGACCGTCTCGCTCGTGTTCGAGCTCCTCGGAGCGACCTGTGCGCTGACGATGATAAAGATGAACGCGGGCAGCGGGCTCGGATTCTCCGACTACATGAACACGTCAAAGGCTCTGCAGGTCATACTCGCAATCTTCATCTCCGTGGCAATCGCCTTCGCGGTGGGCGTGTTCGTACAATGGGTCGTAAGGCTCATCTTCACGTTCAGCTACAAGAACAGCTCGCTGAAATGGAAAGTAGGAATATTCGGCGGAGTGTCTGTCACCGCGATTATATATTTCATGCTCTTCAAAGGGCTGAAATCCATGTCTTTCATGACAGACGATCTCAAGGACTGGATCGGGACGAATACTCCGTGGATACTGGCCGGCTGCCTCGTGTTCTCCACACTGCTGATGCAGGGGCTGCACGCGCTGAAAGTCAATGTGTTCAAGGTCGTGGTTCTCATCGGCACCTTCGCTCTCGCGACGGCGTTCGCCGGGAATGACCTCGTGAACTTCATCGGCGTGCCTCTTACGGGCTACGCCTCCTATCAGGACTGGCTTGCCTCAGGGGCCGGAGACCCGTCCGCCCATATGATGGGAGTTCTGAACGGGGAGGCGAAAACGCCGGTGGTATTCCTCATCGCGGCGGGAGCGGTGATGGTGCTGGCGCTGGCCACGTCGAAGAAGGCTCACAACGTGACCAAGACAGAGCTGAACCTTGCAAAGCAGGAAGAGGGAGAGGAAATGTTCGGAACATCGAAGGTCGCCCGCAGTCTGGTACGCTTCGGCAACGGGGTCGCGCACGCTGTTCTGGCAATCACTCCGGAGGGCTTCAGGGAATGGACGGACAGACGCTTCGACCGCAGCCACATCGAGATTGAAGACGGGGCACAGTACGACCTCGTGCGCGCATCCGTAAACCTCGTGACGGCCTCGCTTCTTATTGCCCTCGGCACATCACTGAAACTGCCGCTCTCGACGACCTATGTGACCTTTATGGTGGCGATGGCAACCTCGCTCGCGGACAGGGCCTGGGGACGGGAAAGCGCAGTCTATAGGATTACCGGAGTGCTGTCTGTCATCGGAGGCTGGTTTCTCACCGCGGCGATAGCCTTCGCGGCGGCGTTCATCATAGCGCTCATCATGCACTGGGGCGGAATGCCGGCCATGGTCGTCATTGTCATCGCCGCACTCGCCGTGATGATTCACAGCAACATCAGCTACAAGAAGCGCAGCGATGAGGAAAACGGAGACAAGATGTTCCGCAGCATAGTCCGCTCTACGGACCGCGAAGAAACGGACAAGCTCGTATGCCGCTATATCAGCGCGAATGAGAGCGTCCTCCTGAGCGATATCCTCCGGCAGTACCGCAGCGTCACGGACGGTCTTCTGACGGAAAACGTAAGGCAGCTCCGGAAGTCACGCTACGAACTGATGGACAAGAAGGGCATGGTGAAGAACATCCGCAGAAAGGAAACCATCTGCATACGCCACCTCGATCAGGAGACCGCAATGAGGAAGGGTGCCTGGTTCTTCGCATCCTTCAATGAACTTGAGCAGCTCTACTACGCCATCCGCCGCATCTGCGAACCCGCCTACGAGCACATAGACAACCATTTCACGCCAATCCCCGACAAGTATGTCTCCGAGTTCATCCCTGAAAGAGACCGTCTTATCGGCTATATGGATGAAATCATCATGCGCGGCGAGGACGGCGAATATGAAATGCTGAAGGAGATGGAAGCCAAGCTCAAGGCCGTTCAGAAAGACTTTTCAGACATGAGGAAGTCGCTTATGGAGGACATCCGCAACAACGCCGTGAACATGAACACCGGCTACCTCTACCTCAACGTCCTTCAGGAATCGGAGCAGATGGCCATAATCTTGAAGCAGATGATCCGCTCCTCCCGGAAGTTCCAATTGTCATAGCCCTATTCATTGTCATAGCCCTATTCATGGCCGGCCGGGCGCAATCGCCCGCAGTTCATCAGGATTCAATCCGGTGCAGGAAATTATCGTTTCAGCCGGGATGTCGGTGAACGAGCCGCTGTTCCTGAACACGTCGAACAGCCAGTCCTCCTCCGAACTGCACTCCTCCTCGCTCTTGTCGAACATCCCCAGATCCACAAATGTAATGGAGATTGTCGGAGCGGAGGAGCAGCCACTCCGGTGCGATTTTCTTTGAAAATGTAGTGCGCGAGTCACTCCTTTGCCGGGCCGGTTTCTTGGCGATCACTTCGCGTCCGATGAGGACACAGAAAAAGGTGTGTCTTTCACATATATCCTGAAATCCTTGACAATGCCCGGCGCATTGGCTTCCATACGAGGAAGATACTGGTATCCGGAGAGATTGTGAGAAGCACCGAGGTCTATGACGACGTAGTGAGGGAAGGCCTCCCCGGCAACTGTTTGCCAGAAAGTCGATTCCTGAAGGTCGAAAGCCTTGTCGGCGGACCGGTTTACGCCATCGACACACTCGCTGTCTGCATATATCACCACCCACGGTTCACGTGAGAGACGCGTCCCATTGTCATCGGTCAGATACATTTCCGCCATGGCGGCCACTTCCCCGCCGTCCGCCGCGTTGAGAGCCTCAATGCAGACATAGCGGCCGCGGACGGGAGCAAATCGGACTTCCTGCCAAGCATTGTCAGGCGCAAAACGTCCTTCAAACACAGGATTTTCTCCCGAAAGGTCAAGATTTTGCCCTGGATCACGGTGGGTTTGGCGTTTCTTCACAAGAAGCTGGTCAAGCAGCGGTTTCTTAAGACCCTCCGTTCTGACCTCACGCGGACCAATTATGTCGAACACGATGATTTCGTTCTCGCCTTTTTTCAGCCAGCATCCCGGCATATACAAAGTCTGCTGCGGACCTATCTCCCAGATCCGCCCCATCGGGTGGCCATTGACATACACAAGTCCCTTGCCCCAGGTCTCGAAATTCAGAAAGGTGTCCGACGGCTTGCCTTTTAGGTTGAATGTGGCCCTGTACGCGCCCCTTGGCAGGCGTCCGTCGGACTTCTTGAATTCCGAAATCGGGAGGAAATTCATCGAAGAATATGTTTCATATTCATCCTCAATGTTGCAGACCTGCCAGTCCTTGAGGTCGGACACCCATTTGTATCCGTCTTTGATCACTGTCAGCGTGACATTGCCGGTGATGCCCTTGAAGTCCTTTATGGCCCGCCCGAAATTGATGCGTCCCATTGCCTCCACAAGGATGTCGAGCCGAGACCCTTTCTCCACGGCGGGGAGCACCAACTCTTTTTCACCATTGCGGCGGTCAAGCTTGCCGACATATTCACCATTAATGAATATCTGTGCGAAATCGTGCGGCTCATCCACCGTCAACAGCGCATTGGCGTCCAGCTCGGGAAGGATGGTGCTGTAGAGAATCGAACCGAAGCCCTGGTCATATTCCTCCATTGTCTTTATGTCCGTGTCGGTCTTCGCTTCCGGCAGATTCGACCAGAGCGGGGCCACTTCGGTGAACTCAAACGCCTTTATCTCCATCGGTTTTATGACGGGCGGGACCTTTGCCTGTTTTTCTCCGTCCAGAAACTTGGCCAGAGCGTTGCGGAGCGCCCAGTATTTAGGCGTGGTCTGTCCCGACTCCGAAATTGGAGCGTCATAGTCGTAGGATGTCACGTCCGGAGCGAATCCCGGAGAGTTGGCCCCGGCCCAATGCCCCCAGTTCGTGCCTCCGTGGGTCATATAAAGAGAGAATGATATGCCCTTGGACAGCATTTCCTCAATGCCGGCTATCATGTCAGCGGCCGGACGCGTCTCGTGGTTCGCGCCCCATTTGTCAAACCATCCGCTCCAGAACTCGGAACACATGAGCGGTGAGCCGGGACGTGTATTCCTGAGCGACTCAAACTGCCCGTCGATGTCAGCGCCTGTGCCAAAGTTCATTGTCCAAATCAGGTCGTCAAGACCGTTGCTGAGGTAGTTCGACGCCCAATCGCACTGGAAAAGAGTGACTTCCGAGCCGAAATTCTTTCGGAGCATATCCCGTATCGCTGAGACGTAGGGCTTGTCTGTACCATAAGCACCGTATTCGTTCTCGACCTGGACCATAATTACAGGACCTCCGTTGGCTATCGTCAGATCCCCGACCTGCCCGGCCACCTTCTGCTGGAACTTGTCGACGCGTTCAAGGAAGAACGGGTCGCACTCCCTGAGCCTTATGTCCTTCTTTTTAAGCAGCCACCACGGCAGTCCGCCCATTTCCCACTCGGCGCAGACATACGGTCCGGGGCGGAGTATGACTTTCATGTTGTTTTTCGCGCATAATTCCACGAATCCGCGCAGGTCATTCTGTCCGGTGAAATCAAACTGATCCTGCCTCGGCTCGTGCGAATTCCAGAAGACATACAGGCATATAGTGTTCATACCCAGTGCTTTGCAGAGTTGTATCCGTTGTTCCCAATAGTCTCTCGGAATACGCGGATAGTGCAGCTCGGCCGCCTTAATGATGAACGGCTTGCCGTCAAGAAGAAAAGTCCCGTTTCCTGCCTCGAACCTTGGTCGGTCATCAGTGTCCTGCTGAATTTCTTCGGACACGACGGACATCGCGCCGGCATCTAATGCCGGAAGCATTGCGGCGAAAGCGGCCACAGCCCTCAATAATGTACTAAATTTCATCGTATGACAATGTTTACATCAATTTATATCAGATTGCCTTGTTTCGACCGCAAAAATAGAGACAAAAAATATATTACGCAAGTGAGGGGAAGTGACTTTGAAACAACGAAAAAATAAACTGCTCCAGATGCCGATAATCTTGAAATTTTGTCTAATTTTGCAGCGTAAATTTTACGGCTGCGACATGACCGCCATCAATGACTGGTCTGTCAAGCCAATCTGCTTAAAAGAACATCATTATGGTAAGAATCAATTGTTTCGTACAGGTGACCGATGCCGCCAAGCGCGACGAGGTAATCAACAACGCCAAGGCTCTCGTGGCCGAAACTCTGAAGAGTGACAAGGGATGCAAGGCATACGACTTCTTTGCAAGCACCATTCGTGACGATGTGTTCATGTTCTGCGAGACTTGGGAAAGCCAGGCCGATCTTGACGCGCATTCGGCAACCGAGCATTTCAAGAAATATGTAGGTGCGATAGAAAAAGTTTCGAAGGTATCCATCGAGTCGTTCACACGCTGATTCAGAACCTGAACGAAATTCCAGCCAGTACTTCTGCGATAAAGACGTCCTCGACTCAGAGGCCGGCCCTATCGCAGAAGTTTATTGTATATCTCTCATGGTAATGAGGGTCTCTGAGAGCTACTACAAGGATGGTAGCTAAGCTACGGGAAGTCTTAATCCTTGTTTTAGTGGAATATAGTCTCTGAGCATTTCAGGGGTATTCAATCTCTGAAGACGAGAGGTCTTAATCCTTGTTTTAGTGGAATATAGTCTCTGAGGGAGGAGTTTGGCGAGGAGGGCGCGGACGTCCTGTCTTAATCCTTGTTTTAGTGGAATATAGTCTCTGAGTCTGTTTGCGTACCTCAGCTGAGGTGCATTACCGTCTTAATCCTTGTTTTAGTGGAATATAGTCTCTGAGTAATAGGGTTTGTGGCGTTTTGTTTCCTTGCGGGGGTCTTAATCCTTGTTTTAGTGGAATATAGTCTCTGAGGATGTATTAAATGCTTGTTCCGTATTTTTGGACGTCTTAATCCTTGTTTTAGTGGAATATAGTCTCTGAGAATTAAAACCCAATTATTATGAACACAATAAAATTGTCTTAATCCTTGTTTTAGTGGAATATAGTCTCTGAGGGCCCTCGAAAACTTTGAATTCAGGGTCGGCTTCTGTCTTAATCCTTGTTTTAGTGGAATATAGTCTCTGAGAGGACGTAATCCTCGTCCATCTTCGGGCTACGATGGTCTTAATCCTTGTTTTAGTGGAATATAGTCTCTGAGAATCAACAGAATCGAGCTTGCGGGGCACATAGGAGGTCTTAATCCTTGTTTTAGTGGAATATAGTCTCTGAGTTTTCAGAAGAACGAGCGGTATCAGGACTATGATGTCTTAATCCTTGTTTTAGTGGAATATAGTCTCTGAGATTTATAGAATATTATTTAAGGCACTTGCCCTAATAGGGTCTTAATCCTTGTTTTAGTGGAATATAGTCTCTGAGTCTAGAAAAAGCGTGGGTGTACTGCAAGTACAGTCTTAATCCTTGTTTTAGTGGAATATAGTCTCTGAGATGAGATTTTTTGTTCGTTATTTTCAATACGAGTTTGTCTTAATCCTTGTTTTAGTGGAATATAGTCTCTGAGATATTATGACAAAGAGATTTTATGTGGTGAAAACCACAGTCTTAATCCTTGTTTTAGTGGAATATAGTCTCTGAGTACCTGGGATCTCGAAATCGCTGTCACTACTACAGTCTTAATCCTTGTTTTAGTGGAATATAGTCTCTGAGAATGTATACTTTGGCGCAGTACCTTATTTAGGTCTTAATCCTTGTTTTAGTGGAATATAGTCTCTGAGCGTTGGTAAACGCGTATTATCTTACAACGTCCGGAGGTCTTAATCCTTGTTTTAGTGGAATATAGTCTCTGAGCGTATTATCTTACAACGTCCGGAGATAAAACCGGTGAGTCTTAATCCTTGTTTTAGTGGAATATAGTCTCTGAGACGTACGTACACCCGTCTATACGCGTTGGTAAAGTCTTAATCCTTGTTTTAGTGGAATATAGTCTCTGAGGCATTTATTAACACAATAACGGATTAGATTACGGTCTTAATCCTTGTTTTAGTGGAATATAGTCTCTGAGAACCGCGAGATTGAGAAGTACAAGGCGAGGATTGGTCTTAATCCTTGTTTTAGTGGAATATAGTCTCTGAGTTGACTTTGTAATGGAACAGAAAATAGAATGGGAGGGTCTTAATCCTTGTTTTAGTGGAATATAGTCTCTGAGCGGGCAAAAACAATTATGGAAATTTCAAAAATAGTCTTAATCCTTGTTTTAGTGGAATATAGTCTCTGAGAAATGCCAGCAGCTTTTTGCGGATGCTCTCAAGGTCTTAATCCTTGTTTTAGTGGAATATAGTCTCTGAGAGCAATTTGGGGACATTGTTGTATTTCAATGAGTTGAAGCCCGAATTTTGGTTCAGGGGCATCAAAACTGAAGAAAAAATGTACCTTTCATCACATCTCATAGAGCCGACCCTTTATGCAAATTTAGGTATTATTTTTAAGATTAACAAAAATGAATAATTAATTTTTTACCTAAAAATGAGCTTGTGCAGCAAAATGGCACATACAGTCGTTAATTTTGCCCCTATAAACAATAGGGATATGAGACTTATAGACTTTATGAACGCCTTTCCAGATGAGGCAAGCTGCAAAAGCAAGTTGAAAGAATACAGAGAGAAACAGGGTGTTGTATGCCCACACTGCGGATGTACACAGCATTACTGGAAGAAGGACAAGGAATGCTACGAGTGCAAGCACTGTCGCTACAGGCAGAGTCTCAAGGCAAACACCGTGATGCACGGCAGTCAGCTTCCTTTGAGATACTGGTTCATAGCGATGCATCTTCTGACAAGCACGAAGAAAAGTTTCTCCGCCGCTGAACTTAAGCGTCAGCTTGGGCACAAGAACTACAATCCGATATGGGCGCTGCTTCATAAGCTCCGTAATGCTATGGGTAAAAGAGACTCTGAATATGAGATATGTGGTATGGTCGAACTTGACGAAGGCTTCTTTTCCACGGAAACCCCTGATGAAGAGAAGGATAAGCCTCTCAAGCGTGGCAGGGGCAGCCAGAAGAAGAGCAAGGTGCTTGTAATGGCTCAGACTGAGGAAGGCAATCCATCCAAGAAATCAGACAAGCCCACTTCCGTGAAATATATCAAAATGTTCGTCATTGAGAACCTCAAGTCCGAAACCATAGATGAGAAGGTCAGGATGTACATAGACCCGGACTCAACCATCAAGTCAGACGATTCAAAGTCATATACAAACTTCAGTACAATTGTGAAAGAGCATATCCATCAGGTCATAGAGCCTAAGCAGGTCGGCAAGGTGTTGCCTTGGGTACACATCGCGATTGCCAATGCAAAGCGGCTGCTGCTGGATATCTATCACGACATTCGCCCGGAGTACCTTCAGAACTACCTGAACGAGTTCTGCTGGAAGTTCAACAGAAGGAACTTTGGCGACGCACTGTTTGACAGGCTTATGGTGACTGCTGTCTCATATAAAAATCAATTTAGGTATAACATTGAGTAATCATTTTAACAAACTTGTCAAAGAACTCGGTTATGCATCTACAAAATTGACGTCGCCCTCCACTTGCCGTTCTTTCTGACGCCGACGACCGTAACGTCAGCATCCGGCTTGATGCGGGAAACAAGCTGCGCCGGGATAAAGCAGCCATCGACAAGGCCATACTGATTCCCCAATCTGTCCGTCTTCAGTCTGACCGGACCGGCAAAACATCGCACGTCGTCACGCCATTCAGGGAATCCGTCCGCCACGGCACACGAAATAACCCGTCGGGGACCGTCGCCGGGCTTATAAGAGCGGACAGCGTAGGCCACATTCATGCAACCAGCGGCGGGGACACCAGTCCGGGAAAGCGGAACCGCCAGCACGCGGCCCTTTTTGTCCGCGAGAACAATCTTCGTGACAATCCGCTTCCCGCCCTTCGCTCTGACCTCTCGTGTCATGAGAGGAATCATCTCGGAACACGGAGAATCCTGATAGACAAACTCTTCCGCAGCAGCCGTATTCTCCGCATAAAACTCCCGTCCGGTCCTTAGCGGCACCGTGCCTGGCGGAATGAACCTCATAATCTTTGAATATTCCGCAGACAGACACCAGGAGTTTTTCCTGTACGTATCGGAATAAGTCCGGAGTTCATAGGCCGCACGCCCATAGTCATTTTCCCGGATTAAGACACAGGCAAGCTTAAGCCTCGTTTTCCCGGTAAACTCCGGTTTGGACTGAATGAGCAGGGACTTGCACAAAGCGGACTTGCGGACGGAATCATCATCGAGAAAATCATAGAGTTCACTCCACAGATAGCCGTCATTCTTGATTTTAAGAACCTTTCTGAACAAAGAAAGCGCATCATCGTTCCTGCCGGCGACCATGTATCCCATTGCCAGAGCCCTGAGCAGGAAAACATTGTCAGGAAATCTCTTAGCCGCCCGTTCAAGAAAATCCGTCTCCTCAACAGACGGCACCGCGTTGGAAGCCATGTACTGATGTGCGTACAGAGTTGCAATATGCTGGACCGCCGCGCCGAGACACTGAAGCATGATTTCATCCCGTTCCATATAATCGGCAAGCCGGAGCATCTCGGAACCGGCCCGCCATGCCGGAACCAAAGAAAAATCGCCGGACTTTGAAATTGAATAATAGACCCAGAACAAGGCTGACGCGCTCCATTTGTCCGGACTTCTCGCGAAATCGTCCCTCGCCATTTCAAAAGCCTCCGCCGTCCTGCCGGCTTTCCTCAATGATGAAACTTCCTTGAATGACATGGTCAAAAGAATATAGTGTTCTGCGTCTTGGTTATGACATCGACGTTTATCGTCTTCCCGATTATCTTCATCATGCGCAGATAATCCGTCGTCACGGGAAGGACTATTATGCTGTCCTGGTTGTCGTAGGCAGCCTGAGGATGTTGAGAATCTCATACACATCCAGACCTACCTCACCTACGCTCGCGACAAGATTGCCGGCAATCTCATTCAGAACCTCAGGCACATACACAGTCTTTTCCTGCGTGACCCTCTTGGGACGCATGGCAAGCAGCTCTCTGATTTTCGCCATGGAATCCTCGTCCGGGTCGGAAGCCTTAACCGCAGGAGTTGTCTGCGGAGGCGCGGACTCGGCAATCTCCGCGACTGAGGCCTCAACCTCTTTCCGGAATCTCAGAAGTTCCGCCGGGTCTTCCGCAGGAATAAAGGCATTCATATCAACGACATCCGCATTAGGGTTATAATATGCATCCGAATCGACGCTCATGAAACAGGCCCGGGCGACATCCGACGTCTTGGAATCGACGACCTGCTGTAGGCCATAGGCAATGCTGTATTCATAGACAAACTTCTTGTAGAAGACAGAATACACCCCAGGGTCGTAGCATTTTTCCTTCAGTCTCATAAGCACTTTCAGCCCGTCCTGTCCCGGAGAAAGGAAACAGAGCAGAGTCCTCGAATCCGCCATAATCCTGCTCTTCAGTTCGGTGACGGACAGCCCCTTATCGCCTATGTGGTCGATGTCTATCACAAAGTGCTCAGTGTAGGCGAAATTCTCCGTCCTGCGGAACGGAGGATTGAATGCGGCGCAGACGAAGTACGGAAGCTGCTGCTTCAACTTAGAATACTGCTCCGCACTCATCTGACGGACAATCCGCAGCTGACTGATTCTTGAAGCCATTTCCGGTTTCGGATTCCGAAGCGCGTTATAAAGATATTCGAGGGGTATCTTCTTCAACGGTTCGGAAGCGCTCTTGACATTTGTACCTACGGACAGCATAATCAAACATATTTCTTAAACTTCTGAGCCAGATTCTGAGCGTACAGCCCTATCTGCGTCGAGCGGCTGCGCTGCAGGCCCTTTTCCTCTATGACCTCTTCAAGATAGTCATTCAGCGACTGAATCAGCACCCGCCGGCCGAGAGGCTCCAGCCAATATGAGCCGTCGCCGCGAACAGAATAATGTTCCTCCGTGATGACATTCTGGCACAGGAGCGAAAAGACGACATAATCAATCCACACGCGGTAGAGCTCAATCACGTCATATACGAGAACCGGCCTGTTATAGTCGTCGCGGTGCATCACTCCGACATAGGGGTCTATGCCGGCCTTGATGAGGGCACCCTCTATCCTGCCGTAAAGAAGACCGTAGCCGTAATTGAGCATCGCGTTGGCGACATCCATGGCGGGATGCTGGCTTCTTGAGTCAAAGCGGTACTGCTCGGGAAGGAAAAGATTCATCGTGTCAAAATAAATCTTCGACGACACGCCTTCCCATCCCCGAAGCGTCGAGGATATGTCACTGACAATCTCTCCGTCAAGGGCTGATATCTTCGTCCGGTAGTCCTCCAGCCTGTTGATTGACTTATCCACAATACGCTGCATTTCGGAAGAGCCTGACGTGTTCATCATCAGCATCATAGCCTGCTGGTTCTGTATCTTCTTGGAGATTACATCCTTAATCCAGCTGACGGCGTCATGTTCAAACGTGAAGGTCAGCTGCCCCTTACGTATCGTAGAGACAGAACCGTACTTGGGACTCCAGATTCTCCCCATCGGCATTCCCGACTGTCCCATGAATATGATTTCTATCTCGTTTTCCACCGCCAGGAGCACGGCGTCGCTGGAAATCTGCGCACCCCGGCTCAGCTGTATGGAGCGGATGCCGGCGACAGGAATCTTCTGGACGCCGTCATGATTGGAAATCACGAATCCCTCGTTGTCACGGGACAGCGACACCCCGAATGTGTTAATGACCAAATCCATTGCGATATCCTTCTATATAAATGTCATCGACGACAAAGAATTTTTCCTTCGCTCTCGTCATTGCCGTATAGACCCACTGGTAATCCTGTTTCGTAGGATTCAGCATGATGTTTCTCGGGAAACAGGCATACACATTCGTCCACTCTCCGCCCTGGGCCTTGTGACAGGTCAGCGCATAGCCGAAAGAAACGCGGAGGGCATTGAGATACTTGTCTGTCTTCATAAAGTCGTGGAAGCGCTCGTCGTCGTCCGAGATTCCCTTCTTCCTCATTCTGATGATAAAGTCGGAATAGAGCCGCCCCTGCTGCTGCGTCCCGAGATTTGGCTGGGGCTGATAGAGTATTTCATCAATCATCAGCTGCCTGAATTTCTCGCCGGTGTATAATTCCTCAACCTCTATCTCACGGAAAGACAGGCCGGCACGGGATTCCGACGCCGGAGAGATGTCCCTCACTATGACCAAGTCTCCGTTGCGCAGCCCGGAAACAAGATTGTTCTGCACGACGAGCAAGAGTTCGCCAGGCTGCAGCGGTCCGCCGTAGCCCAATGAGTCGCGGAACCTCAAACTGAAATTGTAGCATCCGGTGTTGCTCCTCGATATGAACACGGCATTGCCGTAATTCCCTCCACGCACATCGGAAAGATACTTTGAGGCCAGCACATCAACGGAACGGAGAAGTTCGATGTCCGGGACATATCGGAACGGCAGTTTTTCCCAATGATTGACCGCTCCATAGGGCAGGGTGTCTTCAGGCGCATCCTCCCATAACTCCCTGATTTCCGACGCCGCGCCGACGATTCCGTTGTCTCCGCCCTGACGCATTACCTGCCTGAGTTCGGCATCCTGAGCGTCAATGTCAAAATGTTCCTTGAAATACTCCGGGCACAAGGCCGGGCATTGTTCCCCGGTCACCGGCGCGAGCTGGCAAGGGTCACCGACGAAAATGAACCTGGCCTTCTCGTCATATGCCAGCAAATCCGAAAGAAGCCTTCCGTTCCCGAACCTTGACTGAACCACAACTTTTTCCACGCTGTCGGAAATCATGGAAGCCTCATCGATGACATACACGTCGGGGCTGTCCGGCTCCGGACTGCCGAGGGAAAAGTTTATGACCAGCTGCAGCCCCTCCCTCTCCACGGAGTTCTCGTCCTTGACCTTTTTGGCATCCGCATTGAATCCCCGGAAACGGTAAATCTGGCTGTGAATCGTCTGAGCCTGATGCCCCGTGACATCTCCCAGAACCTTTGCCGCACGCCCCGTCGAGGCAAGAAGTCCGTAGCGTATCTTTCTTGCCTCCATGAAGCTGATGAGTTTCCGAACCAGCGTGGTCTTTCCCGTCCCGGCAAAGCCTTTCAGAATAAAAACTTTGGAGTCCTTATCCCTCAGGAAAGCCATCAGACGGTCAAGAGCCGCTTTCTGACCCTCGTTAAGAACAATATCCTTCTCGTTACTCATAGTCTCTGAATCTGACAAAGTCGAAGTCTGACGTTTTCGTGCCGTCCGCGTTCTCGACCACGCGACGGGCAGTCGTCGAGGCTACGCAGCGGATGCCGGAGGCCCTCAGTTTTCTGACAAGCATATATGTCAATGTCATTTCTCCCATAAGGTGAACAACTGCATTTTTACCGTCCGCCGCATCAAGAATCTTTGTAAATTCCTCACCCGCGACGCGTTCCAGCTCCGCAGAGTCCGCTTCCGGAGCCACGCTTCTGAACGGGATGTCAACGATTTCGCCGAGTTTCTTTGCCGCCGAAAGCTGCTTTTGAGACCAGTTGGAAGAGGGGTGATTGGAGTAGTTGATGAAGAGGGACGGAAGCAGAGACACAGTTCTTGTATCATCGACAAAAAATATATGCTCCAACTGCTTGACAGCCGAATCAATGTTTGCCTTCAAGGTCTTGACTGTTCGACAGTTGCCATTCATCCCTGAATGATTAATGTCATTTCTAGTTTCCTGCAAATGACAGAAATCGGAAACAAACTGTTTATCCCCAAAGACACCATCTGAAGATATTCGCTGATAAAGATCTATATTTTCCACCTTTACGAATACGGTTTTATTCTCTTTTTTGTCAGGATTTTTCTCCACAAATACACTATCAATCAGTGCTCTGAGTTCTTTGTCCGTTAAATCAATCTCATATTTTTCACATAGATAAGACACCATACTTTCCCTTAGAAATGTTACGGCCTGCTGATAGAGTCCCTTATCCAAGCACCATCGCGCAGCGGAATATGTATCCTGAACGCTATTACCGCCAACAAATGAAGAGAAAGAATCTGTTATCTTGCCTATCAATGGGGTAAATGCAGGGATAGTCTCTTCTTTGATTCTCTCTTGCGATGTTCTCATTGATTGGATTGCGTCGCCTTTGATAACATCCATTCCACGGCAAAATGCCAAGTCATCAGCCATCGTCTTCAATGACCTGACATAGCTATTGAGTCCATCAACATTTACATCCGAACGCTTAATTCTACGCTTAATCTCAATGCATTGGCCACCTCCCAAATCGCAGATTTCGTCCGCCTCCCCACTTCGCAGAAACTGTCCGGCTGCAAATGCCCAATCCTGCAATCGGACGATAGGCAACAAATCCATTATCGGGGCAAATGTCTTTCCATCTACACTATTATAACGAGCCTCGTAGTTCCCATAAGAAGCATATTTAACCTTTACATTCTTCAAAAACTTGGCATAATTGCCAAGTACAAGAAGAAACATTGGGAGGTAACGATATCCATGCGTCAAGTCAAAATATAATTCGTCACCATCTTGCAACAATCCGAACATAGTGTCGAAAACCTTCCACATCTCTGCCTCGTTCTTGCCGTCAACGATGTTTTCCGCACATACTTTACACTTAAGTTTTGCGTTTGCGAGGACTTTCTCCAAACCTTCATAAGGCAGTGTTTCACCTTTCTTTTCCCGCGATGTTATTTCTGCGTTCCAATTGTCAGTCCTTGCCTTATCGGTCAGCATGATATACGCGACATCATCCTGTGACCATTCCCCCGCTCCGACATCCTTCAGTACAGCCTCCTGAACAAACCGTGTATTTACTTTGCTATTCTTGCCAACATATGTGCAGGCATCATAAAAGTTTGCACCCAGCACCGACATAAAAACTTTCCTTGCCATAGTTACCTTGTATTGCTGTCTTTAATTATCTGATTCAAAAGGTCGTAGAGAGCCTTATGACTGACAGGACGACCCAGCCTGTCATAGAAACTGAAATGCGCAATCTTGTTCGTTTCGCACTTCTCCTCAGCCTCCGTTCCCATATACTGCTGTGTGACGAACAAGGCCTTGGCGCCCATCCCGCCATAATTCTTGACTGCAGACGAAAATTTGTCAATGTCGGTCTTGTCCAGAACCTGAGTCTTGCACTCGACAAAGAGCAGCTTGTGGCCTGTCTGAACGATTACATCGATTTCATTCTTCGCCTTCTTGTTGTTATAGGGAAAGACGGTATTCAGCCACACCTCATTGCAGGACGGCCATTTGCGAAGAATTGTAGCGACTTCGTATTCAAACCAGCCGTATGACGTGACAAGTTCAAAGGCATGGGGTGAAACAATTGTAAATTCTTTGTGATTGCCGAACTTGTCAATGAAATAGAATCTCACGAGCTGCTTCAGACAGGATGAGCCGCTATCGTAATATGACTTGTCCCAACTTATTTCAGAACTCGTCTCCGGATCCACAATGGTGTCCCTGATATTGTTGGCATATCTGCCGGAGTTGTGTTTGTTAGGATTTGTCAAAGTGTTGAAGATGCTGAATTTCCCCCGATTATACACGTCCCGAATCGCCTTTATCTTAGGCAGCTGCTCAAGGTCTTCTTCCGTATATTCCTCAAGGTTTCTGTGTTCCTTGACATCAGTCTGGTTATATCTGAGGATTCCGGCAATATCCGGTGCCGCGGCCAAATGCTTTCGGAATAAGGTATAATTATAGATTATGCTGTTCTGATCGACATATATAATCTGCAGATTCTCATATCGGTAAGCGAGCATAGCAAAGGCCATGCTCCAAGGCTTTGTGCCGCTCGACACATTGACCTCGACAGTCCGGTTCCGGAAGGCATCCAGCAGATTTTCTATCTTCTCGCTTATGACAAAGTAGTCAAGCGGCTCAAGTTCAAACAGTTCGAACTCGCAATCCGCCATCTCCGGACTCATGTCCCGGACGATTCTCTCCGCCTCCTTTTTAGTAGATGACGAGTGAATCAGAATGACTTTCCCTGCCCGGCTTTCACGCAATGCCAGATACACCGGCATCGTCTGCCCTCCGACGAGGGCTATATGCAAAGTCTTATTATCCATCGTGATTGTTTCCGCGTGTTATTCTTTTTGAGACTCGGAGCTGTGCTTCCGGCTTACAACGCCGAATCCAAGGCTCACGCCCTTTCCCAGTCCGACATAATCAGGAATGGAGACATTCGACTTGAACTCCAGATCAAAGGCCATCATCTTCACTCCCTTGTAGGTCAGAAGCGACTGTCTCCCAAGCGAAACAATCCTGCACATCAAAGGCGATGTCAATGTCACGCCTATCCCCTTGGCAAACGAAAGGATATTGCCGGTAAGGATACGCTCCAAAAACGCGACTTTGTCTGAAAGGGAATCCAGCTTCACATATTCGGCAAAGTTCCTGGAATTGAGCGGCAACCACTTAGTAAGTCTATACTCAAATTCTCCATCCCAGACCTGTACGAGTATCCGGTTAGCCTTAATGTCAGCGATTGAAAACTCCTCCTCCCGCTCGCCTATTCTGAGGCTGGTGACAGCGGACGAAAGGAACTGACCGATTACATCCGCTCCGGAATCCACCGCGACAATCGCAGCACATTGCCGGAGCCTTTTGTACTGTATCAAAGGATAGCGGTAAACAAGCGAATCTCCGCAATGATTATGGTACATAATATCGGCAGAGCCTTCCATCGACGCTATCACGGCACCGCGAAACAGGGGAATCTCCGACTGCGGAAGCCTGTTATCGTACCTTATTACAAGCACTCTTGTCTTATCCATGACTCCTTCTGTCAAGGTTCTGTAACCTGTTCAAATATGCTCCTTGCCCGCTGGTCTCCACACCATTGGCGAAGCTTTCCCCAACGAGTGGAAGTAAAATCCGAAAGGAGTTCCCGCTCTTGGGTATCACCGTGATAAATTCGGGAGAGCGTCGCGACAAGATAAACATCTTCGGAATCGGGGACAGACTCCCGTCTTGATTTCTTGAGCCAACGTTCAATTTCGTTTGTCACTTGCTTAAAGCTGGTTACCAGATATTTAGTGACATCATTTGCATTCCTGCGATCCAAGTTGGACAAACCGGCCTTGACGGATTCTATCCTTTCGCCAGCGAGCGCTTTCTCCCTACTTTCTTTGGCTTTTTCATCATCAAGCAATCGTTGCAATACAGAGATTCTCTCCATGTGGCGAGTTCCGTCCGGCCAGATGGCCTCGGCTTTCTTGAACAGAGACAGAGCGACGACATTATCACAACTTTCTCCGAGATAATATTTCTCGGCTTCGTCTATAGCGGCATCGTAAGCCGCTTTCTTCAGCTTCATCTCCTGTTCCAATCTCAATCTTTCCTCATTTTCAATCCGAAGCCTCTCTTCCGCCGCATTCATTTCTTCATACCGCCGCTTTCTAAGGTGCAGTTCCTCCAGTCTTCTCTCCTCATACCGATTAACCGCCGCGTCATCCGCAACAGACATCTTCACGAATCCCATGAGAGAGAGTTTGTTCCCCACAACAGCTATTTTACGAGACTTACTTGATTTTTGCCCGTGAAAAAGTCCTCTTGAAATTCGCCTTTCACCATCTAATAATCCGTCGATGGAATAGTCGTCAAACTGCCAGTCACCGGTTATTGAGTGGAATCCGGAGCCGGCCGACATCTTGAATATGCAGGATTTATTGCCGCCGTCCCGAAGCGAGACAACCCTATGAATCAAGGACTCAATACCCTCCACAATCTCTCCAGTTCTATCCGCTTCGTATCTCTCAAAGAACGCCTTTTCTTTCCGGAGATAAGAAAGCGTATGCTCGTTGATAATCCCGAACAAGAATTCAGGCACTCCACAATTATTCTGTGCCAAGATTCGCCTCTTTTCTGTCAGATAATTCGAATTGCCACTTGCTTGAGAAAACATCTTTCCCGATAACATCACAGTGCCCAGCCCACAACTTGAAGGTGGCAGCATCTCATAGACGGTGTTAAATCCTCCGTTTGAGAATCGTCCTCCGGTGTTGTTCCTGCCGTGTTTCCAGCCACCCTGCCAATGTCCTTGGTCATCGCTTCTCAAATTGAAGATTTTCGTGTTTACAAGTTTTGTTTCGGGAAATTCAATGTCCGAGAACTTCAGGAAACGCATGAAGTCTGTTCCATCTTCCGGATTGCCGAACGTCTCGCCTATGTCTGGGCTGTTTCCCCGTAACATCCTCCTGCCCGGTTTGGTAAGATACTCAAAAAGGATTGAACGCACAGCCCCCTTGATTGAACTTCCCGGCACTATAGGCCTACCCGAAAGCTGATTTTTCACGAAAGATTTCACAGTCTCCGGAGATAATCCCGATGGCATAGGCAATCTGAACTCCGAAACATCGTCAAGTCTATTTCCAATCAACTCCTTAACCCCTCCGACCTCCTTATCCTCAAAACACGCCGCAAGTCTTGACATATCAACGCCCGCCGCAACAAGTCTCTGCAAATCAAGTTTATAAAGTTCATCGTCGGCGACCACGAAGTCTATGCCATTAACCCAATCCTTCTCCGCTCCCGAACATATGGCAAGGGGAGTCAGAACCTCAAGTTCGACATTATATCTGTCATTTATTCCTTCCATAGGCATCAGATTTTAATCGGGATGAAAATTGATTTGCCGCACCTCCATATAGGGTGAGGCGTTCCTCCCAGATTCTCCGTCCGGATAATTTCACCGAAAGACTCCGGTTGAAGATTAACTATGCTCCCCCTTACGCAAGGAGCCTCTTCCAATGCGAACACGGATGCCGGAAGAAAGGCGTGAACGGCATTCTTTCGAATGGCATTGTACGGACTTTCAGTTATCCATCCGCCCCGGCGGACAAAATCATATGAGACGGACTCTTTTCCCAACATCGCAGTAAGCTGTTCCTCGCTTTCCGGAATGAACATCGATAGTGAGATGGAATACTCTGATGATTCCGGGCATTCAATTGTGATTGAATCTTTCTGATATTCAAAATAGCCGTTGCCGACATTTCTGTCAGTACCAATCCCCTCATATTGCAGAAGTTCCAGACCCCTGTCCAGCAATGAACAATCACCTTCAGCAAGGAAGAACAGACCCGAATAGTCCTTAAAGAAAACTCGGTCCATATAAAACGGCCTGGCATCCTCATCCCCAAGGCGTGAAGGTACCGTTACTCTCGGGGACACCTGAGAAGAAATAAAGTCCTCCGCGGTGCATGAGCCGGTAAGAAACCCGCCGTGCCTGATGTAACCAATGTCGCGGCCATCGCCAAACAACTCCTCTCCATTGATGACACGCCGGAAATAGTCCAAATCCAGCCATCCGACTTTCTTCACCTTCTTGGCATCGCCGATGTCTCTTAGCTTTGGCAAAACATACCTTAACGGCTTCGGGAAAAAATAGACCGGAGAGGTGTTGCGACTTTCCTGATAAAACGGGAAAGCTGAACTTATCGTACATCCAAGGTCACCGTCCCGGGGGATTTCTACTCCGAGTTTTGCAAGACACGAGGTTACGGCAGCATATATGGTGTCGGACTGCAATGTCTTGAGACTGACGCCATAGTCACTTCTGTTATCCCCGAAATGAACCGGAGTGGTGAAATGGAGTTTATAGACAGTGTAATTTGCCATAGGACATCATTGGTTATCAAAGACAATGTCCTTTATGTCAAGCTCACCGAACTTTACCTGGCCATAGCCACGCGAGCCGCTGCCTCCGAGATAGTCGTTTTCAAGAGCCTTGATTCCTTCTTTAAGAAGGGTCATCAGTTTATTCTCATCATCGTCATCCCACACATTGATAATGAATTCGACACCGAACGACACCCCTGCCGGAACCCGTTCAGTCTGCCGGGGATGCTCCGCAGTGCCCTTGATTCTGTCAATGACATTCTCCCACTTGCCCTCTGTGTATGGAGCGTCAAGATTATCACTATTTTGTTTTAACAACTGCGCAGACTCTTCCGTCAGATATGCATCCCTGACTATAATTTTTGATGGTTTATTATCTTTCGCGAAACCGAAAAGGTTGTTAATCTTGTCATTTCCACCGACCTCAGACGAACCATAAATCTGTTCAAGGAGGCATCGCATTTTCCCCTTAAGCGAACTGCCTGGGATATATGGCTGCCAATCCTTTGTAGCACAGCGTATCACCGGGTTATCTATACCACCGATTTCAACATTATCGCCACTGCCTCCTATATGCAAGCCGGACAACAAATTCAAAGTCGTGCGCACCGCTATTTTCTTAACTAACTGTCTCATAATGCTGTCATTTTGTTTTATATATTAACACCCATTTCCGCTGCCTTATGATAGGCTACAATCGCCTCAAAGATCTGCACAAAATTTCTGAATTGCGCTTCATCCTTGACATGACTCATAGCTTCAGAAATCACTTTATAGAAGTCGACTATCTTATTTTTGCCATCGGCGCGACCGACAGCATAGGCTAATTTAGGCTTAAGCATTACAAAACTACTTTCATTGTAGCCTTGCAGCTGCTGCCTTTTAACTTCACCGAAAAACTTTCTAAGCTGGTTCGTCGTCAACTTAGTTTTCTCCTTTCTTTTTCCACCCTGTGGTGTCGAGGCCACATCATCCGTCCCAAGATATTCGCCGAATTTCTCGGCAAACTGCACAGTCTTCTCCGTCACTTTATCAGTAATCTCAGAAGATGGGATGTATTCATTCCATACCATAGACAATTGATTTTAAGTTATGTTACTAGTTTTTGAATCTCAACTCAAGCTCCGCCCAACGGGCAGCCACGGCGGCAAGTTCATATTTGCGTCTGTCGCATAATTCACCTTTCAGCCCGTTGCAGAACCGTCTCACCTCGTCCGTCTTATTGTCTGAAAAACGCTTGAGGAAATAGGCCGTATGCCACATATAACTCATATCTCCCTTCTTCATCTTTCCACATAGAACCATAATCCGATGAAGAATGGAGCGCGGCATCCCGGCATTCTCTATCAAATCCACGAATCTTTTTTTGAGTTCTTGAACATAATCGAACTCACCGCTCCATGACAGATTCTCTCCGAACATATTTATCGCGTTCTTCTTCGGCAACCCTTTTCCACCGCTAAAGTCCTTGGCATAACTTTCCGCGTCTCCTGCAAGCTGGGCAGCCTTGGCTATTGGATAATTGTCAGCAACAATCGCGACACCGGCGGAAATTGAAATGTCATCCCTTCCGACGAATTTGCGGAAAGCCTCGCGAACCTCCCTCGCAAACAATATGACCTTGTCCCATTTGCCGACTGCAAAGACGTCATCGCCTCCGGAGTACAGTATATTCACGTCATCCTTGAACTCTTCCCTTATGGTATTAAGGTAGCCGCTGAAGAACCAGTCAAGCATGAACGACAAAGTGGAATATGCGGCAAAACTCCTTGACGCCTCCGGCAGACCCTTTATGAATATAGTCCCGAGATTATCAACATCCATACGGAGTATGCCCAGATATTCGCCGCCGGCGAGCTCTTCAAATGTCTTGTTGCGGTCACCGGCCACGGCCTGCTTGTTGCCGCCATAGAACTGAAAGGCATAACTGCATGCATTGCCTTTTATATGTGGAACAATGAGGCTGTTGATTGCCGTAACCTTACATACATCGACTGATGATATTCCTCTGAATTCGGAATCATCGGATGTAAGTTCCCTTTTGTCAAACATATAGGTATGAACTCCCATTATCTCCATACCGAACTTTGACCTGTTTGCAAGAAAATTGGACTCATCGTCATTGAAATGGGTGATGATATAATCGGCGTCTTTAAGGACTTCACCCAGTCTGCATTGCTTCTCAACCGAAGGAAGAACCCATAGAGGCTCATCCCCACGTCCCGCTATATTTATCAGATTGTCCCCCTCAATGCCGGTGATTGCACAGACTCTGGCATCGGACGGGACTTCTTCCGGCACGAAAAGGTTCTTTTTCCGGAGAACAGACTTGAACCGGGTATTCTTGCACATCGCAAGCTTTTCTGCCAGAGCCCGCCAGAGGTCTCCTATTTTTGAATCCGGTTCAGAACCATCAAATCTGACAGTCTTCGAGCTTATGTCAAAAGCGAAAGGAAGATAGTCAATGTTCAACAACAACGCCCCTTTATGCTCATCCCACAATTTCCGCTCAAACTCCTCGCGCAGGGCATCAATCGCGGCCAGAACATCAGGTGTGTTCGGAAGAAGCATATAGAATTTTCCGCCTGAAGAGTAAACGACATGAGCTGCGGTAGCATTGATGGCCGGATGGGAAATGATTCTCCGTATAACCGAATCGACAAGAAGCTGGAGATAGAACGAGCGCCCTTTCAGACTCACTGCGGCACGCTTGGAAGAAATGTTATAAATGAAATTCTGTATTCCGGAAATGTCTCCGCCCAATAGAATCACAGGCTTGGCGTCATCTGAAAGGGATATCCGTGTCCCGTTCCATCTGAATGCCGAAGGATCATGCTCACGATAGACACAGAAACAATCAGCAAATGCAGCGGTAGTCTTCAGATGTTCATAAAGGCTCACATTCGCCATATCCATCGTATTGGACGGTATGCACCAAGTGTATTTTTTCAACAGGTAGGTCAGGCTTTCGGCAAAGCCTATGAACGAATCTGTCGGAAGAGTTTGGAATTCGTCACAGAACTGTTCCCATAATACCTTATATCCCTCTTGGCTCACGCCATCGGAAGACGTCCTTATCGTCTTGGGAAAGAATCTGCTCTTATCTATATTCAGCCTATTGAGGGAGAATGCGGAAGAACAGGAGCCGTCATTTATCGAATTGAAAACAGAAAAGAGAGGAATGCGCTTGTACCTATCCCCCCCCCACTGAATAGACTGTTCTCCATCGACCCGCTCCCGTTCCATCGAAGAAGGGGCGGTTCTGTCAATTCCCGCGCTCCACCAATCCGCCAATGTGACAAGCGCCTGCAATTCGGTTTTCGGCTTATGATGGCTGCACGCAAATGTCGGCATAGAATCGTCGGAGTCTTCCGCCGCCGTCCTGATTCCCTGAATCTTCATCACAGCGCTGCCGTACCGTTCAATAAATTCATTGGTCCATACGACGTGCTGATACCCGAAACGGCCATGCTCGTTCACAGGGCATATGTCCTCCGCTATTCTTTTGGAATACGAAGACAGTTCGTTATACTTGTCAGAAAAAGACCTGTCCGCCCTCTGATAGAATTTGCCAATATCGTGCAACAACGCCGCCAGGAAAATCCTGTGCCTCAAATTTTCATTCATCGCCATTAGTTTTAGTCTTCCGCGCCAAGGCCGGTCCAGCCCCGACGCACGGACAAATTTAACCAAAGTTTTTCAAAATGTCCAAATTTTCAGTAAACATTTTGCACTTTGGTTCGGCAGTCGTGAACAGAAATGGTCAATCAATGAAAATCATGAAAATCACAAGACAAGGAAGCCGCCCGGCAGCCCTCAGTCATTCAAATGGATGAGGGAGGCGACGGGCGCGATCTTCGAGAGGCGGTCGGCGCCGCGGAGGTCGTCGATTTCCACGAGGAAGACAAATTTCTTCACCACCACGCGGCGGGCTGTGCCGTCCTTCACGACCGGGGTTTCCATCAGTGACTGCGCAAGGGCTTCGGCGGTGCCGCCGGTGGCGAGGATGTCGTCGAGAATCGTGACCTCGATCACGTCGCCGGTGAGGGGGCCGGCGGCGACGTCGCTCTTGCGGTAGAAGAGCTTGTCGGATCCGTATTCCTTCATGATTTCAACCCCTACAAGGTCGCCCTCCGCGAACGGAAGCTTTCCCGACTTGCGGACCGGGATGACGTTGGAGACGGCTCCGCCGGTCAGCAGAAGCGGGGTGCCGAAAAGGAAGCCGCGCGCCTCCGGAACGGCAAGGTTAGGCGTATCGACAAGCGAGTCAAGTTCGGCCGTCACTTCCTGAAAGACATCCTTGGAATAGAGGAACGGCATGATGTCGATGAAATTGATGCCCTCCTTGGGAAAATCCTTGTAAAAGTTGAGTTTTTCCTGTAACATAATGATTTATCGTTGATTATATTCTCGCTAAAATATCCCGTCCCAAACATTCGGACGTTCATCTGCACAGGTGCGCAAAGTTAGGAATTTTATTTCTATTTTTGCAGTCCTTTTTGCATACTTTCGGGAGCGTCATTTTCGGCGAATGCTGAAGGGTGAACATACATCGAAGTAAAACGTACCATTAAGGCATAGACGAAACATGATAATCACTGACGAGGAACGGAATCTGGCACGGGCGGGGATGCGCGAGGCGATGGAGCAGGGAATGAGCGGCGCGAGAGTGACGCTGAACAAGAGCGTGTCGGACACCCTGACCATGCTTGACGGGGAGATTGACAAGGTGAGCCGCTGCGCCGACAGGTCTCTGACCTTCTGCCTGTTTGCGGACGGACGCTACGGGACATTCTCGACCAACCGGCTGAGCGGGGGCGCGGTGCGTGACTTCGTCAGGAAAGCCTGCGAGACCGTGAAGATTATGGAAGCGGACAAATGCAGGACGCTCCCGGACAAGGACAGGCTGGCCGCTGATGCAAAGACCGGGCTGGAAGCGGGACTGTGGGACATGGAATATATGGATATGTCCGACGGGAAAAGGATTGAACTGGCGCGGAGCATGAAACTCCGCGAGAAAGTCGGAGACGGATGGGCCGTCGTCTCTGAGGAAAACGAATACACGGACTACATTGACGAGTGCTTCCAGATTGACTCTCAAGGGTTTGAGGGGCAGCATTTCGAGACAGGATTTTCCTGTTCGTCGGAAGTGACGGTGGCGGACGCCGCTGGGAGGCGCTTCAGCTCCTGGTGGTGGGACTCGTCGGCGTTCCTCTCCGGGATTCGTCCGGAAAGCTGCGCGGAGACGGCGCTTCAGAGGGCGCTGGCTTCCATGAACCCGGAGCCGGTGCCCGGAGGATGCTACAGGATGGTGGTTGACGGGAATGTCGGTTCCAAGCTGCTGAACCCGATTGTCAATGCCCTGAGCGCTTCGGGCATCCAGCAGAAGATGTCGTTTCTCTGCGAGAGCAAGGGACAGCGGATTTTCTCGGAAGGGCTCACGCTCACGGATATGGCACGGGAGAGGGGCAAGGCCGGGGCGCGGCTGTTCGACTCGGAAGGAGTGGCCACGCGCAACCTGCCCCTGATACGGGAGGGCGTGGTTGAAAATTATTTCGTGAACACCTACATGGCCAACAAGACCGGCCTGGAGCCGACGGTGGAGGACATATCGCGGCCGGTTCTCGGGAGCTGGTGCTCGGAGAAGCTGGCGGAGAGTATTGCCGGATGCCGTGAGGGAGAAAATGGCGGGAAGCCCGCGCGCTTGGAATGTAACGAAAAAAGACTAACTTTGGACGATATTTTGCGCGGATGCGGGGACGGGATTTACGTGACGGAGTTCAACGGCGGGAACTGCAACCCCGTGACCGGGGACTATTCCTTCGGAGTGTCGGGATTCCGGTTTGAGGGAGGAAAGCTCGGCAAGCCGTTCCGCGAGATGCTGATTACCGGGAACATTCCGGAACTCTGGAACAGCCTTCTTGCCGTCGGCGACGACGCGAGGGACTGCGGACGGTGGAGGATGCCGACGACGGCGTTTGACGGCGTAAGCTTTTCGGCGTAGTTTGGTGCGTGAGACATACAGGCACTTGAGTGCCGTGCGCAGAACAACGAAGCGAGGGTCTCGTGCGATAGTGTGCACGGAGCACCACTTCCCCTATTAGGGGACGGGAGGGGTAAATGAGAGAGGGCGAAGCGCTGCTGCCCGTGGTGCGACGTACTCATTTCGGCGAAGCCTGTAATTTTGAATATATTAAGAAACGTGAAAAAAAACTGCATCAGATTTGTCTTTGATTTTCGAGTATAGATTTCTTCTGGAAGAAGGAGTGTACTGGATGTACACGACTGATGAGAAAAGGGATATAGACCGAAAAGGATGAAAAAGATGATGCAGGTTATTTTTTGAAGGTCTCTAAAAACAAAGGAAATATGAAAGTAGAAAAGAACACTGTGGTGGCTCTGACTTATGAGCTGAACGTTGATGGACAGATTGTTGACAAATGCACCGTGGAGAGGCCTCTGGACTTCATTCACGGCATGGGCTATCTGCTGCCGAAATTTGAGGAGGAGGTCGCCGGTCTTGAGGCCGGGGACAAGTTCGAGTTCACGCTGACTCCCGAGGAGGGCTACGGGAAGGTGGATCCGAAGATGATAGTCGATCTGCCTGTGGAAGCATTTTCAGACCAGGAGGGCAAGATTCGCCACGACCTGCTCGTGGAAGGCTCAAGCGTCACTCTCGTGAACCAGTACGGGCAGCCTGTTCCGGCGAAGATTGTGAAGGTGGAGGCAAAGACGGTGAAGGTCGATGTGAACCACCCGATGGCGGGCAAGACGCTGAATTTCAAGGGTGAGATTGTGAGCGTGCGTCCTGCGACCGAGAAGGAAATCAAGGAGGGACTGCATGGGGAGTTAGCCGGAGGATGCTCAGGCTGCGGAGGAAACTGCGGCGAGGGAGGATGCGAAGGCTGCGGCAGCGACAACGGCTGCGGAGACGGCAAAGACTGCGGATGCGGCAAAGATTGCGCTGACGGCAAAGCCTGCGGATGCGGAGACGGAGAAGCCTGCGGATGCGGAGACGGAGAAGCCTGCGGATGCGGAGACAACTGCGACTGCAAATAAAAGAAGCGGAGTGTCCAAAACATTCATGATTGTCATTTCGAGCGGAGTGAAACGGAGTCGGGAAATCTTTGCGCGATGAAAGTTGCCGTCGTCATACTGAACTGGAACACAGCCGATTACTTGCGGAGGTTTCTGCCCCCGCTGCTTGAGTCCGCGGACTTGTTCAACCGAGGGGGCTGCCCGGGCGAAGAAACGGACAGCATCAAAGTGAAACCATGCATGTCCGGAGACTCCTCTGACCGGGCGGATGTTGTGGTCGCGGACAGCGCTTCCACGGACGGTTCGATGGAGATGATGGCCAAGGAGTTCCCGTCAGTACGCAGGATACCCCTCGCGGAAAACTACGGCTTCACCGGCGGCTACAACCGGGCATTCCGGGAGTTGGAGAACCACCCCGCATCAGGCCCGGTCGGAGTGGAGGCGGAGGGGCGGCGCTCCGGGACGGCATACGACCTTTTCGTGCTGCTCAACTCGGACATCGAGGTCACGCGGGACTGGCTGCGTCCGCTCGTGCAATGGATGAAAGACCATCCGGAATGCGGAGCCTGCGGCCCGAAGCTGCACAGCTGGTACGAGAGGGACAGGTTCGAGTATGCCGGGGCGGCCGGAGGACTGATTGACCGTTTCGGCTACCCCTTCTGCCGGGGCCGCGTGATGGGCAGGGTGGAGACCGACAGAGGGCAGTACGACTCCCCCTCTGACGTGCTCTGGGTGACCGGAGCCTGCCTCATGGTCAGGATATCCGTGTGGAAGGCGCTCGGAGGGCTTGACGAGAGGTTCTTTGCGCACATGGAGGAGATTGACCTGTGCTGGAGGATGCAGCTGGAGGGATGGAAAGTGACCGTGGTTCCGGAATCGACAGTGTTTCACCTCGGAGGAGGGACGCTGCCGCAGAACTCGCCGCAGAAGCTCTACCTCAACTACCGCAACAACCTGCTCCTGCTCGACAACAACCTGGCACGGACAATCGGCCGGCGGAGAGCGGCAGTGAGGATTTTCTTCAGGAAGATTCTGGACGGATGCTCGGCCCTGACCTACCTGCTGTCCCTCAGGACGAACTATTTCAAGGCCGTATGGCGGGCGCACAGGGACGCGGCAAGGCTCATCGCCGGGAAAACGGGCGGAAGGCAGCGGGGGAAGAGCATGTCCGAGGCCGGTGTTAGCCGCGGCGTCGCCGGGATTTATGACGGCTGCATGATTCCCCGCGCGCTGCTGGGAATGAAAATACATTTGTAACGCGCCGGTTGCCCGCCACTGGTTTTGCAGGGAGCGGGAGATATGGGTATAAGTAATTGTTAATTATGAGGATAGTTATTGCAGGAGCGGGAGAGGTCGGCTCACATCTGGCGAAGATGCTGAGCAGCGAATCCAATGACATAACCGTAATCGACAGTGAGCAGGGACGACTGGACAGCCTGTCTGCGATTGCGGACATCGTAACCGTCTGCGGGAATTCTTCGGAAATCGGTGTGCTGCGCGAGGCGGGAGTGCCGGAAGCGGACCTGTTCATAGCCGTGAATCCTTCGGAGTCGCAGGACGTGAACATAGTCAGCGCAATTCTCGCGAAGAAACTCGGCAGCCGCAAGGTCACCGCGCGCGTCAACACGGAAGAATATCTCTCCTTCGAGAATAAGAACATATTCACGGAGATGGGCATTGACCTGCTCTTCTATCCGGAAAAAATCGCTGCGAACGAAATCGTCGATCTGTTGCGCAACAACGCATCCGCGGACTCGATGGACTTCGCGAGGGGAAGGATTCAGATGTCGGTGTTCAAGGTGGAGGACGACTCCCCTCTCCTGGACATGAACGTGCTCGACCTGAGCCGCCAGGCCACGTCCGAAGACCTCCAGTTCAGAGTCGTCGCCATATCCCGCAACAACTCGACGATTATTCCCAAGGTCGATACGAGGTTCAAATATCATGATCTCGTCTATATCATCTCGAACCGCGAGGGCACACGGATGCTGATGGAGTTCATCGGCACGGTGAATATCGAAGTCGATAAGGTCATGATTCTCGGAGGAAGCCACACGGCGGAGATGGTGGCGCGGCAGCTCGTCGGGCATACCGGCAGGATAAAAATCATCGACAACGACAAGGGACGCTGTCTCGAACTGTCTGAAAGCCTGGGAGATGCGGTGACTGTCATCAATGCGGACGGGAGGAACTCGGATGTGCTCATCGAGGAGGACATACGCAATTTCGACGCTTTCGTCGCGCTCACCGGCTCGTCTGAGGCGAACATTCTCGCCTGCGTCGCGGCAAAGAGGCTCGGGATTCCGAGGACGATTGCGGAGGTCGAGAACATCGAATACATACGCCTCGCCGACGGGATGGGAGTCGATGCCGTCATAAACAAGAAACTCATCACGGCCGGACGAATCTTCAAGTTCACGCTGAGCGACAAGGTACGTTTCATCAAATATATGAACGGGACGAACGCCGAGGTTCTGGAATATATCGTCGCCAAGGACGCGAAGATTACGTCGGGGAGCCTCATGGACCTCGATTTTCCGAAGAACGCGATTGTGGGAGGGGTGATTCGCGGCAACAATTCGTTCATCGCGGTGGGAGGCACACGGATTCAGGAATATGACCGCGTGGTCGTCTTTGCACTGCCAGAGGCGGTGAGGGAGGTGGATAGATTCTTCAAATAACGGGATGTCGGGGCGCCTAAAAGGCGGTCTGCTTCGTTGAATGTCTTGATGAAATCCTCACAACCATCAGGTTGCTGCGGTATTCATCTGCGCCATCAGCCTTGCAGCCCATCCTTTTATGCATCCCCTCTCTTTCAGCTTTTTCTTTACGCTTCCCTTTTCTGCTTTTCATTTCTGCTTTTCATTTAGGGATATGACAAAATGTCATTAGAATGGCTGCGGCTTGCTCTTTGAGTTAGAGTGGGCGGGTTCGATGTGCCGGGATGAAAGTCCGGGGCGTGTCGGACTGTGTTATATGTTTGACAAATATGGAGAAATAGGATATGAGCAAGAACAAGAAACGTCACGAAAGGACTGACGAGCAAGAAGTTACTAAAAAGGAAGAAATGGTGGCGGAGACTGCGGCCGGACAGGAGGCCGAAGGTTCGGAGAAAGAATCGGAGGCGGAGGCGCAGACGGATGAGGTCGAGGAGCTGAAGAAGTCGAAAGCCGAACTTGAGACCAAACTGGCAGCCGCCGGTGACAAACTGGCCAAGACGGAAGACGCCTATGTAAGGCTTATGGCTGAGTTCGACAATTTCAGACGCCGGGCCGCCCAGGAAAGGCTCAACTTGGTGGCGACAGCCGCTGAAGACACGATAAAGGGGCTGCTTGTGGTTCTGGACGACTGCGAGAGAGCGATGAAGGTGCTTGCGGAATCGGATGATTCGGCTGCCGCGAAGGAAGGCACCGAACTGATTTACGGGAAGCTGATGGCATATCTCAAGAGCAAGGGGCTGACCCCGATTGAGGCGGCCGGCACCGAGTTTAACACTGACGAGCAGGAGGCCGTGGCGCAGTTCCCTGTCGAGGATGCCGACAAGAAAGGCAAAGTCTTCGACGTCGTGCAGACAGGCTACAAGCTCAACGGCAAGGTCATCCGCTTCGCGAAGGTGGTAGTCGGAATCTGACGGGTGGTCGTCCGACGATAGACGGACGGATGCAGTAAGCGGACAGAAAAAAGCGGAGAAAGAAGATTATGGCAGCAGCAAAAAGAGATTATTATGAAGTGCTCGGGGTCGCCAAGACAGCGACGCCCGATGAAATAAAGAAGGCCTACAGGGCACTGGCAATCAAATATCACCCGGACAAGAATCCGGGGAACAAGGAAGCCGAGGAAAAGTTCAAGGAAGCCGCGGAGGCCTACGCGGTGCTGAGCGACCCGGAGAAGAGGAAGAAATATGACCAGTTCGGCCATGCCGGAGTGGGAGACAATCCGGGACCTGACTTCAGCGGCGGCTTCGGAGACCTCAACGACATCCTGAACAACCTCTTCGGAGGCGCGTTCGGAGGTTTTTCCGGAAGCTTCGGAGGCGACGGCGGATTCGGCGGTTTCAGCGGGTTCGGCGGAGGCCGCACGCAGGAGAGGGTTGCGAGAGGCAAGGACATCAGGGTTCATGCGCATCTGACTCTCGAAGAAGTGGCGCGAGGAGTGGAGAAGGATATAACAATCGAGAGGTTTGTGCCGTGTCAGGCATGCGGCGGAAAGGGCGCGAAGTCGGCCGCGGACATAAAGACCTGCCCGAACTGCAAGGGAACCGGCCAGTACAAGAGAGTGGTTCAGTCGTTCCTCGGTCAGACCGTGGCCTATTCGCCTTGCCCGCAGTGCGGCGGCACAGGCAAGATTGTCACGAATCCGTGCCCGAGCTGCGGCGGAAGCGGTCTGGTCAGGAAACGCGAGACGGTGCGCGTGAAGATTCCTGCGGGAGTCGAGGACGGGATGCAGCTCAGGGTGACCGGGGCCGGCAACGCCGCGCAGAACAACGGAATCAACGGAGACCTGCTCGTGGTCATCGACATAGATGCGAACAAGGATTTCGAGCGCAAGGACAACAACCTGTTCTACACCAAGGTCATCTCCGTGACCGACGCCATGCTCGGATGCGAGGTTGACATCCCGGGCATCAACGGCACGACGCAGAAACTCAAGATTGAGCCGGGCACGCAGTCAGGCACTGTGCTCACGATGCGCGGCAAGGGTCTGCCTTCAGTGAACAGCTACGGCTGCGGAAACCTCTATGTCAAGGTCTGCGTGTGGATTCCTAAGAAGCTCAGCCGCGAAAGCAAGGAGCTTGTCGAGGCTCTGGGACGGTCGGCGGATGTCATTCCGAATCCTACGAAGGATGATAAGTCGTTCTTTGATAGGCTGAAAAATCTGTTTTAGCATCCCCTTTCCCTAAGCACCTGTTACAGAATGCTATTCAATTGTAATTCAGAGACTGAACGGGAGTTGATGTTTGAAGCCTGAACGGAGAAATCCTTTCAGGCTCCTTTTTATTTTCAGCCGGTTACCCTATTCCCAGTCGGTGAGCTTGAGGCGGAACTTGATGCTGGTGGAGATTTGCCCTTCCTCGCCCCTGACGCGGCTCGGGAAGGTGCGGCGGGACTCCTCGATGAAGCCGAGCTTGCGGAAGACATTGCCGTCCGGCTCTATGCCTTCGCGGACAGCCCGCCCCGGGACGGCGGTGGAGATGGCGTAGGTCATCACGTCGTCGGGGTGGCGGTCTGAGATGAATGCCTTGAGCAGCTTGCCCATGCCGCCCACTACCCGGGTGTCGCGGAGAGAGGCGTAGCGCACCCACTCATAGGAACTGACCGTCCGTCCCTGCTTTTCCCAGCGGCGCGCGTTCGAGAAGGTCGCGACGGCGACAAGTTCGCCGGCGATGTTCTCCCCGGACTCAACTTTGCCCTCATCACCGACTCCCGCAACCGGGACTTCATGCATGACGGCGCCGCTTCCCTCCGCGAACTTTGCCTCCGTCAGGACTCCCCGCCTTTCGGCCGCCCCGGTGGCGCGGCGGCGGAAAAGTCCGTAGCAGTCGCGGCAGGCGGCGCTTCCATAGACATGATTGGCATCGAGGAAAGCATCGGCAGTGGATTTGTCGATTTTCCGCACGTCGCAGTTCCTTGCAAACACGGTTCTTTCAGTGATTATCGGGTCGTTCAGCACATTCATGATTGCGCGAAGATATAAAATTTTGCAGTCAAAACCATATACCATAACCCCGAAAATACCTATCTTTGCCGGGCGGACGGGTGCACGGGATTCATCTCCATGACAAAGCCATGGCTATCCCCCCCCCACACACGCAGTACAGGAAAAACAGGCACGGCACATGAGCACAGACATTCAATATCTTCTGATTACGGCGGCAGGCGTGGGTGGCTCTACGCTCTTCGGCTACCTCTTGGGCTATTTCATAAAGGATGTGCCGCACAAGGTGAACGACACTATTCTCGGACTCTGCGCCGGAATCATGATGGCGGCGGCGATTATGGGGCTTATAGTTCCCGCCATTGACTCCTACGCCGGATTTCCCGGAAAGCTCATCCCGATTGCCGGGGTCTTCGTCGGGGCGCTGTTCCTGACCTTCATAGACCGCTTCACTCCGCATCTGCACAGGCTCGCAGGCCTTGACAACGAGGCGCACGCGAACGATAGGCATCTCGACCGCATCCTTCTGTTCGTCCTCGCCATTGCCATCCACAAGTTCCCCGAAGGAATGTCCGCAGGCGTAGGATTTGCCGGTGGCGAAGCTCCGGAACTCCTCGGAAGCGCGGTCAGCGTGGCAATCGGAATCTCCATCCAGAACATCCCGGAGGGAATGGTGATAGTCTCCCCTCTCCTGCTCGCCGGAGTCAGCCGCGGACGCACGCTCGTCATCGCACTCGCCATCACCGCGCTCGAGGT
>DJPQ01000005.1:59147-59511 GCA_002439805.1 Bacteroidales bacterium UBA6408
ATGCTGGCATTCTCCGGCGGCGCGATGCTCTATGTGGTCAGCGACGAGATGATTCCCGAGTCCCACGCCCACGGCTACCAAAAGTCCGCCACCTTCGCCCTCATTGCCGGGTTCATCTTCATGCTACTTATCTGACCCGGCCAGCACAATGGTTTGGAAGGCACAAAAATGCGACGGCAAAAGAAAAAAGACATATTTTGCCGGAATATGCAAATAAAAATTTGCAAAGTAAGATTTTATTCCTACCTTTGCAATCCCAAAACGAAATGGTGTCATAGCTCAGTTGGTAGAGCAAAGGACTGAAAATCCTTGTGTCCCTGGTTCGATTCCCGGTGACACCACTTCAAAGAGAGTTGCAGCGATG
>DJPQ01000024.1 GCA_002439805.1 Bacteroidales bacterium UBA6408
GTCGGCAATGTCGCTGCCCACGCCGGCGGAGTGAAGAGTGGCGAGGCCTTTTTCTGCCTCCTTAACCTCTATAATCTTGTCGGCGGCACTTTGTTGAAACTGCGCGTCATTACTGCTCTTGCCCCGTTTGACAAGAACAATATTCCTAAAAATGCTGTCGGAATAGCATCTGGTGACACGGTGCCTTCACCATCATATTCATTCGTCAAAAGTGTCCCGGCGGAAGCCGTCCGGAGCAAGGCGCCGGCTCCGGTTGTCACCGACTACTCCGAGTTCGAGACACGCAGACTTTTCATTGATTTGATGCTGCGAGATGCAGGATGGGAGCTTGTGGGCAAGGATAATGTCCCGCTTCCGGGCAAGGTCGGCACCGAAATCGAGGTTCACGGGATGCCGGGGCAGGATGTCGGATTCGCAGACTATGTCCTTTACGATGACGGCGGCAAGCCGTTGGCCGTAATTGAGGCCAAGCGCACCGGCAAAGATTCGATTGCCGGCAAGCATCAGGCGGAACTCTATGCAGACTGCTTGGAGCGTCAGTGCGGAGTACGCCCTGTCATCTACTATTCAAACGGTTTTCAGACTTTTGTGATCGACGGTCTCGGCTATCCGCCGCGCAGGATTCTGGGATTCCACAGCAAGGAAGATTTGCAGGTGATTCTTCGCAGCCGCGGGCGGTCCAAGATTACCGACCAGAATGTCAAGGAATATATTACGGACCGCGAGTACCAGAAACGCGCCATCCACAGCATCTGCGACCACTTCAACAAGATGTACCGCCGTGGTCTGCTGGTGATGGCCACCGGCTCAGGAAAGACGCGCGTCGCCATTTCGCTTTGCGATGTTCTCCTCCGAAACAAATGGGCAAAGAACATCCTTTTTCTGGCCGACCGTACCGCACTTGTCTCTCAGGCTCAGAAGAACTTTGCCAAACTGCTGCCGGAGCAGACGACAAGCATTCTCAACGACCACAAGAACAGAGGCAAGGACGGCCGTCCGGATATGGATGCCCGCATCACATTCAGTACCTATCAGACTATGATCGGGTATATCGATGCGGACAAGAAAGACTTCTCTGTCGGTCGTTTTGACCTCATCATCATAGACGAGGCTCACCGCAGCGTGTTCGGCAAGTACACCGCCATCTTAGACTACTTTGATGCCTTGATGGTAGGCCTTACGGCTACGCCTCGCGAAGATGTGGACCGCAGCACCTACGAACTCTTCGGTCTGGACGGCGAGCCGAATTTTGATTATGAATTGTCAGAAGCCGTGAATGACAAGTATCTGGTAAACTTCGTGGTGATGAACCGCACAACCAAACGATTGAAGGAGGGCATCAAATACAAGGACCTCAAACCTGCCGAGAAGGAACAACTGGAAGACATCTGGAAATATGAGGCGGCTCGTTCGGAAGATGGTTCCGAGCCTACGCCACGTGACATTCGCGCATCAGAAATCACAAATTATATTTATAATCAGGACACCATTGACCGGGTTCTCGAAGACCTGATGACGACAGGGCTTACGGTCAATGGCGGTGACACGATAGGCAAGACGATTATCTTTGCGGGCAATCACGAGCACGCTGTCAAGATTGTCGAACGTTTTCAGAACCAGTATCCTGAATATGGCAGCGATTTTTGTGTACTCATTGACAATCAGGTTTCCAAGGCGCAGGATCTGATTGACAGTTTCTCCGTGCGAGGTAAGATGCCGCAGATTGTAGTTTCCGTGGATATGATGGACACCGGCATAGATGTACCGGATGTCCTGAACCTGGTGTTCTTCAAGCAGGTCAAGTCCAAAATCAAGTTCTGGCAGATGATTGGCCGCGGCACCCGTAAATCCACGGATGTGCACGGCGAAGGCCTGGACAAGCAGTTCTTCAACATCTACGACTGGTGCGGGAACTTCGACTTTTTTGATCTCACTCCGGACGGGGAACTTCAGACCCCTGTGCATTCGGTTACAGAGCGTCTTTTCGACCTCCGTGTGGACATGGCGGTAGCGCTTCAGAACGCTCAATTCCAACAGGATTCATTCGCACGTGAACTTCGGGATAATATAAAGCAAACGCTTCGCAGTCAGATTCTTGCATTGAACGACCGGAACATTACTGTCCGCCGTCATTGGGATGTCGTGGACAAATTCCGCAAGGAAGCCGCTTGGGTCTGCCTTTCGGAGATTGATGCATTAGATTTGAAAGACCGGATTGCACCAGTCGTTATCCGTAGTGTAACTGACAACTCGGCTCTACGCTTCGACATTCTCGTCCTTAACATCCAGTTGTCTCGGATTCTTCCTGAGCATTCGGCAAGTAAAAGTATTGCACACACCACGGAAATTGCAAAGTCCCTTCAGGGGAAAGCGTCCATACAGCAGGTGAACAGTAAGATTGAGGTCATAAACGAAGTTGTCCGACCGGATTTCTGGAAGGGCGCGACGTTGGAGAGACTTGAGAAGGTGCGCCTCGAAATCCGGGACTTGGTCCAGTTCATAAAGGATGACAAGAAACGCACGTTCACCATTAACATTCCCGATCTCATCGAGTACAAGGACGCTCCTGAGCATACACTTCCGTCACTCACATACAAAGAGCGGGTTATCGACTACATTTCCAAAAACAGGAAACACCCCGTGCTGGAAAAGATTCGAAATATGCAGCAGCTGACTCCAGACGATATTCTTTCTCTGGAGCATATTTGCTGGAAGGAATTGGGAACTAAAGAAGAGTATCGGAACTATGTCAGGCGTGGAGGTCTTATCTGCGGTGACAGTGTGGCGGCATTCCTCCGGTCCATTGTCGGAGTGAACCGCGAAAAGGCTTTGGAACTCTATTCAAAGTACCTCAATGACAGTCAGCTCAATCCGGAGCAGGAAGAATATGTCAAATGTGTTCTGGACTATGTCTGCTCCAATGGCGACATCCTCCCGGCTACACTTTACAAAGAAGAGCCTTTCTCAGACTGGGATCTCCAATCATTCTTCAATGTCAAGACTCCGGCTTTTGTCGGCTATGTCCGTAAACTTCACGACTTGATTGCCGTATGATTTAATTCCCGGCCACCCACTGGATGTGGTTCTCGTATTTCTGGCCGCCGCGCCGTTTGTCGTAGATGACCGAGAGCTTGCCGGTCTCGTCGCGGTAGTAGCCGTAGGAGGCGCTGCCGACGAGATAGACGGCGTTTCCGACACCGAGGTCGGCGAGCGCCTGGGCAAAGTCGTGGAAGGACCTGCCGGGATTCTTGCGCGGAAAAGAAAAAACCGTTATCTTTGCGCCGCATTACTTCAGGGCAGGGTGAGAATCCCGATCGGCGGTGACAGTCCGCGAGCCGAAAGGCAGGAGCCGTTGGAACTACGGCACCGACAGTGTTCTTGGAGCGGCTGAGTTTGACAATGCCTGCGGCGGACGGTGATGCGAGGTCCGTAGCGGGGCGGTTAGAACGAAGCCTGTTTCAGGTAAGTCTGGATGGAAGAAGATGACGGCCTGTCTTGTACGGTTAAGAAATCAGATGTTTCCAAAATAGTCTGTTTCTAAAATCGCCGGGCGGGCGTTTGAAGCCTTGAATTGTATGCCATGGGTTACAGTTTAAGGTTTTTTTTGAAACATGAAAAGAATAAATTGTTTCAGATTTGTCTTTTATTTTCGAGTATAGGTTTCTTTTGGAAGAGGGAGTGTACTGGAGGTACATGACCGATGAGAAAAGGAACATAGACCGAAAAGAATGAAAAAGATGAGGCAGTTTATTTTTTGAAGGTTTCTATAGTTATGAAAAAAGTTATCCTGCTCATGGGCATCACAATTCTTGCGGCAGCACGGACGATGTGCGCCGCCGATGTCCATGATTTTGCCGGCGACGGCGAGAAAACATCACCTTTCAGTGCGGACGGTTCCGTGCCGTCACAAGATGCGGACGGGCATGAATTTCCGGAATATGCGGCGGACACCCTAACCCTCCGGACGGCGGTGGTAAACGCCAATTTCGCTCATCCGGGCCGCTCGGCCCTGCGCCTTGCCACGGTCAGCGAGGAGAAGCTGAGGCAGCGCGGAGCCTCGCGCACCTATCCCGAACTGCTCAAGGGGCTTCCAGGGCTCTACGCCACGTCCGAATCCGGGAGCTACGGCGACGCGAAGCTCAACATCCGGGGTTTCGGACAGGAAAACATATCGGTCCTGCTCAACGGCATACCCATAAGCGGCCTTGTGACCGGCGGGATGTACTGGAACAATTGGATGGGACTTGCCGACGCGACATGGGCGGTGCAGGTGCAGAAGGGAGTGGGGGCATCGATGCTTTCCGACGGGTCTGTCGGAGGCTCGGTCAACATCATTACAGAGTCTCCGTCGGAGCGCTTTTCCGCAGAGGCCGGGTTCTACGGTTCTGCCTGGGGCTCGCATTCGGCGGGGACTTCGGCTACAGGGCAGGCCTTGAGGGGAAACACCGGACCGTTCAAGGGCTATCTCAAACTCGGAAGCGGGCGTCTCGGGCACGGCTGGAGCATGAATCTTATGGCCTCGTATGTCGGTGGAAACGGATATGTCGAATCGACGTCCGTGAGTTCGTTTGCATATATGTTCAGTCTGGCGAAGACTTTCGGCGGCGAACACAGACTTGTATTCACCTCGCTCGGCTCCCCCGAGAGCCACGAACAGCGCAGCTCGCGCCTCAGTGCGTCCGAAGTCGGGGCATATGGCCTGCGCTACAACAAAAATTGGGGATGGCGCGACGGCAAGCCGTTCAATTTGAGCAAGAACAGCTACTTCAAACCCTATTTCACCCTTCAGCATTTGTGGAACGGACGGCGCATCTCGATGAAAAATTCGCTCTATCTGGCCGTCGGGAACGGCGGCGGAAGGTGGTCGGAGACAAAGGGACGTCCTATATCGTCGTTCACTACCGCCGACGGGCACATAGACTGGGATGCAGCGGTCGCCGCGAACAGAAATCCGGACGGTTCCGCGAACAACATCCTCAGCCGGTATATGGCCGGACACACCCATGCCGGGGCAATCGTGAGCGCGGAATGGCGGCTCACTGACCGCTGGACGATTGGCGGCGGACTTCACGGACAGCTCTATCACACATGGGAGCGGGAGCGGATTACCGACCTGCTCGGCGCGGACTGGTGGTTCGAGGACTATGAGAACAAATCGCTTGCGGGGCTTGCCGGGAGAAACTCCGTCAAAGGAGTGGGGGATTATGTGCGGACAGACAACGGGAAGCGGATATACCACGGAACTGCCTATCTCACCGTGAAATATGATTCCCGAAGCATCTCCGCCGACCTCGGGGCCTCGCTTTTCGGCAGCGCGAACCGGCGCTGGGACAGGTACAACTATGTCGGCGCGGACATTTTCAGCAAGACCGCGCACGGAACGGGCGCGAGCGTGAAGGGAGGGCTGTTGTGGCGCCCGGGACGCGGGCAGAGCCTCTATCTTAACGGCGGCTGGTACAGCAGGCTGCCCTACAGCAATGTCTGGTTCTCTTCCGGCAACAACGAGATGACGCGCGGGGTGAGGAACGAGCGGAACATCCTCGGCGAACTCGGCTGGAGGTGCGTGTGGGCAAGCGGAAGCCTCGAACTGACGGGATATGCCGCCCGGTGGAAGAACAAGTCGCTGATGTCGGACAAGTACCGTCAGATTGACAGCGAGGATGCCCGCTACATGGTGACCGGGCTTGACGCATTCCACTGCGGAGCTGAGGCAAGCCTGTTCCAGCGCATTGGAAAATGGCTTGAAATCAGCACCTTTGCCTCGGTGGGGGACTGGAGGTGGAAGAACGACGTGAGCGCGATAGTCTATGACGACTACTCCGGCGTGGAGAAGGGGCGCGTCAATGTCTTCTGCGACGGCCTGCCTGTGGGCGACGCTCCTCAGACCCAGACGGGCGCGTCCTCAAAGTTCCTTCTTCCGGCCGATTTCTCCATAAGCCTCGAATGGCAGTTCAACGACAGAATGTACGCGGACTTCGACCCTCTCTCAAGAACCGACCCGGACGACCGCAGGACATCATACCGCATTCCGGGGTATCATCTGCTGGGCGCCGACGTCTCCTGGGGGCATAATTTCAGTCTTTCAGGCACTTCCGGAAGTCACTGTGCCATCGGCGGCGTTCCGGACGGACAGGCGCATCATGGCCGTCAAGCCCGTCTGCAACTGTTTCTTCGCGGCGACAACCTTCTGAACACACGGTATATAGAGCGTGGCAAGGACGGCCAGAACCATGATCTTGAGACTTTCCGGGGCTTCTGGGGTTTCGGACGGATGTTTTCGTTCGGCGTAAGGCTCGGAATATGAGAAACCGAACAAAAATTCAGGCGGCTTCTGAGAAAAGTTCGCTAACTTTGCCGGCCGTACCGGAATGGGCTGTGATGCCTTCAGTCCGATAAAATTTTGAAAATATGTCTTTGACTTTAATGTTATCTCTCATAATTTCGCTCCTCGCGGCACAGAACGCTCCCCGGTCCGACAGCCCTCAGGACTACCGCCTGAAAGAAACCGTCATCTCCGCCCGCCTGCCAAAGCGTCTCAGGACTTATGTCCCGTTCTGGGGGACTCCGACGCCTTCAAAATGGACTCATGAGGACAGCCTTGCCTTTGACAACTGTGTGGCGAGCATCGACACGAGTCGCTCATTCCCGAACTGGATCTGCTGGAACCTCGACCTCGCTAGCGTCGCCGAGGACAAGTACAAGTTCCGCCGCTTCGTGAAGAAAGGCACGGTCGTCCCCTCCGAGAGCCTTCTGGTTCAGGTCATTGACGAATGCTACCGCTGGGCGTGGAAGAAGCCCTACGGCAACACGAACGTCGTTCTTGGCCCTGTCTATGCGGCAAAGGACAGCCAGGCTCCGTCGGCATGGTTCGTGGCGGTCTGCAAAAAGGACAGTGTCAAGGGCCTGATGCCTCTCGGCTTCACCTCGGTTGCCTTTCTCGTCCCGGCCTCGCCCTCTTCCCGGCCGAACCTCTACGACTATTCCACCTCAGTGAATTTCATCGAGTTCCGCACCGGCTACAACCTGTTCCCGTCCCTCCCGCCAAAAGTCCAGGAACAGGTTGAGGAGATGACCGCCTACGAACTCTTCTGCCCCTTCCAGGAAATCGACGAGAACGACCTCTACCTTCTCGAACCTGAATTTGAAGGCGGTTCCGACTCCTCCGAACCCTTTGACGTTGAATGATGTGCAGATTTTCCATGCAGATTTTCTCCGGAATATTTCGGAATGCGAAACGGATGTCGTATCTTTGCGCCGGAAAAGAAATGGTATTATAGTAGTGTTTAATGTTGTGCGGCTACGGGCCGCATTTTTAGTGTTCGGTATCTGATGAAATACACAAGGGTATTCCGTCCTAAATTCTTCCATTTGTTTCAGAAGGGACGGTACAGCAGGGAGAGGTTCGTCTCGGATCTCATCGCGGGAATCATCGTGGGCATCATCGCCCTCCCGCTCGCAATCGCATTCGGAATCGCCAGCGGCGTGACCCCTCAGCAGGGACTTATCACGGCAATCGTGGCCGGCTTCCTGATTTCGGTCTTCGGAGGGTCGCGCTTCCTCATCGGGGGACCCACGGGGGCCTTCATCGTCATCGTCGCCGGAATCGTCGGGCAGTACGGGATGGCCGGGCTTACGGTCGCGACGATTATGGCGGGCGTCATATTGGTCGTGATGGGCTTCTGCCGGCTCGGGACCATATTCCATTTCATTCCATATCCCATCGTCGTCGGCTTCACCAGCGGCATCGCCCTCACGATTTTTTCGACGCAGATGAAGGATTTCTTCGGTCTAACGGATGTTTCCGTTCCGGCCGGATTCGTACCTGAGTGGATTTGCTATTTTCAGAACATCGGGAATATCAACTGGTTGGAGACGGTGCTCAGCGCGGGATGCCTTGCCGCGATAATTCTCTGGAACCGTTTCGGCAGCGGGAGGATTCCGGGGGCGCTTATTGCCCTGCTGCTCGGAACTGCGGTCTCCGTGCTTCTTCATCGTTTCTGCGGAATCGAGTTCGCGACGATAGGCTCCAAGTTTCCCGAACTTGCAGATGGAATCCCTCTTCCCAGGCCTACGATGCCGGACCTGAGCTTCGACGACGTGAAGAATCTGGTGTCTCCGGCATTCACGATTGCAATTCTCTGCGCCATCGAGTCGCTGCTTGCGGCCATGGTAGCCGACGGAGTCACAGGAAAGCAGCATGACTCCAACACTGAACTCATAGGGCAGGGGATAGCGAATATAATTACTCCGCTTTTCGGCGGCATTCCTGCCACCGGGGCGCTTGCAAGGACGATGGCGAGCATAAACAACGGCGCAAGGACATCCGTGGCGGGCATCGTGCACGCGGTGGTGCTTCTGCTGATTTATCTCTTCCTGATGCCCTATGCGGTCTATATCCCGCTCGCCTGCCTCGCCTCGATTCTCGTGGTCGTGGCCTACAACATGAGCGAATGGCGCACCTTCCGCTACCTTCTGAAGGGCGAGGCCCCAGATGTGGCGGTGCTTCTCATCACCTTTTTCCTCACCGTAATAGTCGATTTGACGGTGGCGATTGAGGTCGGGGTGCTTCTGGCCATTGTGCTGTTCGTAAGGCGTATGATGCAGACATCGAGCATCGAGGTTCTCAATCAGGCGAAGCTCGCCGCAACGGAGGACGATGAGAAGGCCAATCTTGAGGATACGGAATATCTCGACGTCCACAAGGGTGTGGAGGTGTATGAAATCAACGGACCTTATTTCTTTGGTCTGGCCGCCCAGTCGGAAGAGCTCGAACAGCGGAACAAGGCAGATACCTGCGTCAAGATTATCCGTATGAGAAAGGTTCCGTTCATAGATTCCACCGGAGTCAAGAACCTGAGGAATGTCTGCGACATGGCCCGGAAGAGGGGAGTTCGAGTCATCCTCTCCGGTGTCCGTCCCCGCGTGATGCACACCCTCGAAAAGTTCGGCGTCGATAAGGAACTCGGCCGCGAGAACATCTACGACCACATCATCCCCGCCCTCGCCGCCGCCAACTTCATCGCGGACAACAACAAAGAGAGCCGCAGGGCAAATGCGGCTCTCTGACGGGCGGAAAAGAACTTGTCCTGACTATCGCTTATTCGAGCGATAGTGGGACTTCACATAAATTCTCTTGTTGTTGACATTCCTGAAATGTCCTCTGACAAGAGTCTTTTTGTGAGATACCTTTTCAGACTGTGTCTCAAGGCATTCTCCCTCGCTTAAATAAATGGTGATATGAATCATATTTCCATGATTAAAAATAAGTTTGGAAACGAGGAGTGGCTTGGAGACGTACATCGCCCGTTAAAAACAAAATACAGAGCAGAATTTCCTCATGGGAAATTATACTCTGTATTTAATTCATTTCAGCGAGGGAGACTTGCCCTCTCCCAAACTTAATTCATATCACTTCACAAAGGTAAGCAAAGAAAGTTAAATACAAAATGTTTTTGTAACTTTTTTAGATAACTTTTTTACATTAAAAGCGTTGAGACATCTTTGCCGGAGGCGAGGGCTTCGCGGATTTGGGTGGAGGAGACGGGGACGAGCGGCATATCGATGAGCCTTATGCGGTAGCG
>DJPQ01000091.1:0-53723 GCA_002439805.1 Bacteroidales bacterium UBA6408
TCGACGCAGTCTTCGATTCCGCTATCCTTCAGAGTGTTGTGGAGTCTCACCATCTCGTCGAGCTTCTCGCTGTTCTCGGCGATGAACTTCTGGTTCTCCTCCGCGAGCTTCTTCACGGTAGCCAAATCTTTCGTGTTCGCGGCAATTGCCGCGCCGTTCTTCGAGATTGCGGACGTGTTCTGGCTGATGAGTATCGCGTCGTCGGCAATCTTTCCGGCGTTCTCCGCCACCGACTGCGAGAGGGAGGTCAGGTCACCGCGCAGGCCAGTAATCAGGCTCGCGTTCGCCGAAATCTTCTTGTTCGTCGCGGTCTCAAGGTTCGTGATGAGAGTCGTGAGATACGCCTTGTCGGAGTCCATCCGCCCGACGAGCTCCGTTTTCATCGCGTCGAGTTTCGCGTCCGTCTGCTCGATGGTGCAGTAGCCCGAGAGCTGCTCGCTTACCCATGACTTCATCGAGGTCTCAAGTTTGGTAATTTCCGTCGCGACGAGCTTAGTGTAGGCGTCGGTGAGCTCAGTCCTCAGTGCGGAGACATCGCTGCCGAGCTTGTCCGTGAGCGCGCCTATCTGCTGCCTCGTGGATTCGTCGAGGGCGGAGAGCGACTTCGAGAGTTCCTCGGCCTTGTTGGTGAGCCGAACGTCCATGTTCATGGTATATGCGTTCAGCGTCTCAAACTGCGTCTTTATTCCGGCCACGGTCTCGGCAAGCCTGTTCTGCTGCTCGATGGTCGCGAACGTCGCGTCCGCCCAGTCGCGCACCTTCCCGTTCTCGGAATCCACATAGCTCCGCAGTTCCTCGGCGTTCTTCTGAAGCTCTGCGTCCTTGGCCTTCAGAGCCTCGATTGTGCCGTTCAGTGTCTCAAGTTCCCCGCTCATGAGGGTCTTGTAGGCCTCAAGCTGGGCGATGACCTCGGCCTTTGCCGCATCGACCTCGCCGGAGAGCTCCGACTTGTCCGCCGCCATCTCCTCGCGGAGGGTCTTCTGTGCCTCGGTGAGGGCCGCGTTCGTCTTTCCGAGCTCCGTCTCAAGCTTCGTCTGCTTGTCTTCGAGCGCGGAGATGTATTCCCGGAGTCCCGCGTCGGTCTTTTCGAGTTCCCCGATTGTCTTTTTGATTGAGGCCACCTGTTCGTCTATTGACGGAATCCTTGTGTCCTCCAGTTCCGAAATCCTCTGTTCGAGTGAGTTGATCCTGTCCTCCAGCTTCCCGCAGGACGCAATGATGACTGCCGTCACCAACGCCAACGACGGCAATAGTTTACTGATTTTCATAGCCTGTTTTCCATGAATCTAGCTTCGCCCGTGACTCCTCCGGACGGTTTTGCACAAAAAGAAAGTGTGGAGTCGATTCCGTTTATCTCCAAGAAGGTTGTGGCTAACCCAAACACAGATGAACGATACCCAATACCCCACACTCAAAACGGATATGAAGTATCGGGGCACAGGATGCCCACACTGCATAGTCCACAATGAGAATGAGTGCTGTCCGTTATCCTTGTGTTTGGAAAATTGCCACATTTTCTTGGAAGGATGTCCGAAAACACTTTCAATATGTATGCTGACTGCTCAGCGCCACAAAGTTATGAAATTTTTCGGAAAACGGACTGCACTCTCTATGGTATTGAGTATCGAACTGCATTATATGCAATAAGTTGATATTTGACGCAAATTTGCCAGTCGCGACTGGCGAATTTCTCGAACATATATTGTGACGATACAAAAGATGATGCAAAACGCGCCGGGAACCATTGCTGATTCCCGGCGCGTTTCAAACAGACTAATCAAGTTTTTCCTGGAGGGCGAAATTGCATAAAAAAGATGGAGTGCAATCCGCTTTTTAGGCGATTTCGCCAATGATGACCTGACCGTCCTTCACATCCACGGTGATGGTCATGCCCTTGCTCACCTTGCCCTCAAGTATGGCCTTGGCGATGAGGTTCACAAGCTCGCGCTGCATCAGACGCTTGATAGGACGCGCGCCGTAGGCAGGGTCGTAGCCCTCGTTGGTCATATAGTCCTCGAAAGCTTCGGTGAACTTGATGCCCACTCCGTTCTCGTCCAGCTTCCTGCGGAGAGCGTCCATCTGGAGATGGAGAATCTCGCGGATGTCGTCCTTGGTGAGCTGCTGGAAGGTGATGATCTCGTCAATCCTGTTTACGAACTCAGGCCGCATCGTCGCCTTGATCTGCTCCTCCGTGGCGTTGGAGGTCATGATGAGGATGGTGTTCTTGAAGTCCACCGTACGGCCCTTGTTGTCGGTCAGACGACCGTCGTCCAGAACCTGAAGCAGAATGTTGAACACATCCGGGTGAGCCTTCTCGATTTCGTCCAGAAGGATTACCGAATACGGCTTCCTTCTGACGGCCTCGGTCAGCTGACCGCCCTCATCGTAGCCTACATATCCCGGAGGCGCGCCGACGAGACGGCTCACTGAATGACGCTCCTGATACTCGGACATATCTATCCTCGTAATCATGTTCTCGTCGTTGAACAGGAACTCGGCCAGTGTCTTCGCCAGTTCCGTCTTTCCCACGCCCGTGGTTCCGAGGAACAGGAATGAACCGATAGGTCTCTTCTCGTTCTGAAGACCCGCGCGCGAGCGGCGCACGGCGTCGGAAACGGCCCTGATGGCCTGATCCTGACCGATGACCCTCTTGTGGAGCTCGTCCTCCATCCTGAGGAGCTTCTCCCTCTCGCTTTCGAGCATACGGTTTACAGGGATGCCCGTCCATCGTGCCACGACTTCCGCGATGTCGGAAGGCGTCACGGCCTCGTTGAGGATAGGATCCTTGATGGCGTTCTTCTTCGCTTCGAGCTCGCTGACCCTCTGCTTGAGGTTAGCCATCTTGCCGTAGCGGATTTCCGCAACCTTTCCGTAGTCTCCGGCTCTTTCCGCGGCGGCGGCCTGAACCTTCAGATCCTCAATCTGAGCCCTGTCGGACTGGATTTCGTTGAGTATGCCCTTCTCCGCATCCCATCTTTTCTGAAGCTCGGCGTGCTGCTTGCGCGCCTCGGCGAGGTCGGACTCAATCTTGTCGAGCTTCAGGGACACGCCCTCGTGCTTTACTGCCTCCTTCTCGATTTCCAGCTGCTTGATTTTGCTGTCAAGCTCGGCAATCGGCTCCGGCACTGAGTTCATCTCAAGACGCAGCTTTGAAGCCGCCTCATCCACAAGGTCTATGGCCTTGTCCGGGAGGAATCTTGTGGTGATGTACCTGTGTGACAGTTCAACCGCTGAAATCAGCGCGTCGTCTTCGATTCTCACCTTGTGGTGGTTCTCGTATTTCTCCTTAAGACCGCGCAGGATTGATATTGACTCCGCCGGCGTCGGTTCATCGACCATCACCATCTGGAATCGTCTCTCAAGCGCCTTGTCCGTCTCGAAGTACTTCTGGTACTCGTCAAGAGTGGTCGAACCTATTGTCCTCAGCTCACCCCTTGCAAGGGCAGGCTTGAGGATGTTAGAGGCATCCATTGCGCCTGAGCTTCGTCCCGCGCCGACAAGAGTGTGAATCTCATCAATGAAGAGGATGACCTCGCCCTCGCTGTCAACAACTTCCTTCACGATGGCCTTAAGCCTTTCCTCGAACTCTCCCTGATACTTCGCGCCGGCAATCACGGCACCGAGGTCAAGCGAGTAGATTATCCTGTTCTTCAGGTTCTCCGGGACGTTCCCATCGACAATCTTCTGGGCTATGCCCTCCGAGATGGCCGTCTTACCGACACCCGGCTCACCCACAAGGATAGGGTTGTTCTTCGTCCTTCTGCTCAATATCTGAAGGACCCTTCGTATTTCCTCGTCTCGCCCGATGACAGGGTCAAGCTTGCCTTGAGCCGCCCTCTCATTGAGGTTAATGGCGAATTTCTGTAAATTTTCAAACTTATTCTCCATATCAAAATCATCTGAAACAGCCGCCTGCTTCGCTACGCTTCGTCTTTGTATCAATAGTTTGCGGCTGACGTGATACATAAAACAATCGCCCGCTCCGAAGAGCAGACGAAAGGAGGAAACTCAAAATGTATTCCAACATAAAAAGCACTGACATTTTGTCAGCGCTAATCCGGTTGTGATTTCATAATCGCCGTCACAGACCCATGAGAGCCATACGGACATTGTCAGCCCTACTGTGCGCTGGTCGTGTCAGCTGCCTCTGTGCCGAGGCCCTGCGCCGGTGAGAGAATCTCGGTGTCAATCTGGTCGGTGATGTCCCCGCTGTTGTTGATGTGCGGGATGAAGGTGGTAATCACGGACACGACGAAGATGAATGCGACGAGACCCCAGGTAATCTTTTCCAGCATATCAGCCGTCTGGCGCACTCCGAAGGTCTGGTTTCCTGTCGTGAAGTTGCTTGCGAGTCCGCCTCCCTTGCTGTTCTGGAGGAGGACAACGATTGTGAGCAGGATGCTTGCAAGGATGACAAGCACTGTCAGGATTATGAATAATGCTTTCATTATTTTGTACTTTTATTATTTCAGTTTCTCAAACGGGGACCGCCGTTTTTTCCGGTCTCAGCCCAATTTTTCGATAAGGGATGCAAAGTAAGCACTTTTTTCCGGATATGCCAAAATTAGTTGAGAATAAATTTGTTTCGCCTCGTCAAAATAGCCCTGTTCGGCGTAGATCTCGGCCAATGTTCGGGTGTAGAATCCAAGATGCGGCACCGCCCGTTCATCCTTCGTCAGCTTCTCTTCCGCTCCGCGCCCGGTGACATGACGGAAGAAATTGTCGTCCGCACCCTTGACTCCTTTATAGTCCTCGGCAGAGAAATAGTCGCCCCCGACGATGTGAACCTCGCGTCTGTAGCCCGTCTCCTGCCCGCCTTCCGCGCCGGTTTCCCTCCCTTCGGCGAGCTGGGACTCGATGAGGGCCTTCACGTCCGCATCGGCATATTCCCTGACGGCCGACTCTTCAAGGACTTCCGCAAGCCTCTTCCTGCACGGGATGTAGAGCGCCGACTCGGCGAACAGCCTGCCTCCGCGGTCCTCCGCACCTGCGACTGCCGCCATCATTTCGCAGAGTTCCTTTCTTGCGGCTCCGAACCATGGGTAGATGCTGATGACCCCCGACAGTTCCTCCACCGTAAGCTTCTTCAAGTCAATAGTTCCTCCTGCCATAATCCTACCAGTTAGCGACGGTCGCGTTGAAAATGTCCTCACAGAGCTTGTCGAGTATTCCGTCCGAACCCGAAATCAGCTCGCTCTCCACGGCGTCCAGCATCTGGTCGGCCGAGAAGTCTGCGTATGCCGAGAATGATTTCTCAAAGTCGTCCTCGGGGTATTTCTTGTTGGTGAAATATATCTTCACATTGACTGTCAGGCGGTTCATCGCGGCCTGCTCGTTGGCGGAGACTGACGTGGCCTTCACGTCGTAGCCGGTAATTTCCCCCGCAATCGTGAGGTCGGCGTCGGAGTCGACCTGCTCCAGTTTCGTGAGCTTGCGGAACTTGTCCTTCATCGCCTCTGTCAGGTCATTCGCGAGCGACGGATTGACTTTCAGAGCCTTGTACTCGAAATATTCGATGTTCACGGTCTTCACGTCCGGCTGTATCGACGTTCCGGTGAACGAATATATCCCGCAGGCGACCGCCGCCGTCAGAGTCACGACGACGCACAGGAGCCTACCTATTATATTTATGTCTTTCATTTTCATCCTTCGTTCAAAAATAACCTCGTCATCTTTTCTCGGAGTCGAGACCGTCGCCTCCCCGCGCCGGTTATATGCTCTTTTCCTGTTGCTTTATTTTCCTGTAGAGCGTGCGTTCCGAGATGCCGAGTTCCGCCGCTGCCGCCTTCCTGTTTCCGTCGTGCTTCTTCAGGGCCTTCTCAATCAGTTCCATGCTCAGTTTCTTCAGCGATATGTCCTGACCGGCGTCCTCCACGAGTTCCTGTTCTTCAGGCTCGTCGCCATGTGCGGACTTCCGGATTTCTCCTCCGTGCCATTCCGGGGCAAATCCCGTTTCAGCGCTCCCGAAGATACCCGCGGCATCATGCGCTTCCTGAGGCGCCGGGATGGCGGACGGGACAATGTGAGCCCCGCCCTTGAGAATGATTCCCTTGAGATAATCGACGTCCTGCCTGAGCTGGTATATCGCCCTGATGATAGTCTCCCTTTCCTCCGGATTCCTGAACGTCTCCTGCCCTTTCTCGACTGTCGCCGGCAGCAGGCTCTCGTCCTGATTCGGCAGGTACTGTCTCAGCGTCTCGGCGTTCACCTCGCATTTGTCCGTCCTTGAGGCGCATTTTGCCGATTCTATCGCGGAGACGGTCTCGGCGACGTTCTTGAGCTGGCGGATGTTGCCGGGCCAGCGGTATTTCTTCAGTGCGATGACAGCGTCCTCGGTGAGCACGATTCGGGCGACCCCGTATTTGTCCGAGAAGTCTGTGGCGAACTTCCTGAACAGCAGGTGGATGTCTCCCGGACGCTCGCGCAGTGACGGCATCATTATGGTCACGGCGTTGAGCCTGTAGAAAAGGTCTTCACGGAACTTGCCCTTCGACACGGCGTGAATCAGGTTCACGTTCGTCGCCGCCACGACCCTGACGTCGGTCTTGAGCACTTTGGACGAGCCGACCCTGATGAACTCTCCCGACTGCAGTACCCTCAGCAGCTTAGCCTGCGAGGCCATCGGAAGCTCTCCGATTTCGTCGAGGAAGAGCGTCCCCCCGTCTGCCTCTTCAAAATATCCCTTGCGGGTGTCTATCGCCCCTGTGAACGAACCTTTCTCGTGTCCGAAAAGTTCGGAATCGACGGTTCCCTCGGGTATGGCGCCGCAGTTCACGGCAAAATATTTCCCCGTCCTTCGTCTGCTGTTCTGGTGGATGATTCGGGGAATGTTTTCCTTGCCGACTCCGCTCTCGCCCGTTATGAGCACGGTGATGTCGGTCGGGGCCACCGCCACGGCGATTTCCAGCGCCCTGTTCAGGGCTGGATCGTTGCCGACGATGTCATATTTATTCTTTAGTGACTGAAGTTCGTTTGCGTTCATGTCCTTTAGATATGGCAGAGTAATGTGATTTGACAGCATTATTCGGGTCGCATGACCGGAAGTACCGGACAAAGTTAAGAAAAAAACCGCTTTGAGCATCATTTTTGTATATAATGTGGTCTCATCGGCGCGTGTATGTCATTTTGTTATGAAAATTGGCTATATTTGCGCCAAATTGGCTCCGGACGACGGGGCTGTTGAAAAATGTGAATATTATAAACCTTATTAAAAACAAATAAAATGAAAAAGAGCATCAAATTCTTGGCTATCGCTCTCGGTCTTGCCGCAGTTGCCTGCAGCTCACCGGAGAAAATGGCGGAACAGGCAGAGAATGTGATCGTGAAGTGCGATCCTGCCGTTCTTGAGGTTGTGGCCGGTAACATCGACGCCACAGTTACGGTAACCTACCCTAAGGATTATTTCCACCCTAAGGCAATTCTCACTGTCACCCCGGTAATCGTCTTCGACGGCGGAGAGCAGGCTATGGAGCCGTTCAAGTTCCAGGGCGAGAAGGTTAAGGACAACTATGAGGTAGTTCCTTCAGCCGGCTCAACGGTGACCAAGAAGGTTCACTTCACTTATGAGAAGGGCATGGAGAAATGCTATCTTGAGCTTCGTGGCGTAGTAAGCTACAAGAACAAGACTATTGACCTCCCTACAAAGAAGGCAGCCGACGGCGCCAACACCACTTACATGCTTGCCTGCAAGAAAGGTAAGGTTGACCTCAAGGCTGACGGCTATCAGGCTGTAATCGAAATGCCGGAGGAAGGTCAGATTCTCTACTCAATCAACAGCTCAAATGTTAAGAACTCAGAGCTCAAGGGTCAGTCAGTCAAGGATTTCCTTGCTGCTGTAGAGGCTGCAAAGGCCAATGAGCGCAAGACCATCGTAAGCACCGACATCGTCGCATACGCTTCACCTGACGGTCCTGAGAAACTCAACAACAAGCTTTCAGACAACCGTTCAACTTCAGCCGAGAAGGCGTTCGAGAAGGTGACTAAGAAGGCTCCTATCGACGCTCCGGTTAACGTGAAGTCAGTAGGCGAGGACTGGGAAGGCTTCCAGGAGCTCGTTAACAACTCCAACATCGAGGACAAGGAACTTATTCTCCGCGTTCTTTCAATGTACAGCGACCCGGCTGTCCGCGAGCAGGAAATCAAGAATATGTCCGCAGTCTATACGACTCTTGCAAAGGAGGTTCTTCCTGAGCTCCGCCGCGCCCGCTTCATCGCTAACGTAGAGTTCACCAACTACTCAAGCGAGGAACTTCTCAAGCTTGTTGATGAGAACATCGACGTCCTTGACGAGCCTGCGCTCCTCCACGCCGCAACTCTCGTTGAGAAGGATGCTGACAAGGTTGCCCTCTACAAGAAGGCCATCGAGAAGTATTCAAGCGCCGTAGCTCAGTACAACCTCGCTGTCGTTTATGCGAACGCAGGCAAGGACGCTGACTGCAAGGCTGCCATCGCAAAGTGCGACGCCAACGACGCTGACGTGAAGAATGTCCTCGGCGTGCTCGCCCTCCGCGAGAACAAGCTTGACGAGGCTGCAAAGTACTTCGCGGCATCTGCAACCGAGACCGCTGTCGAGAATGCCGCAACCGTAGAAATTCTCAAGGGTAACTACAAGGCTGCCGCTTCCAAACTCGCAGGCAAGAAGGGCTTCACCGCCGCTCTCGCTAATGTCCTCACCGGTAATTACGCCGCTGCCGAGGCTGCTTTCTGCAAGTGCGACTGCCCTAAGAACGCATACCTCAAGGCCATCATCGCCGCGCGCAAGGGTGACAAGGAAGGCGTGAAGACCAACCTTGAGAAGGCCAAGAAGTGCGAGTGCCTTGCTAAGCGTGCTGCGAACGATATTGAGTTCGCTCAGTTCAACTAACGGAGACGCATAAGCGGGCATCTGCCGCGTTGCAGCGCTTGCTGAAATCCTCACAACCATCAGGTTGCTGCGGTTTCATCTTCGCCCTGCGCCTTGCATCTACCCACTTCTTCGCCTCCTGATTTCGGGGCAGTTTCAGATTTCTTTTGAAGGCTGAAACTGCAGCTCTTGAGAAAATAGACAAGGTCCCTGACGGGTTTCCGTCGGGGACCTTTTTATCGAGTATAGTCGATAAAAACTATAAATATTACAATTTTGTCGTCTGTATTCGATGATCTTTACTCTCCGTCGTCATTCAGCACTGCCTCCACTGAATAGAGCGGATAATTGGTCAGCCAGTCCTGCTTGCGGTAGGGGGACATGGAAAGGCGCACTCCTTTCAGTCCCGGATTTCTTTCCACAAACGCTTTCAGGCTCTTTGCCTGAAGGTTTTCCTCCGCCTTGACTTCAACGGGGATAATCTTCTCCTTGTCCTGCAGCAGGAAGTCGATTTCGCCTCTTGAATTGTCGGCGGACCAGTAGTATATGGACAAAGATGAGTCAGTTATCAGCTGCTGCAGAACATATTGCTCCGTCAGTGCGCCCTTGAAATCCGAGAACAGCGCGTTGCCGTCCATAATGCTCTGCGCCGGGACATTGCTCATCGCCCCCATAAGTCCTATGTCGGACAGGAACATCTTGAAAGCGGAGAAATCCTCGTATGCCTTTAGCGGCAGCTGCGCTTTTTTGCAGCGGTTCACCTTATGGACAAGTCCTGCATCCTTCAGCCATTCGATGGCGAGTTCGAAGTCCTTTGCCCTTGCCCCTTCTTTGACGGCGCCATAGATGAACTTCTTGTTTTCTTTTGCCAGTTGCGACGGGATGGAGTTCCAGACCATTCTGATGCGCGGAACCTCGATTGCCGGGGCGTGCTTGGAAAAGTCGCGCTCATACGCTTCGATGATATTTTTCTGAATTGTCCTGACTTTCTCCGGGTTCCTGTCGCCCACAAATGAGGAGACTACGGCAGGCATTCCTCCTACGAAATAGTACTGTCGCAGGCGTTCTTCAAACTTGGTGCGGAACGCCGTAATCAATTCCCAGTCCTTGGCTCGGAGCAGATCCACCATGCGACTCTCTCCGACTGCGTCCAGAAACTCAAAAAAGGAAAGCGGATACAAGTGCATGAAATCAACCTTGCCGACAGGGAATGAATCATTATGGTGCATGGCTATTCCAAGCAGGGAGCCGGCGGCGATGATATGGTACTGCGGTGCATTTTCCGCAAAATATTTCAAGGCAGTTATTCCTCTCGGAGCCTCCTGAATCTCATCAAGGATGATTAGGGTGTTTTCATCGACCGTGACTCCCGTGCTCCATTGGATTGCACCGACAATGCGCTGAATGTCGAAATCATTCACGAACAGTTCCTTGAGAATTTCATTGTCCTCGAAGTTTACATACACGCTGTTTTTGTAAGCTTCCCGTGCGAACTCCCGCATCAGCCAGGTCTTGCCGACCTGACGCGCTCCGAGCATAATCAGCGGCTTTCTGTCGCTGCTGTCTTTCCATTTGTATAGTTCACTGATGGCATTCCTCTTCATAATCCTCTGATTTTATGTTACAAAGGTAATATTTCTTATGTGATCATGCGCAAAAGTCGGGCAAAAAAATGTGCTGCTTTACAAAAAGTCGTCCTTAAAAGTGTGAAATACCACAAAAAGTCGAACTAAAAATGTGGGACGCTGTTTCCTAATCGGTGTTTTCGTGGTGTTTTGAGCGGTGTTTTCGTGGTATTTTGAGCGGTGTTTTCGTGCTAAAGTCCCAGCTCGGTGAGGATGCGGTCGAGGTGGGCGCAGCGGTCGAGGGTGAGGAGGATGTAGCGGATGTCAACGCAGACGCACTTGTTGTAGCCCGGAGTGTAGCTGGCGTCGCTCGCGAGGGACTCCTTATTGCCGTCGAAGGCGAGGCCTATGAGTTCGCCTCGGGCGTTGAGGACAGGGGAGCCGGAGTTGCCGCCGGTTATGTCACAGTCGTTGATGAAGTTCACAGGGAAGGATGCCGTGGCATACGCCTGTCCGTTGTCTGAGGCTTTCGCTTTACCGGTCGTTTTTGAGGCCACTTTGCCGTTGCCTTGTGAGGCCGCCTTGCCGGCGGCTTTGATGGTGCTGCTCCAGCGGCCGAAGTCGCCGCTTTCAAGAAGCCTCTTCCAGTCGTCCTTGAGGCTGAAATCGTAGGAGTCCGGGTTGTGCTTTTCGAGGACACCGGCCACGGTGCTTTGCCAGTTGCAGCGGACGGCGTCGCGGGGGCGCAGGTCTCCCACCGTTCCGTAGGTGATGCGCATCGTCGAATTGGCGTTCGGATAGACCGGCGTGCCCCTGTCGAGGCGCATCTCATAGAGGGCGTGAGTGTATTCCCGGTCAAGCTCAAGGATGCTCGGATGGCCTTCGAGCGCCTTGAGACGGTCGTTGAACACCGTAATCTTAACGTCCTGAAGGAAGCGGAACAGCGGGTCGTCCGAGTAGCGTTCCCTGCCCTTGCCATCATCTTCTTCCGGCCCGTTCTCCGTCTCCTTTTCTCCAATAAGTCCGCCGTGCCCACGTCTGTGTCCCGGTCTGTCGGGGCAGGACGGCAGACCCTTCGTGAGGCAGCTTCCGTTCCAGATGGAATCTGTCAGCGCAAGGTAGTCCACCGCTCCCGTGGAACGGTCTGTGAAATGTTCCACGAGTTCTTTCTGGAAATCCGACCAGTATTCCCGGTCAACATTGCGCAGGAACATCTCCGCCGAGGATGCAAAAAGTTCCTTCTCAACCCTCATGTCAATCTCCTTATAGACAGGAATCACGGCCTTGATGCCGTTGCGGGAGTTCTTCAGCCGTGCCGTAATCAGCGACATCCGGCTTCCGCGCACGAGGGTCTCGCGAAACCACATGCGATTGCGTTCCACATCCTCCACGGCCTTGTATTTCGCGGACAATTCCGAAAGCAGCGAGCCCCACTTCGCCGTCCGCTCCGGAGCCGCCGCAATCCATTCCGCAAGTTCTGACTCCTGCGTCCGCTTGTCGGCAACGACATTGAACCTGTTGTAGCACAGCACCTCGCCCTCGTTCAACTCCTGCACATTACTCAGCCCGAAATACCAGTTGGAATATTTAAGCCGTACCTCCGGATCGGCGTTCATCCATTTCTCCGCAATCGCCATCTGCTCGCCCCGCACCTTGTTCGACACCGGCAGCGTCACGTCCTTCTGCTCCTCTAACTTGAACGAGCTTGACCAGCGGTCCGTGCGGCCCGGGAACCCTATCACCATATTGAAGTCGCCGGGCTTATACCCCTTAGTCGAGATCATGAGCTTCCTCTCCGGTTTCAGAGGAACATTCTCCGCAGAATGTGCCGCAGGTTTCCCGTCCGCCCCGGCATAGACCCGATACATGGCGAAGTCGCACTTGTGCTGAGGCCATTCCCAGTTGTCGACGTCACCGCCGAAGGCCGCAATGGACACGGGAGGCGCAGCCACGAGACGAATGTCGTTATACACAAGGTACAGCGCCATATAATATTTCTCCCCGGTCCACATCGAACTCAGATATGCCTCATACTCAGGATATTGCTTCTTGTACTCTTTTTCGAGGATATAGCTCACTTTTCTCATTCCGAAGTTTTTCCCCTCTTCGCGGAGCTTCGCCTCAAGAGCGTTCACCTCATCCGTGACGTCGAGAACCCTCTTCAGAAAGAACACATTCTTCCCGGGAATATACCGCTCGTCCTCGCTCCTGAGCGCCCAGAATCCGTCTTCAAGATAGTTCCGCTGCGGCGTGCTGATGCTGTGGATGTCCGCGTAGGCACAGTGGTGGTTCGTAATCAGAAGCCCCTCGTCCGAAATGATGCTTCCGGTGCAGCCAAAATCCAGTGCCACAACGGCATCGCTCAGCGTCGTCCCCTTAGCGTCCGCATCGTAAATCTCCCGCGCCCCCATCTTCAGCCCCCGCGCCTTCATGTTCTTCTCCAGAGCCCTGTCAATCGCGTTAATCATCCACATCCCCTCGTCCGCCGACGCCGCCAGCACCGAGGAAGCCATAACCGCAAAAACTAAAACTATCTTTTTCATTGTCATGTATTTTACTTGTTCGCAGCCTTTTTCTCTTGAATCAGTTTCATCATTTTGTCGAAGTCGCTCTCCAATGCAGCCATTTCACGCTGACGATATATGAGAAATTCTTTCTCGGCTTTCTCCATGGCCTGTTTGTGAGAGATGTTACCTTTTCCCTCTAATAGTTTGCGTTTCAATGAGACAATCTGGTTGTCGAGCGCTGCAATCCAATCCGTCATTCGCATTTCCTGCATTTCCAGCGCCTGAAACTCCGCATAATCCAAGAATTGGGAAACCAGCAGGTTTAAGCGTTTCAGCTCATTCTCTGTCAAATAGTTCTTTGCTATTTTTACATCCTCCTTGGTGATGTAGTCCCCTTTGAAGTTTGTCATTCCTACAAGCGGTTTGTCGCTGTCAACCCGTTCATAAATCACTTCGGCAGCCGTATGTTCATGTACGGCGTAGTGAAGCTTGTTCTGAACCGTTGCGAAAAATTCTCTCGTCATGTCACAACGTGGGTCGTAATCGACGGATGTGGCATAAATGTCCGTGACTTGCTGATAGAAATTACGTTCCGAAGACCTGATATCCCGTATGCGTTGGAGGAGTTCTCTGAAATATCTGTTGCCTCCTTGTTTCAAACGCTCATCATCCAATGTAAACCCTTTCTGGATATACTCATGAAGCCGTTGGGTCGCCCATCGTCTGAACCTTGTAGCAACTTGAGATTGAACACGATAGCCAAGTGCGATGATGACATCCAAGTTATAGTGGTCGATGTTACGCCGTACACTACGTCTCCCTTCTTGACGAACTAACAAGAAATCCTTGTGAGTTGCTTCTTCTTGCAACTCTCCATTGGTATAGATGTTCTTTATATGAAGAGCTATATTCTGTTGTGTGGTGTCATATATTTCCGCCAGTTGAGCCTGCGTGAGCCAGACATCTTCATCAGCGAACCGCACATTGACTTTGGTAGTTCCGTCGTCGTCCTGATATATGAGTATGTTGTTGTCTTTGTTTTCCATGGAAGACATAATTTATCTGATAACCTCAACCCAATCCTCTCCGAAGTTTATGTTTTCTAGAACTGATTCTTTGGTAATTACAGGTGGACGGCGAATAGTAAACTTGACCGCATCGTCCGGCACTTTTGTATGGATAGTGAATTGTGAACCATGTGGTTGCCAAGTAAAGCACTGCTCTTTTGTGTCTTTATGTATGCCGATAAGATTTCCGTTGGGATTTGTTTTCCATATGTAGTCAGAGACCCTATATCTGTTGGTGTCTTCTTCAAAGAGAACATAAGACAGCAAATCATATGAGCGTACAAGAATAGATGTCCGTACAGGATTGAATTCTTCATGGGCAATATTTACCCTTTCATTCCAAATCTCAAGGACGGCTCGTCCTGTTTTCTGTATATCTGTGTGTGGGTCTGAGATTCCATAAGAATAATCAGGCGAGCATCTTCCGCTTATAAGGCGGACTTTATCGCATCCGAATGGATTCTGATGTTTCACGGTTTTCATGGAATATGCCATACCATTAACAACGACATCCGCTATTCCTACAGGAGAGTCGAGGTGATTCCCTCCGATTGCGTCTGCAAAAGCATCGCCCCAATCTTCACCGGAGATGTCTTTTCGTCCGATGTAGAGAAGATAAACCAGATAGCCGCCTATTTTCTTGATAATGGAGTCAGGGATTTCGTTTAATGGATATTTTTCTCCGTATGGTGCTCTACGGCCGTCTCTAAGACGTGGTGTATGTGTTTCGTCAATATTGTAAGGCATATTATTGGATATTATTTACAATGTCTGTAATACGTTCAGCTATGGCTCGAATCATTGGCACTGCAACGGAATTCCCTGTTTGCCGCCTTATTTCCTGATGGCTGACAGCGATGACAAATGAATCCGGAAATCCCTGTAAACGCAATAGTTCTCTGGATGTCGGCCGCCTTATCCCATTTATCAGTTGATAATTATAGGAGGCTCCCGTTCTTAAAGCGCAGGCATATGGATGAATGGATACATCGCCGGCTTTGTTCTCATGCCAGACAGAAGGATAGAAAATATCTTTCCCTTTTGTGCTTTCTTTTCGTTTCTCCAAAATATGTTCAGAGGCATAAAGCGACTTGTCCACATTCTCGTCGGGCTCAATAATGTCTGCGAGGTTAAAGGGTTTGATGGGAAAATCGAAATTGAATGCTTCAGACCGTGCCTCTGATAAAAAGCCAACGATGATGACGCGTTCGCGCTTCTGTGGTAATCCAAAATCCAGAGCGTTGAGAACTTTCCATTTCAAATGATAGCCTAATGCGTTCAGTTTTTGCCGTATCACAGAAAATGTGTTTCCTTTATCGTGAGTAACGAGTTGCTTGACATTCTCCAACATAATAACCGGAGGGCGATGGTATTGCAGGATTCGTTCAATCTCAAAGAACATTGTGCCCCTCGTATCTGCAAAGCCTTCGCGTTTTCCCATGATGGAAAACGCCTGACACGGGAAACCCGCCAAAAGCAAATCATGGTGTGGAATGAACTCAGCCGGAATCTTTGTTATGTCTCCGCATGGTTCCTCACCAAAGTTTGCTTTGTATGTAATAGCTGCGGCCTTGTCCCATTCCGAGGAGAATACACAATGATGCCCCAACTCATCAAACGGAAGGCGAATACCTCCTATGCCGGCGAACAAATCAATAAAGTCCATAATGACGCAAATATATAATCAAATACTCTGTATTTCGATAGACCTCGGTTGCTCATACTCGTCCTCCCGTCAGAACAACTCCTCCGGATTGGCGGTGAGGAACGTTTCGAGGGGGATGCCGTCCGTGCCGACAGTGTAGAGTCGATGCGGGTGGAACTTGGAATCGAACAGAGTCATCCCCTCATTGCTGGAGTCCTTGCCGCTTTTGACTTCAACGGCAATGACTTTGCTGCCTTTCTGGAGGACAAAATCTACCTTCCGGCTGTTCTCGTTCCAATAATACAGGTCGAAATATCCCTCTCTTGCCTTGTTCAGCAGGTGGCTGCCAACGGCTGATTCTACGATGCGTCCCCATTCTTTTGCGTTGTCTCTGATTTCATCGAATGTAAATTCGCTTTGCGCACTCAGAAGAGCGTTGTTATAGACTTGAAACTTCGGTTTTGAAGCCCGTTTCCGGATTATGTCTCCGGCGTATTTTTCAAGTCCGCACAGCAGCCCTGCCGCGTCAAGAAGCGCAAGATAGTCGCTTAGGGTCGTCAGATTTCCTTTTTCCATCAGGTCGGCCTGCACTTTTGTAAGAGACAGTATTTGAGCGGAATATGAACATCCTATGTCGAAAAGCTTATGCAGCAGCGCAGGCTTGTTCACCCTTGTGAGCATGAGGATGTCCTTTGATATGCTTGTCTCAATAAGTGAGCTTTTAATATACCTCTTCCATCTCGTCTCATTGCCCGCCAGCTCCTCGCTTCCGGGATAGCCGCCGAACCAGATATATTTGTCCAGACTCCACCCGAAGGCATCCTTCATCTCCGAATATGTCCAATGTGGAATGAATATGCTTTCAAACCTGCCGGCGAGAGATTCTGTGAGCCCTTGCTGAATGAGCAGCGACGATGAACCGAGGAGTATGACTTTTATGGGGATATTCTCCCGAGAGTCTGAATCCCATTCCTTCTTCACTGTTTCGCTCCAGTTGGAAATCTTCTGAACCTCATCTATCACCAGTATGAAGTCCGCGCTCCCGCTCTGTTTCAGCAGCAGACGCGCCTTGTCCCATTGTCCGCGAATCCAGCTCCCTTCCGCCTGCACAGTGTCATCGGCCGTGACAAACAGATGATTATGGGCGGTGGCGGCAAGGTACTGCTCCACCATTGTCGTCTTTCCAACCTGCCGCGGCCCATATAGAACTTGAATGAACTTTCGAGGCTCATCCATTCTTTCAGCGATGGTTCTGATGTATTCTCTCTGAATCATAATCTCTGTATTATAGTGCCTTACACTATATCCACGGCGAAGTTAATAATTTTATTAGATAAACCTAATAATTTTATTAGACTTAACTCGTAAAATGTTTCATAACAATGTATCTTATTGAATATCTGAAAGAAATAAGATGAAGAAAAAGATGGGATGCAGACCGCTTTTTCTTCGCTTATTTCAACTCTGTTTCGCCGGGAACGTACCGGTGCACCGTGCCCTTCTCGTGGAACTTCATCTTCGCGTCCACCTCGCGGACGTCGTCCTTGGAGTAGGTGATGGTCCACTTCTCCTCGTTGAGGAGCTCCCAGATGCGGTCGGCGGTCATCGGGGCAGCGTAGCGAATCTGAATGGCAGGAATCAGATCCTTGTTCAGGCGGGTATAGACTCCGATGATGCCATCGTTCAGGGAAAGGTGGTTGCTCACATACGGCATAGACCTTTTGACAATCGGCTTCTCGTAGTTGCGGTCCGTGATTTCGTAGATGAACTGCGGCTGACCCTCGTACTCGGCTACGCGGGTCGGGAACTCAGCCGTGAACGCAGAAGTGTTTTTGAACATACGGTGGAGATAGTCGCTTATGCCGATCATCCCGAATCCAGGCTCCATCCTCACGAACTTGTAATCGACCGGAGTGTCCTTCGTGCCGCCGCCGTGAACGGGCATCTTGAGAGTCTTGAGCTCCACGACCTCCTTGAACCACTGCTCATCGACCGTCTCTTCCGGACTCATATAGACGCGCACAATCAGCGGGCAGGCGAACTCGGATTCAAGGCCGAAGATGCTCTTGCCGGTGTTGCGAATCTGAAGGCCGAGGTAGTTGAGATCGACCTTGTCGTACATCTTTTCCGTGCGTATGGTGACGATTTTCAGAGAGTCGAGCTTCGCCGGGTCCGGAGTCCAGATGCGGAACATGGACGGAGTGAAGATTGCCTCCTTGAGTTTCTCTTCGTCCAGCCTGGTCTTGTCTATGAGTACGTCCGCCGTGTGGTGATGGACGTATGTCTTCACGCCGTGCACGCCCTGAATCCGCTGAAGCTTCGCCTTGAACGCCATTGAACTTCCGTAGCATTTCACCGAGCGCAGACCGTCGAGATGCACCGTCTCAAGATTCTCGGACGGGACGAGCTGCGCGACAACTGCTCCGGTGGAATCTACCTGCTCGATGCCCCATCTGAAGTTGACAGTAGGCAGCTCGAACTTCGTTCCTGCCCAGATGCCGGCCGCTGTGAGAACGACGGTCAGGAGTGCCGGAACATATTTCCAGAAGCCTCCCTTTGCCCTCTGTCCCATTCCAATCTGGAGCGCTCCGGTCCGGCAGGCCGCCGTGCACTCTCCGCAGAGGGTGCAGTCGACATTGCTGACACGACTGCGGCACTTGTCGATGGCGATGTGGTAAGGGCAGTGTCTCGTGCAGGCCTTGCAGCGGTTGCACAGACTCTCGTCCTTGATGACCGCGAGGCTCTGATATGCCGCGTTCGGGACGAGAACCTCAAGCAGGTAGCCAACAGCGCAGAAGGTCGCGAGCACTGCCACCCAGTTCACATGAACCTTGCACAGGCCGAGAACCAGCACCGTTCCGAAGAGCACGGCCACCCACGCCCAGTACTTCAGCGTGTCGGAAAAGGCTCCGAGCGGGCAGACATAGCGGCACCAGAAACGGTCGACGAGAAATCCTCCGAGGCAAACGAGCACTAAGGATGTGATTGACATCCAGAGAGTTATTTCTCCCTTGAACCCGGTCGCCACCGCATAGTAGGGGTCAAGGTTCTTGCAGAAGAGCTCGCTTGCCGTTGCCGTCGAGTAGAAGATGACGAAGAGCAGGGCATATTTCACGATGCGCAGAATCTTGTCGCCTGCGCTTCCGTTGCGGACGGCGATTCCCTTCTTCCATCCCATGCCCTTGCGGAGTCCCGTCAGGAAGTCCTCCACCGTCCCGAGCGGGCAGAGGTAGCCGCAGAAGAGCTTCGCGAAAAGCATCGCGGCCACGGCGAGCACGATGCCCATCATCACCTGCACAGAAGACATCGAGCAGGGGAGCGTGCTGTTTGCAAGGTAGGTCGTGAGCGCCTGGAGTCCGCCCATAGGACACCACGCCTCCGGGTCGGGCTTCTCAGTCCCGAATTTCACCACGCCCGTCAGCACGAGAATAAGCAAGGCCAGCACGCCCCACTGAAGCAGATGCTTGGACCAGTTCCTTAAGAATCTTGATTTTGTAGCCATTTTATATCAGATTTATTTGTAATCAAACTACTTGCAGCCGTTTGTTCTTTATTAGTATTCTGAAATACGGACATTTGCCGTTAACGGATAAGTCTTTCCCGTCATCACCTTTCCTGAATTTGATTATCTCAAATTGACTCGGATTAAATTTGTGCAGGAATGTAATAGGAACGCCAATAAATCCGGCATAGTCCACCGGTATATCTTGTGTCTTGTTTACATTTATACCATTGCAATTATCGTATTTAGGATACTCATTTTCATGTCCGGTGTACTTTTTTGTCAATCTAATGTCCTCGTGCCGCCGCGATGTTTCCAAATTCGTCAGCCATAGGCAGTTGTTCGGTGATATGATTCTGTTTCCGGAATCGTCAATCCGCGCCTCAGTGCCATAGAGCTCATAATGTTCCGGAACTATAAAGCCGGAAATGCCTCTGCCGAGATTGATTCCAAGCCAAGCCTTATTCTCTTTGATTAGGTTGAATATCTCCTTATATGTTATGGCGTTGATATTCCCGATAATCAAGAATTTTTTGTCATATTTAACCAACTGAGCCACAAACTCTCTGAATAGAGAGAACGGAGGATTGGTTACAACAATGTCGGATTGTTGCAGCAAACGAATACTCTCTTGGCTACGGAAATCCCCGTCACCATGGAAATAAGTAATAGTGGATGGATTCGGCTTATTGCCGACCTCTCCGTTATATTCATAAAAAAAACCGCTGCATCCCGTTTCTGTGCTGAACAAATCGTTCGCTTGTTCCTTATAGCAGGATGCGATTAGCTTCTTCAGACCAAGTTCTTTGAAATTCAGCAGAAAATACTTGACAAAATTACTCGTTTTCGGGTCGTCGCAATTACAATAGACGACTTTGTTCCGAAAATGCTCTCTGTAGTATTGCAGCTCCCTTTCTATATCTGAAAGCTGTGTGTAGAACTCATCGCTTTTCAGCCTCTTTGCCTTCTGCAGCAATTCATTTGTGGCATTTCGTCCCATATCTAATCAGCTTTTTGAGTTAATTGATTGAAAATGTCGCTGCCTAATACCTGAAGAGATGTTTTCGCGATGTCGAGCATTATGCCGAACATTTCTTTCGCATTCCATCTTTTTCCATTGCCTTGGGTGTATATGGATGTCGCCTGAAGCATTATGGTCTTATCCTTGTGCTTGACAAACTTATTCTTGCATAAATTGGTGTTGATTGGCATTCCATAATTTGCGGAAGTCAGCCTGTCAAGTCTGTTAAGCATTCCTGAATTATATTCTAATGTAACAATTCTGCCGTCAGGTCTTGCAATCGAAACTGTCTCAGTCAAGAAATTCGAGCCCTCCAGAAATAAGACATATGGGAAATATGATTCAGAAAGCATTAGATTGGCAATTTCCGAAATGTTTTTATGCGACCTTTCTATGGCATTGCCGGCAGCCATTAAATCCTGATCGTTGTTCTTGCCGACGAGGACTCCTTTTCTTATGTTTTCTATGTCTTTGCCCTGATGCTTAGCTTCTGACACCAGTACAATTCTCCATTTTCCGACATCATCTTTTACTTCTATGATTCCTCCGTCAGGAATGATGCTGGAATTTTCTACGAAAAGAGTCTGCCCTAATTCGGGGTCTATTGCCTTTAATGCTTCATTGATTTCTTCTTTCTTTACGCTGGCTCTGTAACGAAATGTGAGCTTAGGAAAATCCTTCTCAAGTTGTTTGATGACAAAATGAGAAATTCTTCCGACAGTAATGTCATGCAGTTTGGCTTCTTCTCCAAATATTCCCACGACGCCATGGGACTCCTTCTGTTGTTCTGTCAGTCTGCCTGACTGATTCTTCTTGGCCATTTTATACCAGTTGAATATAATTTGCGATTATAATTTCAGATTCCTTGAGAGGGTGAGGCAAAAGAATGCTGGAGAGTTTATTTCGCCTCGATTACGGAGCCGTGGTCGCGCGCGACCGTCCGTTTCCAGGTTTCGGTGTAGCCCGGCCAGCTGATTTTGTCGGGAATCTTGTCCGACCAGCCGTTCGTGACCCAGCTGCCGTCGGGGTTCTGCGCCTTCACGTTGCCGTCGAGGAACTTGACTAAAAGGAATTCCTCCATGGCGACCCACTTGCCGAAAATTTCCTGCGCCGTGTTCACGGAAAACTCAGTCACGAACTCCTTTGTCTGCGGAATGGGGTCGATGACCTTCGGCCTCCTGTCGTTCCTCTTGACAATTTTCCGTTTCTTCTGGATCTCGAGGTTATATATTTCCATCGCCTTCGCGTCATTCTCGGCGAGCCTTGCAATCTGCGTCGTCTCCCATTCGTCGATGGCCTCACGCACCGTCGGAGCCATTATGTTGTAGGCCTTGTAGCAGGCGTTCGCCACGCGGTTGCACATCCAGAAAGCTGAGGTCGCGGAGTAGTGCAGAATGTCGCCGTTGCCCTCGCGGAAGCACTCCGGAACCTCCTGCGTGTTCGTGTAAATCGGGGTGAGCCAGGATGTTGCGGCATCGTCGCAGCCGAACCATATCACGCCGCCCACGGCATCCGGCAGCCACCCTCTGCTCTGTCCCACGAACCAGAACCCTGTCTGCTGGGTCGCCATTGCCCTCTCGTTTATGTAGGTCTTCCCATCGACCTCGAAGCTCATCGGCCTCCATCTGTAGGGCAGCGCGTTGCCGCCGGCCCCGATGTCCTGAGTCATGTCCATGGGCGTGCCCTCGAAATGGTCGCGCATCGCGTCCGCAACGTCCTTCACGGAGACCTTCTCCGCAGGCTTCACGAACAGCGGGAAGCGCTTTGTCTTGTCGTAGCCCATCGCGTAGTCGAGATAGTCCGAAGCGTCGCGGGTGACCTCCCTGCCATTTTCGTCCTCGAGGGTGAACTTTCCCTTGCAGAGAATGTTGAACGCCGACCATGCGCGCGCCTCGCAGGCTCTCATCCCGCTGAAATCCAGCGGGGCGTAGGTGTCGCAGAAGCTGAACTCGCTGTCCTTGCCGTCGAACCAGCCCATCTCGCGGGCGAACGAAATCACGTCCGGGGCGTAGAGACAGTTCTCCGGGTCATTGAGAGGGAAGGTGCTGATTCGTGCCTGATTGGCATGGGCGCAGATGTAGCCGTCCGGCACCCTGCGCGCCACCCATACTATTCCCTTGCGGACATTCCTGCCGTCCTCCATCTTCGTTCCCTTTCCGATGAGATCCATCACCCAGACCTCATCCGGGTCGGCAATCGAGAACGACTCGCCTTCGGAGTAATAGCCGTATTCGTTGGCGAGGGACACAATCACGTCAATCGCCTCCCGCGCCGTCGTCGCCCGTTCGAGGGCGATGTATATCAATGAACCATAATCCATTACACCTGTGGAATCCCAGAGTTCCGAGCGTCCGCCGTAGGTCGTCTCAGCCACAATCAGCTGGTGTTCGTTCATGTTCCCGACCCTCTGGTAGGTCACGGACGCCTGCGGAATCCGTCCGAGGAACTTCCCCGTGTCCCAATCCGTCACGTCCCTCGTCGCTCCCTTGTCCCAGAAGCCGCCCTTCAGGTAGTAGAGCTCGCCGTAAAGCTGGTGTGAATCAGCGGCATACGAAATCATGCACGACCCGTCGGTGCTCGCTCCCTTTGTCACGAGAATGTTGCTGCACGCATATCCCTCAATCGAAATCATCGCCGTCAGAGACATGACTCCGCAAAATAAAGTTTTCCTTATGTTCATGTGTTTCAAATATTTTCTTTCATTTTCAATGAATCCGTTTTGTCGTTCCCCCCCCCTTGCCGTTCGAGATGACAGTGATGCCCGAATCTTACAAATTTATGCAAAAATAATTATATTTGCGTCTTGTGGATTTTGAAAAACGATGAAAACTCAATATGAAGAGGTGTCTGATAATATTTGTTGCGCTGATGGTTTCATCGCTTGCATATGCTGCGCCGCATAATTTTTCGATTTCCGGCAGAGTCACTGACGCTCAGAGCGGTGAGCCTATAGCCGGAGTCATATTCAACATAGACGGGACAGGACTTTGGACTCTTTCGGACACGGACGGGAACTATCTGTTCGAGAAGGTTCAGGCGGGGGAGTATATTATAAAGGTGTCGTGCCTCGGATATGCGGAGAAAAGCCTTGAAGTGAAACTGGATAAGGACATCACCGGGCTGAATGTTGCGTTGCCGCTTAATACCTTGGCTCTTGACGGGGTCGTGGTGTCCGCCGAAAGGAAAAAGGACGACATGAACACGGTGATGTCGTTCGGAACCCATGCGCTCGAACACCTCCAGATGTCGAACATCACCGACGTGAGCACTCTTCTGCCCGGCGGAAAGACCGTAAATCCGGACCTCACGACCAACAATGTCCTCTCCCTGCGCGACGGGGGCTCGGCTGTGGGCAACGCTGCGTTCGGAACAGCCCTCGAAGTCGATGGGGTGCGCGTCGGGAACAACGCCTCGTTCGCCCAGCCTGCGGGAAGCGGGACGAGGAACATCTCGGTCGAGAACATAGAGTCAATAGAGGTGATAACAGGCGTGCCTTCGGCGGAATACGGCGACCTCAACAGCGGAATGGTGAAAATCAACACTAGAAAGGGCCGCACGCCGTGGAACGTCACCATGGCCGTGAATCCAAGGACATATCAGCTGTCGGCCTCCAAGGGCTTCGACCTCGGGGGTGACAGGGGAGTGATAAACGCCAGCGGGGAATGGACACGGGCGACGAAGAAACTCACCTCCCCTTATGAAAGCTACACCAGGCGCGGGCTCTCGCTCAGCTACTCCAACACCTTCGCGAAGGTCCTGCGCTTCGAGGCCGGAGTCACCGGGAATCTCGGCGGGATGAACTCCAAGGACGACCCTGACGCCTACTCCGGCTCTTGGTCGAAGGGCAGGGACAATGTCCTGAGGGCGAACACCTCGCTCACATGGCTGCTCAACCTCCCTTGGATAACCAATCTCAAGATTGATGGCAGCGTCAGCTACAACGATAATCTCACGCACGACCACGCTTTCATCTCCTCCGTAGCCACGGGACAGCCGGCGGTGCACGCGACCGGGACGGGCTACTTTCTCGCGACCATGCTGCCGAGCTCCTACATGACGGACAGGATTGTGGACTCGAAGGAGCTTGACTTCGCCGCGTCCCTGAAGTATGAATGGTTCAGGCGCCGGGGCGGGGTGAAGAATCATGTCAAGGCCGGAGTGCAGTGGAAGGCCAACGGAAACGCCGGACAGGGGGAGTACTATGAGGATCCGGCCCTCGCAGCGGACGGCTACCGCCCGAGACCCTACTCCGGCTATCCATTCCTCCACAATGTCGCGGCCTATCTCGAAGACAATCTCACTGTTCCCGTGGGCAGGACCTCGCTCCGGCTCTCGGCGGGTCTGAGGCTGGAAAACATTTTTGTGAAGGGCACTCAGTACAAGGACGTGAGCAGCCTCTCGCCGAGGTTCAACCTCAAATGGAAGCTGACTGACGCCGTCTCGCTGCGAGGAGGCTGGGGCGTCTCCGAGAAACTGCCCTCGTTCTACATCCTCTTCCCGGAGCAGCAGTACCGCGACATCCGGACCTTCGGCGCATCCTACGGGAACACTGCGGCGTATGTCTATTACACCGAGCCGTACCGCATGAACTACAACCCTGACCTGAAGTGGCAGCGCAGCTCCAACTCCGAGCTTGGCATTGACGCCAACTTTCTCGGAGTCAAGGTCTCGGCGGTGGGGTTCTGCAACCGCACCACCGACCCATACCGCTACAACAACAGCTACACCCCGTTCGCCTACAGCGTCCAGAAGCTCCCCGACGGCGTGAGCCTTTCCGGAAAGACGGTCAGCGGCATCACGGTCGATTCTGAGACCGGCGTGGTGTCGATAGCCACCTCGGAAGGCACAATCAAGACAGTGGAGCAGGTCCGCGACCGGACTTTCGCCGAGAACAAGACTCCGGGCAACGGCGCCGCCGTGACGCGGGCGGGTGCCGAACTCATAGTCGATTTCCCTGAAATCAGACCCATACGCACGCGCTTCCGTCTCGACGCCAACTACGCCTACACGCGCTACATCGACCGCAGCCTCTACTATGTCTATCACACCGGCTGGTCGCACACATCCTTGCCCAACCGCTCCTACCAGTACGTCGGCGTCTATTCCGGCACCTCCTCCGGCACGGCAAACGGCAAGGTCAGCCATTCCTCCGACCTCAACCTCACCTCCACCACGCACATCCCCCAGGCACGCATCATCATCACCTGCAAGCTTGAGATGTCCCTCTTCTCCCGCGAGCGCAACCTTTCCGACTACAACGGGACCGAGTACGCGCGTCTTGCGGACGGCGGCGAGGGCAGCATCTACGACGGCAACGGCTACACCGAGGTCTGGCCGCTGAAATATATGGACCTCAACGGTATAGAGCATGACTTCACGGCCGAGGAAGCGTCGAGGCCGGAGTTCGCCAACCTCATCCTGCGCTCGGGCAACGCCTACACCTTCGCATGGGACGGCTACGGAACCTATCTCAGCGCGAACCTGAGCGTCACGAAGGAAATCGGGGATCATGTGAGCCTGTCGTTTTTCGCGAACAACTTCACCAATTCCCGCATGGCTGTCAAGTCCCGTGCGACGGGTGTAAGCACGGTCTTTACGCCGGGTTTTTACTACGGCCTGACCTGCAGGCTGAAATTCTGATATGTCATGTTCGGATAGACAGTGTCACATTGCCATTTTGAACCTGATTTAAGTTTCGTAAGTAATTTATTGAAAATTAGGGATATATGAAAAGTGTAGAACATACCGTAAAATGTTCCACAAAGGAAAAGTGTCACTTTCTTGAAAAAAGTGTCATTTCGGCCGTTTTACTTGTGCTTTTGGCATGGTCATGTGCGCCCGCCTCGGACTATTCCGGGCAGCTCCATGAACTGAGCATTGCCGCAGCCTATCCCGAAGGCTCCGAGATGTGGCGCCGGGAAGGCGTGGAGGTCACAGTGGAGGATGCCCTGAATGGAACGGACTACACGGCTCTGACCGACGGCTCGGGAGTCGCCCGCATACGCCTTGTGAACGGCAACTACAGTGTCCGCATAAGCGACATCGCCGTCGATGCCGAGGCCGGCGAGGAATATGTCTTCAACGGCGCACAGGAAAAGGTCATGCTCACCGACTCCGACATGATGCTGACCGTCAGCCTGACCAAAAGCGTTCCCGGAAAGATTGTCTTCAGGGAAATTTACTGCGGCGGCTGCCAGAGATACCCCAAGGAGGGTAATTACTTTGCAGACAAGTATGTCGTCCTGCACAACAACTCCGGTCTGACCCAGTACCTCGACGGTCTCTGCTTCGGCACCGCCGACCCCTACAACTCCAACTCCACGAATGTCTGGATTTCGCGTGACCTGCAGACGGGTCAGGCCGTCCTGCCCGATTTTGTTCCAGTCGTCCAGGCCGTCTGGCAGTTCCCCGGAAACGGACACGACCATCCGCTGAAGCCGGGCGAGGATGCCGTCCTTGTCATCGGCGGCGCGATTGACCACACCACAGAGTACCCTCTGTCCGTGAACCTGAACGCCGCTGCCAACTTCGTCTGTTACAATCAGGTAGCGTTCCCCAATACATCCTACCATCCGGCTCCCGGAGACAGAATACAACAGAACCACATCATGAACCTTGTCATAAAGATGGGGCAGGCCAAAGCCTACACTTTCTCGTATAACTCTCCCGCGTCAGTGATTTTCCGCGCTCCCGAGGGCACGACGATTGAGGAATTTCTCGACGACACGGACAACATCGTTCAGAAACCGGGCTTCTCCGACCGTATCGTCAAGATTCCCCTCGACTGGGTGGAAGATGCAGTGGAGGTCTTCATGAACAACGTCAACGGAAGCACCAAGCGTCTGAATCCCCAACTCGACGCCGGCTATGTCCGTCTCTCCGAAAGCTGGCAGGGACGTGTCCTCTACCGCCGCGAGAACGAGTCCGAGACCCTCAGACGCGGCTACGAGGTACTTCTCGACACCAACAATTCCTCCGCCGACTTCTACGAGAGCGAAAGAAACGGCCAGTCGCTGAGGAAAAATCAATGAAAGGGCCGGCGTCTTGCGAAAATAAAAACCGAAATTTGAAGGAATTTGACAGAGAATATGAAATATAAAGGAAAAATGCATTTCAGCATCCGTCGTCCAGTGCACCCCGCGGCCGTCTCGCTCCTTGCGTCGCTCGCGCTCTTCGCGGTCCAATGCCTGCCGGCGGCTGCGCAGCGGCGTTATGAAAATGTCGTGGAACGCAATCTGTGGAACATGACCTCCAATGTCTGCGGCGTTCGTGCGGACTCCGTAAGCATCTCTCAAGCACAGCTTTACGGACGCTACACTGACGGCGGATTCCGCGAGCTCTCCGACGCTCCGCGCCATTGGAACGCCGGAGCCTTCGCCGAGACCGTCTCGCACTTCCGCCGTATTTCCATGACCGGCAGGTTCGCCTTCGACAACGAGGAGGCCTACGACGCCTGCGGCTCCATGCTGTCCCGCCACGGCGCATACCCCATCGACATACTCGAATTCACTCCCGGCCGCAAGACACGACAGACCTACACCGTGGACGGCGGCATCGCGGCCGAACTCTCCCGCACTGTCACCGTCGGAGGCAAGATTGAGTACGAGGCGTCGAACCGCGCCAAGCGCAAGGACCTGCGCTACACCGACTACTCCCTTGACATGACGGTCTCTCCGTCCCTGCTCCTGCATCTCGGACGGCGGATTTCCCTCGGCCTGAGCTACAGCTACCGCCGTCTCTCCGAAAGCATATCCGCTGAAGAGCTCGGCATATCCTCCGAGTCCTACTACGCCTTTCTCGACAAGGGCATGATGTACGGCATCTACGACGTCTGGACAGGCGGTTCGACCCACCTCAAGGAATCCGGCGTGAGCGGCTTTCCCCTTAGGCGCAACATCCACGGCGCGGCGGTTCAGTTCGAGTCCGGCGGCTTCATCGCCGAACTTTCGGGCACCCTCGGCAGCGGCAAGGCCGGCGAGAAGGATGTTCAGTGGTACCGCTTCCGCAGCGACGGTCTCTCCATGCTTGTCGGCTGGACTTCAGGCATCCACCGCGCGACCCTGCGGCTTTCCGCCGACCGCATGAACACCGGCGAGGACATACTCGACAAAGTCACCGAAAACGGTGTCACCACCACAGTGAACTACGGCACGCGGAATGTCTATGGCAGCGCTCTCTGGAGCGTCAGGCCCGAGTACCGGATTCTCTCCGAGCGCTTCCGCGGCAGCGCCGGGGTCAGCCTCGACTTCTCGGACGAAACCTCGCGCACCGTATATCCTTATGTCGGGAAAGTCTCCAAGTTCACAGGAGAGGCCTACCTCTCGGGGCTGTACCGCATCAGGGGATTCGACATCGGGGCGGGACTCTCGTATCGCGGAGGCCTCTGGGCGGACAGCCTTGACGACACCGACGCTTCGGTAGCCGTCTCCGCCGCTCCCGAACGGCTTGACGACCTTGGCGTTCAGGGCAGCTGGTACGCCGCCTGCATGACGCACGAGACCGCGCACCGGCTCACCGTCGCGGGTTCTCTCCGCTACAATTTCCGCTTCGGCCTCTTCCTCGACGCCTCCGCCCGGCTGACCCGGGGCTTCCATCACAGTGCCCTTCTCGGTCGTCACCGCGCCGCGGCATCAATCAGCGTCGGATATGTATTCTAAGGAGAAAGAACAGGAATTGCTCGGACTTGTGTCCGACGGGGACCGGGATGCGTTCCGGGTCCTGTTCGACGCCTATTATCCCAAGGTTCTCGGCTTCATGAAGGGCATCCTGCCTTCGGAAGACGATGCCTCGGACCTTGCGCAGGAACTGTTCATAAAGGTCTGGCTCATGCGTTCCGCGCTTCCGGACATAATCTCCTTCAACTCCTATCTCTACCGGATGAGCCTGAATATGTCCATCAACTTTATCCGCCGAAACCGCCCGGCTTTCGCTGACCTGCTCCCCGACATCCCTTATGACCCGATGCTCGAAGAGAGTATGGACATAAAGGAGAAGGAAGCCCTTGTGGCCTCAATAATCAGGAGAATGCCGCGAAAGCGCCGCCGTGTATTTGTCCTCAGCCGCATGGAGCACCGGTCGAACGAGGAGATTTCCAGGCTGCTGAACATCAGTAAGAAGACCGTGGAGAACCATCTGAACCTTGCGCTGAGGGAACTCAGGACGGCATTGCCAATGTCGGCGTTTTTCCTTCTATGGATTTCACAGTGATTTTTTTCTGTGCGGAAAAATCAAATTCTTGAAAAATTTTTGGGGGCATTGATGCGTTCTGCTGTCTAATAGGCACAAACTTCATAATTATGACAGAAAACGACATCCGTTCGGAATGGGAGAGCCACTCTTCCGACAGATTACACGCAAAAGAGCTTGACGCCGCGTTCAAAAGGGTTATGGACGCAGCCGACACCCGCGAGGATGCCGCTTCCGGTACAGTCCGCAGGCCGTCATTCGCGTGCAGGCTCCGCGTCATTTCGCTCTCCGTCGCCGCTGCCGTCGCCGCCGTGGTTCTTGTTCCATGGCTGACCCTTGAGATTGACGGCTACATTTCAGAAAGACATCAGAAAACTCCGGTGCGGTTCTGCGAAGTCTCCACCCATAACGGTGAGATGCGCGACGTCGTCCTGCCCGACGGCACTCTGGTGAAGCTCAATGCCGGCTCCTACATCGTATATCCCGAAACATTCCTCTCTTCGGAGCGCTCCGTCCACATCTGCGGCGAGGCCATATTCAACGTCACGCATAATCCGGAGGTTCCATTCGTCGTCAGCGCATCCGACATGAAGGTCACTGTCCACGGGACGGTCTTCGACGTCAAGGCATATCCGGGTGACCGCAGCGTTTCCGCGACTCTCTGCGAAGGCAGCATCTCGGCCTTGGCCGGAAATGGGGAAGAGCCGGTGATGATGGTTCCGGGACAGAGACTCTCCTTTGACAGGACGACGGGAGGAACGTCGCTTTGCGAGGTGAATGCCAATGAATATACGGCATGGGAGCGCGGAGAGCTCTGCTTCCGTTCCGAGAGCATTCACGAGATTGCAAGGACGCTTGAAAGGATGTACGGAATAAACATCTACATCACTTCCGGGAAATATGACGGTGTGATTCTGACCGCCAAGTTCGTCCACGGGGAGTCCCTGCGTCAGATGCTCGGGGCCATCTGCCGGCTTGTTCCGGGGATGCGCTACGGCATCGAGAATGACAATGTCTATATAAGGTAGGTCTCCTCTCCCCACAAAAAACTAAACATCTTCTTATCTTGAATGTAGTGATTTCTTAACTGTTTTTCCGGACATTTGCGGCCGGAATTCCATCAGGAGAAATCACGTCATTGATAGCCGAACAATAACCACACACAAAATTTATAAACCAAACTTTCACTCAAATGAAGCGGATTAAGCATTATCTGATTGCGCTCCTTCTGGCAGTCGTGTCTTTCGGAAACCTGCACGCGCAGGACTCGTCCCTGAGTTTCCCCTCCGGCACGATGACGGTCAGGGAAGCGTTCGAGACCATTGAACGCCAACTCGGCGTGACGGTGGCCTACAATGAGACTCTTCTTGATGTGAACAGGAAGATAACTCCACCTCAGGGCAAGACCTTGCAGGAGACAATGTCTGCAATACTTGACGGCACGGGCATGAAATCCACTCTTGAGGGCCGGATGGTACTTGTCGTCAGGGACGATTCTCCCAAGGCCGCCCCGTCTCTCTATTCGGGAACGGTCGTCGATGAGTCGGGGCCGGTTCCGGGAGCCGTCATCATTCTCGACTCGGACAGGACGAGGAATGCGATGACTGACCTTGACGGCAGATTCAGCATCGGCGCCGAGAGCGGAAGCGCGTTCACGGTGAGCATGATGGGCTACAAGGAGTACAGGTCCGTTTTCGGGCGCGAGACTTCCGGCATCGTCATCGCCCTAGAGAAGGACGTTGATGTGCTCGACGAGTCCGTCGTGGTCGGCTACGGCGTGCAGAAGAGGGTGAACCTCACCGGAGCCGTTGGCGTCATCAGCGGCAAGGACCTGAACAACAGGCCTGTGACCAACGCTGCCCAGGCTCTTCAGGGAGCGGATCCGTCACTCGTCATGAGCATGAGCAACGGTTCCATCGAGGGAAAGGAGTACGACGTGAAGATTCGCGGCCAGCTCTCCCTCAATTCCGGAAGCCCGCTCATCCTTGTCGATGGCATCGAGTCATCGCTCTCACAGGTCAATCCCAACGACATCGAGTCCGTCTCCGTGCTAAAGGACGCTTCATCATGCTCCATCTACGGGGCCACGGCTTCCGCCGGAGTCATCCTCATCACGACCAAGAGCGGAAGGGCGGGAGACATGAAGGTTACCTATAACGGACGCGCCGGAGTGGCGTTCAACACCACCAGCACGGACTTCCTCACGACCGGCTACGACTATGTCACCCTCTCCAACGAGTTCACCCTCCATTCCGGCAAGGGCTACAATGCTTGGAACTACACTGACGAGGAGATGCAGATGCTCTATGAGCGACGGGGCGATGTCACGGAGAATCCCGACAGACCTTGGGTCTATATGAACGACAAGGGCAAGTACCGCTACCTCGGGAACTTCGACTGGTACGGCTATGTATTCAAGAGGGTTCGCCCCGAGACCGAGCACAATGTCAGCATAAACGGCGGCAATGACAAGATGAACTACTATGTCAGCGGGCGTTATCTCTACCGTGAGGGCGTTTTCAACAACGCGAGCGAGGACATAATGAACGGGTATTCCTTCCGTGCCAAGGTGAACGCCAAGGTGAAGCCGTGGCTCACATACACGGGCAATGTCAGCTTCGAGGGCTCGGCCTACAACTACGGCGGTTTCTGGGAGCAGGACGGCTCCGAAGACCTCTCCAGTTCAGGAATACTCTGGAACGTCACCCAGAACATAAGCCCGACCATTGTCCCGGTCAACCCTGACGGGACCACGACGATGTACACCAACGGCATCCAGTTCGCGGATTCCCCGATAGCCTCCGGGCGCGGGGGCGTGTTCACGGACGGGCGCAACAGAAACTCAAGGAAGACGAACCACTGGGTGATTACGAACAGGCTGCAGTTCAACATCACCGACTGGATGAACCTTGTCACAGACTACACTTACCGTCGTCGCGACAATCTGGACAGCTACCGTTCCTACGCGACCGCCAATACATGGGACAAGAACATGAAGAACATTGTGGAAGCCTCCAACGGTTCCGTGTATGACTTCTATCACGAGGCCCGCGGCTTCCTGAACGCTCACGTCGCCAATGCCTACCTCAATTTCAGCAAGTCTTGGGGCGGGCACAATTTCACGGCCGTGGCCGGAGGGCAGTTTCAGGACTACAGGAAATCGACCCTGACCGTCCGTCAGAAGGGCTCTGTTTCCGACAAGCTCGCTTTCATAAACATGGAGCAGGGTACAATCGAGAAATGCTTCGAGAGCAACACGTCTTACCGCACGCTCGGATTCTTCGCCCGCGCCAACTACGACTATGCCGGGAAATATCTCTTCGAGGTCTCAGGGCGCTATGACGGATCGTCACGTTTCGCCCGCAGCCACCGCTGGGCCTTCTATCCGTCGGCGTCCGCAGGTTGGAGGATGTCCGAGGAAAATTTCTGGTCCGGCATCAGGAACTGGTGGAGCAACGCCAAGCTTCGCTTCTCCTACGGTTCCCTCGGCAACCAGCAGGTCAGCAACTACTCCTATATCAGCACCATATCCACCGGACAGATGAACTACACCTTCGACGGAAGCACAAAGGCAGGATATGTCACCACACCTTCCGCAATAGCGGACAATCTCACATGGGAGACCGTCGTGACCTACAATCTCGGTCTCGACATGGGCTTTTTCGACAACCGTCTCAACCTCAACGCCGACTTCTACATCCGCGACACCAAGGATATGCTCACCTCGTCAAAAGTGCTTCCGGCCGTGTTCGGAGAGGATTCTCCGAGGGTGAACGGAGCGGACCTGAGGACGAAGGGCTATGAGATTACCCTTTCATGGAAGGACTCCAGGAGGGTCGGCGGCAGTCCGCTCTACTACTCCGCGGCCGCGTCGCTCGGAGACTATGTCACGACAATCACCAAGTTCGACAACCCGGACAACTCCCTGAGCATGCACTATGTCGGCAAGCGTCTGGGCGACATCTGGGGCTATCAGGTCGAGGGACTGTTCAAGACCGACGAGGAAGCCGCCGCGTATCAGGCGCGCATCGACGACTCGGCCGTCAACAAGGGCGTCTATGACTGCGGCGTGGCCTCGATGGCAAAGCTTCTTGCAGGTGACGTCAAGTTCGTTGACCGGAACGGCGACGGTGTCATCAACACCGGCGCCAACACCCTCGACAAGCCCGGCGACCGCTACATAATCGGCAATTCCATTCCGCGCTACAACTACTCCTTCCGAGGGGACATCGACTGGCATGGGGTCAGCCTGTCCGTATTCTTCCAGGGCGTGGGCCACTGCGACTGGATGCCTCCGAAAAACTGCTCGTATTTCTGGGGATTCTATGGCTTCCCGGCCTCGTCCTTCGTCCCTAAGGACTTTGCCTCGGTGACATGGACTCCCGAGAACCGCAACACCTACCTCCCGCGCCGCAGGGGCTATTCTTCCTACTCCAACTGCGCTATGGGCGTTGCCAGCGACTACTTCCTGCAGAATGCGGCCTACATCCGCCTGAAGAACCTCACCTTGGGCTACACTCTCCCGCTCAGGCCGAACAAGGCCGTCGAGAAGGTGCGCTTCTATCTCACGGGCGAGAACCTCTGGTACTGGTCTCCGATGAAGAGGCACACCAAATATGTGGACCCCGAGGTCGCGACGGCGTCTTCCAAACAGTCCGACGACTGCATATATCCGTTCTCGAGGACAGTGTCCTTCGGAGTTGACATAACCTTCTAAAGCAGTACAGGAAATGAAAAGAATACAATATATGATTATGGCGGCAGCCGCCCTCGCGCTCTCCTCTTGTTCCGGATTTCTTGACAAGTTTCCGGAAACGAGCCTTTCTCCGGAGACGTTCTATACGAACGAACAGGAGTGCCGGCTTGCGACAAACAGGTTCTATGACCTCGTGACCGCGCCCGACAACACCACCAACGGCGCTCTTCAGGACAATGACCTCCAGTACCACATCTCCCTCAGCGGCCTCCAGAAAGGCACACGCTCTGCGGAGACTGCCTCGTGGTCGAAGGACACGTGGAAATATCTCCGCTACATCAACTACTACCTTGCACATTCCGGGAACTGCACGAACGAGGCGGTGCGCACTAAATATGATGCCGTCGCCTGCTTCTTCCGTGCCTGGTTCTACTACGAGAAGGTGCGGATGTACGGTGACATTCCTTACTACGACTTTGTCATCTCTGACACGGACCGCGAGGCTCTCTACCGTCCCCGCGACTCCCGGGGCTATGTGATGCAGAAGGTCATGGAAGACCTCGACCGTGCCGCTGCCGGGCTTCCCGAATCGTGGGGAGAGGGAGTCTATAGGGTGAACAGGTATGCCGCCCTCGCGCTCAAGTCCCGCGTGGCCCTTTTCGAGGGTACGTGGCGCAAATACCATGACGTTCCGGACGAGGACTACACAGCCGCCGACGGGAGCACGATAACTCTGAGCTCCGGATATTTCCTCAACCTTGCCGCATCGGCGGCCAAGACCGTGATGGAAAGCGGCAAGTACAAGATGTACAGCGGAGCGGGAATCCTGAAGGGACAGCCATACAGGGACTACTTCGTCCTTGAGGACGCCGAGACGGACGAGACCATATTCGCGAAGCGTTATGTCTCCACCGACGAACTGATGATCCGCCACGGAGTCCAGTTCTCCTACAAGAACCAGAGGTACTCCCTCACAAGGGCGCTTGCCTACCACTACCTCTTGGCTGACGGGACCCCGTTCCAGTCTCAGGAAGGGTGGCAGACCATGCAGTATGCCCGGGAATTCGAGAACCGCGACCCGCGCATGGCCCAGACCATCGCCGGTCCGGGATATGTCGCCGTCGGCGATGATTCCGGTGTCCTGTATGCGCCGAACTGCAAAGACTTCGACCGCAGCGGCTACAGGCCTATAAAGTACTTCTCGGACGAAACACATGATGGCGCGTCCTCTTCCACGACCGACTATGCCCTGTTCCGTTACGGCGAGGTTCTGCTCAACTACGCGGAGGCTATGGCAGAGCTCGGACTTGCCGACCAGAGCGTCATCGACGCTTCCATAAACCTCATCCGCTCCCGTGCCGGGATGCCGGCTCTCGATGTCGCGAAGGCCAACGGCGCTCCGGACGCATTCCTCAGTTCATACTACACCGACAGTCATCTTGACGGCGCCGACAAAGGACTCATCCTTGAAATCCGCCGCGAGAGGACGGTCGAGCTGGTCAATGAGGGACAGCGCCTTTGGGATATGCTCCGCTGGCACGAGGGACGGCAGCTCTGCCCGGCCTCGAACACTCTCGGACACGGGTTCATCGGCGTCTGGTTTCCGGGACTCGGCGAGTACGACATGAACAATGACGGGACTCCGGACCTTTGCATCTACAGCGGGACACTCCCTGCCACCGACTGCGAGAACACCCTGAACGTTGCTCCCGGGAAGGACAACACCCTCTCGGAAGGAACCAAGGGCTATCTGGTGCAGTTCGGCGAAGAGACCTATCAGTGGGAGGAGAAGGACTACCTCTACCCGATTCCTCAGGGACAGATTCAGATATATCCGGAACAGGAGGGACACAGCGTTCTGGCTCAGAATCCGGGATATTAGACATATATAATCATAAAGAACGATGAAAAGACCAATGATATTGATTTCAGTGCTGCTTGCCGGCTTCATTGCCTCGTGCAGCGGATATGACGATTCCTCGCTCTGGAATGCCGTGGATGAGGCACAGAAGCGGATTAAGGAACTGACGGAATCTCTCGGAGCCGTGGAGGAGCAGGCGGCGCTGCTTTCCGCCGCAAAGAACGGGGGAGTCATAACTGGCATCTCTCAAAATGCCGGAGGCGGATACACGGTGAGCTACCGCACCGCTGACGGCAAGGACGCCACGGCGGTGATTGCATCGGCGTCCGACCTTGCCGAGACCGACATTATCGGGACCAAAGAGGAAGACGGGGTGCTTTACTGGACCCTGACTTCCGGCGGCAAGACCGTCGTGCTCACCGACATCGACGGGGCAAGGCTTCCGGTCTCCGGACGCGCACCCTCATTCAGCACGGACAAGGACGGCTGGTGGATGGTGAACGGCGCGTACATCCTCGACGGAAACGGCGAAAAGATTAAGTCGAACGGCCGCTCGGCCTCTCTTGTCTCCAAGCTTGTGCAGAACAGCGACGGCACCGTCACCTTCGTGCTCGCCGACGGCTCTCTTGTCACGGTCGGCACTGATGGTCGGCTCTCTCTCAGGATTTTCCTCAATTCTGAGGAGGTCAAGGGCGAGGTCAGGGTCACGGACGGCGCTACCTCTCTGAAATTCACCTACAGTCTCGGGGGAAAGGCCGCCGAGGGCGCAATTGTGAAGCTCCACAGGACGGAGAACCTGTCAGCTGTCCTCGGAGACGGCAAGATTGACGTCACGGTTCCCGCCGCCCTGCATAAGGCGATGTTCTCCATTCTTGTCTCCGACAGCGAGGGCAATATGATTGTCCGCACGGTCCGCCTCCTCGGAAAGTTCGGAGTTGACAGCGAGAACGACCTCTGGAAAGTGACCGAGGAAAAGACCCTTGCGGAAGGCTGCAACTACTACAGCATGGAGTTCAAGACCGTCACGCGCCGGATGCATGTCCTTGAGATTGACCTCAAGTCCCCTGCGGTTGAGGTCACTACATCCTTCGCCGACGACATAGTCCCGAACCCGAACGCCAACTCCAACAAGAACAACGGATTCAATCTCCGCGAGACCCTTTCTCAGCTTTGTGCCCGCAAGACGGCCGAGGGCGAGGCTGTTATAGGCGGGGTGAACACGGGATACTTTGACTCCAACTATGGAATCGCCCGCGGACCTCACATCGAGGACGGCGAACTTCTCTATATGAACAGCCCCTATGTCGTGACCTCGCTTCCGAACCATTCATGGGCATTCACGATATTCAGTGACGGCACGGCATCCTGCGGCAAAAAGACATTCTCCGGGAAAATCGACGTCTCAGGCAAGGAAATCCCGTTCTACACGGTGAACGACACGATAGTGCGCGGTGCGAACGCATCGAGGATGAAGAGCTATCCTGTAAATATCTACACCTCACGCTACCGCCGTACGCCTCATCCCGAGAAACCGCAGATTACGAATCCTCTTTCGGCGAATGCTCTCTATGTCGTCGCAAAATATGTTTCCGGAAACATGAAGGTGAATCAGGGATGGGCAGACGCCGAGGTTGTCTCGGTACAGGACGGACGCTCTGAGGCGCTGGCAGAACCGCCGTATCTCGACGGAGCTTCCTCGGTGGCCATTCAGGCATTCGGCTCGGCCGCCGATGACCTCGCCTCCCTCAAGGCCGGGGACAGGCTGCGGCTCTGTGCAGAGATGGAGGTTGACGGGGAGGTCAAGCCTATCGTCACCCAGAACTCGACCATGTGGCACTACATCACCGACGGCGAGAACACCCTCAGCACGGTTCCTGCCGACCACAATTTCCGCAAGCTCTCGGACCCTATGACCTTCGTCTGCGTGGACAAGAGCGGCTCGCGTATAATGATTGCCGAAATCGACGGGCGTCAGACGGGCTTCTCCATCGGGGTCAATGCGCAGGAAGTCGTGGATATAGCCCTCCGGCTCGGCGCATGGAACTCCACCCGTTTCGACGGCGGCGGCTCGTCCTCGATGTGGCTTCTCAAGGACGGAGTCTCAGGGCTTGTCAGTCACCCTTCCGACCCGAAGGGAGAGCGAAGCTGCATGAACTATATGTATGTACGGCTCAAGAAATAAGGAAAAATGAAACCGATTAGCATAAAGGCAATAATAATTGCGCTCATCTCTCCTGTCCTCCTGTTTTCCTGCTCGTCTTATGACTCCAGGGAAATCACGGACAGCGTGACGGACCTCGAAAACCGGATTGCGGCGCTTGAACAGAGGGCGGACGAACTGTCCTCGCAGCTCAAGTCCGTCTCTGACTTTGTTTCCGGAAATTTTGTCTCCCGCGTCGGCACTGACGAAAAGGGGAATTATGTAATCACCTATCAGGCAGCCGACGGCCAGAAACAGACCGTCACGCTCGCGAAGGCCTCCGACCTGAACAAGGCTCCGCTCATAGGCACGGCGGAACATGAGGGAAGGCTCTGCTGGCGGATGACCCGCGACAACGGCGCGAGCTGGGACTGGATTCTTGGCAAGGACGGCGCTCCGATGCCGGTGGAGACGGCGGCCCCTGTTCTGGGAGTCGATTCCGAAGGCTACTGGACAGTGAACGGGGAGCGTACCGGAGCTTTGGCGAAGGACATCTCTAACAGCATATTCTCCTCCGTTGAAGTCGATTCGGAAGCCGGGCTCGTCAAATTCACTCTCTCTGACGGCAGCGCTTTCTCCGTGAAATATCTGGAGGCCCTCGGCATCACCTTCGACACTCCTCCGTACATCGCGGTCGAGTCCTATGGTTCTCCGGTCACAGTCGGCTACAAGGTGAGCGGGACGATGGCGGCCGACGCGGCAGTCGATTACTTCACGGCGTACAATGTGGACGTCACCGTGAATGAGAACCTCAGGACGATAAGCGTCTCAATGCAGGAGGGCAAGGAAGAGGGCAATGTCGTGATGATGGTCAGCGCCGGCGACGAGATTGTCTATAAGCCCATCTTCTTCACCTACGGCAAGGCGGTCATCGACATGGAAAGCTACATAAGGGACAACGAGCTCATAACCCCTATTGGCGAGCCTGTCATAAAGCTCGGCGGTGAAATGACAGCGTTCTCCGTCAATGTTTCCCATAACATAGCCGTGTCCGCGTCCGTCTCTCCGGAGTGCGCGTCATGGCTCAAGGCCGTGCAGACAAAGGCGATGGAAACCTCCCGTCTTGAGTTCGTGGCGGAATATTTTGAAAGCAAGACCAACGACCCGAGAACCGGGGCCATCATACTTTCGAACCCGCTCTATGATTTCTCGACAAGAATACTCGTGAGCCAGAGTCCCGTCGTCATAGGCGGAGGCGGAGATGACCCTTCGGCCGACAAGGGAATATCCGACGTCGCCGCGTTTATGGAGTTTGTACGCAGCGTGAATGCCGGGGCTTCGACATCCCGTTGGGAAAACGCCGACGGCGAGGTAGTTCTCCTTTCGGACATCAGCCTTGAGGGCGTGGAATGGACGCCTATAGGAAACGCTTCCGGCGAGGGAACGGGTGTCCCGGGCTACAGTTTCGTGAATCCGTTCTCAGGAAAGTTCAACGGTCAGGGACACAGCATCACGGGAATAAAATGGACCTGCGACGTGTCAAAGAACAGCGTCTATGGTCTTTTCGGCGCGGCCAAGGATGCCGTGATAAAGAATGTGACCGTAGGCTCCGAGGGAGATGCCATCACGCTCACGGGAACTCCCGACATCACTCCGTCCGTGGCCGGAATCGTGGGATACGCCGAGGGCGTGACCGTTACGGGCGTCACGAACAATGTCAGCGTCATTCTTGAGGGAGAATGTCCTCAGTCCATGCCTATGAGCCTCGCCGGCATCATCGGCAGCGGCTTCGACGTCACTGTAGGGGGCAAGGCCAAGACCGACGCCGTGCGCAACAACGGAGACATACTCGTAAAGTCCAAGGTGGCCAATGCGCAGGCCGGCGGAACCGGACTTCAGGTGGCCGGAATAATGGCCTATGTCAAGAGCGGAAAGTCCAGCCAGCTCATCGGCTGCACGAATGCCGCCCGCATCGCCGGGCCTAACGGACGCGGCGGCGGTATCATCGCCTCAATTCAGGGTACGGAGAAGGCCGGCAACAAGGTCACGGTCAGCACCTGCACCAACTCCGGACTCATCGAGGATAACTGGCTCGACCTGGAGGGCTATTCCAATGCCAAGAGAATGGGCGGGCTCATAGGAGGCTCCGAGGCGGCCGGCGTGACCGTCGAGTCCTGCCGCAACATGGGCAACGTGTTCTCTCACACCGGATGCCGCTGCGGAGGCTTTGTCGGGCACTTTAAGGGCGGCATCATAACCGGATGCTCCAACACGGGAATTATCCTAAGCCACATAACCCCTAAGAATGCGGACGGCTCAAAGGGTGACGGACCGGGATGGGCCGCCGGATACTGCAATGTTTCAATCACCGGATGCACCCGTGGAGGAAAGGTCGGCGAATGGTCCGAGTTCAAGGATGCGCCTGAGAATGCGCCTGACGCCACGGCGGAAAACGCCTACGGCTACTGTAATTCACAGTATTTCAAACCTGCTGAAAATCAATGAGAAAAATGAAAAGAACATTAAACAATACGCTGCTCTCGTTCCTTGCCGCCGCGCTCGTCGCGTCCTGCGGCTTCGATGACAGTGAACTAAAGGGTCGTCTGGATGAGATTGACGGGAGGATTGCCGCCCTGCAGTCGAGGATAGACGATGCTAACGGTCAGATTGAGTCCCTCGGGCTGCTCACTTCCGGAAATGTCGTGACCTCAGTGGAGAAGAACGGCGACGGAAGCTATGTCCTGACATATCTCGACGGGAACAATGAGGAAAAGACAATGGTCGTGGCCGCAATGGACCAGATGATAAATGTTCCCGTGCTCGGCGTCCGCAAGGACGACAACGGAATTTACTGGTGGACGGTTACCTCGGGAGGCGCGACAACGGACCTTCTCCTCGACGGCAAGCCTGTTCCCGTGGCCGGGAAGACCCCTGTGGTCTCGGTTGATGCGCAGGGCTACTGGACTGTTGACGGGGAGCGGCTTCTCGACTCCGCCGGCAATGCCGTTGAGGCTTCGGACGGAAGTTCGGAGGTGTTCAGGACCGTGGGTACGGACGCTGACGGCAACCTTTCCCTGACGCTCGGCAACGGCGTCTCCGTCACGATTCCTGTCCAGGACGCCCTGAATCTCAAACTTGCCACGGCCGTCAGCCTCACTGTGGCGAACATTTCGTCTCCGGTGACCTTCGGCTACGAGCTGAGCGGCGCAGCTGCCGAGAACGCCGTGGTGGCCATCGCCGCCGCCAATTCGGTGGATGCCGCGCTCGACAGGGAGAAGCAGGAGGTAAGCGTAAGCTTTGGCAGGGACTTTCAGTCCGGTCATGTCATCGTCATGGCGACCGACCTCGACAAGGTGACGGTCCTCCGCCCGGTTTTCTTCGAGAAGGCCACTGAAACAGAAATAAAAATCAGCACGGCGGATGAACTGATGCTCTTTGCGAAGAGGGTTAACGCCCGGGACGGCGCGGAGCAGATGGACGTGTTCCTTGATAAGGACATAGATATGTCTTCCGTCACCGACTGGATTCCAATCGGCAACGGAACATTCTCGGGCACTGCGGTAAGCGGCCCGGCGTTCAAGGGAATGTTCGACGGCCGTAACCACACCGTCAAGGGGCTGAAGATGACCGTAGCCGCCGACGCTGCCGCCGGAACTGCCTGCGGCCTGTTCGGCGTGCTCTCCGGAGCGACTGTAAAGAATGTGAACATCGGTGAGGGCTCCTCGTTCAAGTCTTCGTCCGCGAGCCTTGTGAGCGGCGGCGGAATCGCAGGAGCGGTGGTCAATTCGACAGTTGAGCACTGCTCTTCTTCGGCATCATTCGACATTTCGGGCGGAGCAAATAATGTCAGCCAGAGATTCGGCGGCGTGGCGGGTTCCGTATATTCGGCAGGAGATGTCATCGCACAGGTCACGAACAGCTCCAATTTCGGAACATTCAAGTCGGTTAACACCACAAATACGAAAAACGGAGGAACCGCGTTCTCAATCGGAGGAGTTGTCGGGTATGCCGAGTCGGCGTCGTCGGCTCTGAGAGTAATGGTCAGGTCCTGCGAAAACTACGGCGCGATGAATGTTCAGGCTTCCCGCAACGCCGGAGTCGTCGCGACGTTGAACAAGAACGCAACCGTCGAGGGCTGCAGGAACTTCGCGGACATAACCAACACCGACACGAAGGCGTCGAACACCCGCGTGGCCGGCATCGTCTCCGCGCTTAATGCCCAGACTTCCGCAATAAACTGCGTGAACAAGGGCAACGTCACTTTTGCTGTCGCAGGAAACACGACTCAGGGTTATGCCGCCGGCGTCGCCGGCCAGACCAACGACGCCTCCTGTGTAATCGAAGGGTGTGAGAACTATGGCTCCGTGCGTTCGGACATCATCAATGCCTCCGACGCCACGAAGAAGTTCATAGCAATAATTCTTGCCAATACCAACAACAAGGCCTGCACAATCAGGAACAATAAGGTCGGGGGTAAAATCGGCCCATATTCTGACGACAGCAAGCTTGTTGACATCACGGCCGAGAATTTCGGGCGCTATGTGTTCTTCACCCCTAAGACTCAGCCGTCCATCGTGACAGGCAACGAGTTCGCCGGCGAAACTCTCACTAAGGGCATCGCGTCCGCGCAGGACTTCGTCGAGTTTGCCGCCGCCGTCAATGCCGGCGGGTCTCTGGAGGAATGGCAGGATGAGGCCGGCGGAATAAATCTGCTCAACAACATAGACATGTCTTCCGTGACGGACTGGACCCCGATTGGAAACGGGACTTTTGTGAACGTCTCCAACAAACTGACCGTCACCGGGCCGATGTTCACCGGCAGGTTCAACGGTCAGGGCTACAAGATTCTCAATTTCAAGATGCACAGCACCGTTTCTTCGGCGGGCGGCACTTTCGGACTGTTCGGTGTGATAGGCCCGGGGGCCGTCGTGGAGAACTTCACCTTCGAGTCAAGCTGCTCGCTGCTCGTGGAGGCCACAGGCGCGGCGTCTTCGCACGGCGTGATTGCCGGGCTTGTCTATGACGGCACCGTGCGCGATGTGCACAGCTATGCTCCTATGACCTTCATGAGCAAGGGCGTGCCGGCAAAAAAGGCTCAGTTCATGGCCCTTGTAGGCTATGCCTTCACCGAGAATCATGAAATCGTCATCGACAGCGTTGACAACTTCGGAGAAATCGTGGCCGAGAACCTCGACGGCAATGCCGAGAGCGGGGCGAATGCGTTCCACATCGCCGGCATACTCGGATTCGGCACCTCCACGACCGGCACTCAGCACTTCGTGACCGTGTCCGACTGCTCGAACAGCGGCGACATGACCTCGGCGACCTGCCGAACCTCCGGCATCTGCGCCGCCTGCAACCGCCGCACCAAGCTTGTGAACTGCATCAACAGGGGCAACCAGATGAACAGCTGCCCCGGACCGGACAAGGGAAGAATCGGAAACATCGCCTGCAATGTCGCCAATGCCTCTTCTCTGAACGGCTGCATAAACTACGGGGACATCATCTCCACCACAAGCGCAAGAACTGCGGGTATCGCCAATCTTCCGAACAACTGCGAGTTCAGCCGCTGCGCCAATTACGGCAATGTCCGGACAGACAGCCAGTACCGTGGACTTTTCTGGGCATATAACACGAGTGCGGCGACCTGGAGCAGCTGCGTTGCCGGCGGCACTGTCGGAACCTACAACGGCGGCGAAGGAGTGGTTGACGAATATACCGATGAGACCAAGGCCAATTATCTCGGCAAAATAAAATCCACGCAGTCTGTGCTGAACGACATCACCTACCTCATCGGCGTCAAGGAACCTGAGGAACCGACGGAGTCCGACGCGAAGCTGAAGATTCTCTTCATCGGAAACAGCTTCACCAAGGATGCCGTGGAGCACCTTCCCGGTATTCTCGCCGCGGCTGGCATCAAGGACATAAAGCTATGGCATATGTATTACGGCGGACGGCGTGTCTTTGAGTACAACGACGGCTACAGTTCCTCCGCTGACTACCACTGCTACAGGTGCGAGAACGGCGCGACCTCATGGACCGATGTCACCGGCAAGAGCCTCAGCGAGGTCGTGAAGAGCGACAAGTGGGACATCGTCACCATTCAGGAGCACACCGGGCGGGCCGTGGCATGGGACTGGACCGCAAGTCAGAAGACGGCGTTCGAGGGACTTGTCTCTAAGGTGAAGGCCGACTGCCCGGAAAAGACTCCGGACTTCTACTTCATCATGTCCCAGGCCTATCATGACATGAACAAGATTGCCACGGCGGACAGGGGGCAGAAGAATTTCTCCACCACGGATGAGATGTATCGTGTGATTGTCTCGATGACGAAGAAACTGATGGCCGACATTCCGTTCAAGGACGTCATCGCGACGGGCACATATCTCCAGAATCTCCGCTCTTCCGTCCTCAACATCGACAATGACATGGCGCTCACCCGCGACGGATATCACATGGACTACGGCATATCCCGTTACGGCGCCTCATGCATGATTTTTGAGAAACTCATATCCCCGTCATTCGACGGCGTTAAACTCGACGGCAACGCCTACCGCTACTACAATTCATCCACAACGCCGGGAAGCTATTCCACCCCCGTCACGGATGCGAATGCCCCGGTTGCCCTTAAGGCGGCAAGGGCCGCGCTGAAGAGCCCATACGAAGTGACGTCAATGGCAGAATAGAAAAAACTTAGATACAATGAATGCAAAAAATTTTTTAATTATCATCGCGTCGCTCATATGTCTCGCATCATGCGGCAGCGGTGAACCAAAGTACGCCAACCGTGCGGAAATGATTGTGGCTCAGATGCATGACCCGACATCGAAATATGTCGTCGTGGCCTGCCACAGAGGAGACTGGCGCAACTATCCGGAGAACTCCATTCCGGCCATCGAGTCCATCATCCGCATGGGGTGCGACATCATGGAACTCGACCTCAAGATGACCAAGGACAGTGTTCTGGTGCTTTCCCATGACAGGACCATCGACCGCTGTACCACGGGGAAGGGGCCGGTCAGCGACTACACCCTCGCGGAACTGAAGGAGTTTCGCCTGAAGCGGGCGCACGGCGTCGCCACCGACTCGCTCCACATCTGCACTCTGCGCGAGGCGCTTGAATGCTGCAGGGACAGAATCTGCGTCAATGTGGACCAGGGGTATGAATACTACGACCAGGTGCTCGCCGTCACCGAGGAACTCGGAGTGACGGACCAGATTCTCATCAAGGGCAAGAAGCCTGTTGCCGCAGTCGCCGAGAAGATGGCGTCACACGCGCACAATATGATGTATATGCCGATTATCGACATCCAGAAGGAGCAGGGACGGCAGCTGTTCAACGAGTACATGGAGACAGGGACTGTTCCGCTTGCCTACGAGGTCTGCTGGAAGAAGCTCACCCCTGAGGTAGAGGACTGCTTCAAAAAGATTGTCGATTCGGGGTCTAAGCTTTGGGTGAACACAATCTGGGGCAGCCTCTGCGGCTATCTCGACGACGACAAGGCCTTCGAGTGCGGCGACCCGGCATCTGTCTATGACAAGGTGATAGGCTTCGGCGCAACCCTCATCCAGACCGACCGTCCGGAGCTGCTTCTTGGCTACCTCCGCAGCCGGGGCCTTCACGACTGAGCGCAAGTTCTATTTCATTATGGACTCGACCCACTTTGCATCGACCCTCACGAAGCCTTCGCCCGGACGCACGGAGGGGTTTCTCGCGATGATGCCGGCGCAGTCCTCATAGACGTTCCAGCCGACCTTGAGTCCGACCATCTGTCCCTGCGATGCATAGCTGAGTATAATGCTGCGGCCCTCTCCTTCTCCCTCTATGCGGTAGAAGTGGAAGGCGGCAGCGCTGATTTCCTCGTTGCGCTGTTTTTCCTCAAGCTTCGTCTCCTTCCCCGCGCCGGCGGTCATCTCCCTCTTGGTCACCCATTTGCAGAGTTCCAGAACGACGTCGTCCAGCCCCGCGTCGAAGATGAGAACCTTCTCCATCAGTTCGCCAATGTCGCTGACAAGCCTGAGCGTGTAGCCGCCCATGGCCTTGGTGTGGTTCGTGATGGCCTGCATCTGCGTCTCGGAAATCTTCCCGTCCGGCACGAGCCAGAGCATCAGCTTCTTCTGCGGGTCGTGGTAGAGAGTCTCGTAGCGCGCCAGATTGACAGTCCCGCAGTGCGGGCACTCCCAGAGAAACAGCGACCCGTTCCTCACCCTCTCCTTGAGCTCAGGGTTGTCCTCCGTGTTAATGCTTTTGTAAATCGTTATTTCGGTCGTCCGCCCGCACTTGGAGCAGACCCCGTTAGCCTTTGCTGTAAGTGACATATATCTTTATATCAATTGTTTTCTTTTATTCCCGTTTTCTCTCCAATCTCCCAATGTCCTGTCTTTGACGGCCCGACCCATTTTAAGGATGTGTTTTTGTTTATGTCCCTTATTTCTCTGTAAATTGTCGGTAATGAGAGATTCAGCTCTTTGGCGATTTGAGCCGCAGATATTTTTGAGTCATTTCTTATTAGATAGAGTATCTTTTTTGCCTATCATTTTGCCTATCATTTTGAGTATCATTTTGGGTGACATCCTTGTAAGATGCCCGTCTGAACGTCACGACGACAGTCGCCTCGCGAATCGAGAACTCCGGCTCTCATCCCCTTCGATGATTCTTTTAATCTCCTCAATCGTCATAATCATTTCATTTTAAGAACAAAACCGGTCGTCTATCCTTTTCTGCTACAAAAATGGGCTTGTTATTCCTATTTTCCAACTTTTTCCAATCAGATATTCCCCAGTACTCCGAGGTCTATCTTGAAGATGGAGGGAGTTTCATTTGACCGGATTTGTTCATTTTGTAGAAACATGAGCATATATATCGGGACATAGCAGATTTTCCCGGCGGTGCGGATGTTTTCGTTGCAGAACACGTATGCCCTGTCTATGTCATAGTCCGGATTTGACATGACGTTCGACAGCGCATTGTGGCGGTCATAGTCCTTGCCCGATTTTATTTCTATCGGGACGGTCTTTCCGTTCTCTTCGATGACGAAGTCCAGTTCACCGGATCTTTTGTTGTTATAGTAATAGAGAGGAAATCCGTGGGCAGTCAGTTCCTGGGCGGCGAGGTTTTCAAAAATTGCCCCGAAATTCATATCCAGCTCTCCCGAAAGAATCTTGGTCTGTATCCCCTGCGCATACTGGCAGGCAAGCAGACCGACATCGTTTTGGAACAACTTGAACAGATTTCTGTTCTTCGAGAGTACCAGCGGCGCCTTCACCTCCGACACATTGAATGTGGGAAGGGCCACGCCCGCGTTGCTGAGCCAGAGAAAGCCGGGCCACATCCGGTCGAACTTCTTTCCCTCATTGAGGTTTTTGAGAATGAACCTCTTGTTCTTGGCATTCAATTCGGAAGGAATCAGGTCGAAGATGTCGTTTATGAGGAAACGGCTGTCCTTGTCATATTGAGTTATGTCCTCGCGGTATAATCTTAGAATGTCATGTTGTTCCGCCGTAACTCTTTGAAGATCATTGGTGTCGAGATAGCGTTGAACCACGGCCGGCATACCTCCTACTATGAGGTAAAGCTTTGTCAGTTCCAGCATTTTCTCATGTACGAAATTGTCCGCCGGCTCCATCTTTGCGAAATTCTCCCGCAGTCTTTCGATTATATTCGGATTTACGCCTACTGCTGACACAAATTCTTCAAAATCAAGGGGATACATATCATACATTGACATATATCCGACGGGGACGGAACGTATCCCCTTCATCTCCGTCCCGAGCAGTGAGCCGCTGAGGACATAGCGGTATGTCCCGTCCTCCACAAGAAACTTAATCCATGTGACAATTTCCGGGCAATGCTGAACCTCGTCGAAGAATACTAGTGTTTTTCCGGGAGCAAGCGGCCTGTCCGAGAGAGACGACAGTCTGAAAAGCACATCGGACACATTCTTCGCTCCGTTGAACAGGCTGACGGCCTCAGGATTTCTGTAGAAATTGATTTCGACAAAAAACTCAAAGTCTTGATTTCCAATATGTCTGATTGAAAATGTCTTCCCGACTTGCCTTGCCCCCGTAACCAGCAGAGCTTTCGTATCAGTGGCAAAAAAGTCGTGAAGAAATCCGTCTATCTTCCTTGAAATCATGGCGTATTCCGATTTTCCAACGCAAAGATAGGGCAATTATTTCGATTTTCCAACTTTTTTTCTAACCCAAAATCACCCTATTTTGTCCGCTTTTCCAGGAAATTTTCCAAGACCGTGCGCGAAAAGTATCCTTGGGTCCGTCAGAACATGCTGATGCTGAAGACTGGGCCTATGTAGAACTTCGGGACATCCGGGATGCCGAGTGCCTTGCCGACAGCGGCGAGACCGTTCCAGTCGGGTGCGCCGTTGAAGTTGACGCTGACTCCGAGGGTGCAGGGGACTGTGAGCCAGAGGATGCACTGGATGTCGAGCGAGAGGTCGAACCCGTAGGTCATCAGGCTGCCCGTGCCCTTGCCAAGGCCGAGGGCGGCGTTGCTGAAGAGGGTGCAGTCGAAGTGCGGGGTGAGCAGCAGACGGCGGATGTAGATGCAGCTCCAGAGGAGGGAGCGGTCACCGACATAGACGGGAATGGCATAGTCGGCCGTGAACTTGGCGAGGTTGTCCGTGCGCTGGACGAGGGCGGAGCGAAGCGACGCCGCAGGGATGCCGCGCGGGAGGATGCCCGTGGCCGAGGTGCTGAAAGGTGCGCTTGTGTAGAGCCTGCCCTTCTCCCGGGTCGGCATCTGACCCTGCCACAGTCCCGTGAGCTTGAGCCCCTGTTCCGGAACGACTCCCGGGAAGTAGCCGTAGGCGTAGCCGAAGGCGGCGGGGGAGTACCAGTGGGTCATGCCGAGCGGGTAGCTCAGCCCGGCCTGAACGCCTCCTCCCCAACGCGGGAAAACTCCAGAGTTGTTCACGGGAAGGACACCGTAGAGGCTCGCCGAGGCCGTGAGGTTCTGCGCGGGCAGGTTCTTGAACGATTTCATCTTCCGGTCGAACACCCACAGCTTCGAGAGGCCTTCTGGTGTGGCGGAGCCGCCGCCGGTGCCCGAACTCAATCCGCTGCCGCCGGAACTGCCATCGGGAATGCCTGCGGCGCGGAAGATGAGGGCGTTCGCGTCCCTGCGGTCGTTGCTGATGTAGTAGGTCACGCGGGGCGTGAATCCCCTGCTCCATCCTCCGGACGAGAACTTGAACGGGATGTATGCGCTGACGCTTCCGGAGATGTTGGGAACGGACGCGAATGCCTTCGATTCGCCCGTTATGGAGTAGAGCCCTTCTCCGACTTCATGGAGGGATATTCCGCTCTGCCGCGCCGCCCTGTCGTTGAAGTCAAGACTGAGCTCGAACACCGGGTAGAGCCCGCTGTAGGTGAGGTTGAGATGGGCGGAGTGCCGCCAGCGCGACTTGTCGTAAGGATCCTTGTGCGCTGAATACCCCACAATGCCGGAGAATGTCCCGAGCTGGTTCTGGAGCACTGCCGTCGCTCCGAGGTTCACATAGTCGAATATGTTGTCCCCCAAGTCATTGGCGTTCATCAGTACGGGGATGTTCGCATAGAACGGCGCCCAGGAATGCACGCGGAACATCTGCGGCACCTTGCGGTAGCGGCGCGGAGCGGACAGCGTCATGGTGTCCGCACGGGCGGCCTCGCTCTCAAGCAGCTCCGCATTTCCGTAAATCTTTTCGGCCCTGCGCCTTGCCTGCTCCGAGAGCTTGTCTGCAATCGGCCAGCTGTAGCGCTCGCTCCAATCTACTTTCTTGTCGAACAGTTCATCAGCGGCCGTGCGGAAAACCATTTTTCCCTTGATTGTCCGCGAGGAGTAGTAGAGCCAGCGGCCGTCCGCATCGAACTGATAGTCAGAGGCTCCGTAGCGCGTCGATGTCAGCTGCCGCAGAGTTCCGTCCGCCGGGTTGAGAATGTAGAGCTCGTTCACTCCCGTCCTGTCCGAGGTGAACATCAGCCGTCCGCCCCTGCTCTGAAAATCCTTCATCTGCACAGGCTGCGGCTCAAGGACACGGCTCCAACCATATCCGTCATCGGCGACGTCGAGACGATACACCCCGAATCCCCCCTCAGATATTCCCGAAACATAGGCGTCATCTCCGATCCACGCCGTCTCGACCAGCTGCAGCGAATCCGGAGCGTCGAACGAACCGGTCTTCCTGCCATCCTTCAGGTTCAGAACCGTCAGCATCGAACCTCCTTCCGGGCGAAGCTCCACCACCGCCGCATTTTCGTGGGTGTCCGAGGTCGCCGGGTCATACATCCATCCCCTGTGCGTCAGATTCCTCGCTCTCCTCCCGTCCTTCGCGATGCTCCGCACTATGGACACATATTTCAGAGTCCATCTCGCGTCCGGCACCGACTCGCTCCAATAGATCCTGTCGGTGGCCGAGGAATATACCGGCGCCCCGGTATGACTCCCGAAATGCCTGACGAAGCTTTCCGGAAACCTGTTCTTTGCATTCCCTTCATTTTCCGTGGATTCGTCGCCTTCTGACGATGTTCCGCCGTTCGCGTCGTCTTCGCCGCCTTTGGAAGGCAAGGAAATCTTTACCAATTGATAATTGTCTGTATATCCGTGTTTTACGGCAAAGAGTTCATTCCCTGCAATCAGAAGTCCCTCGTAGTCCGCAGGCTTTCGTGTAGTCCTCGTCACCTGCTCCATCGGCATATATGGTTTTCGAAGTTCCGCATCAGCCCTCCACACCGCCGTCACGCTGTCCCGTACCGCCGGAAACGAGTTCACGAGATCCTTCCCGGTCGTCCGTCTCGCGACCACCTCGCGCACGTCGAGCCGCAGGGGATGGCGTGAGGCATAGTCCAGATATTCGGCCACATAGTCATCCCTGTCGTACATCCAGCGCAGCCCTCCGTAGGTCAGGTAGCCGAGCGCATACCAGTCCGGGGTGTAGTTCCTCTGCGAGCCGAAGCGCCACTGGTCCCAGTCCCGCAGGTCCCCCTGGTCGAAGCAGACCATGTAGTAGTTCAGAAAGTCGGCCTTGCGCCCGCGTCCCGAGCGTGTCAGTTCCGTCTCCGCGCAGACCGCGTCGCCCTCCAGAAATGAATTTTCGGTGTAAAGCCCGGCCGTGAGCCCGTTCCACATCTCGCCGAAGAACCAGCCGAACGGCCGCTGCGCATGGCTCAGTCCGAACTGCATCTGGCTGATGTGCCGCGACTCATGCACAGCCAGCTGCGCCGCCCACGGAGTCGCCTCCGCGTCATAGACCTGCGACAGCGTGTATGCGTCCATCCTCTTCGGTGCCCACGCCACCGACCCGTTTGAGACCGCGTTGTATGCGTGCAGCACCACCGGCATCTTCCCCCGGGCATATTCCCCGGGGACATAGCCGCTCGTCAGCCCCACAGGCTTTCTGAACCGCTCCATCTCGCGTGCATAGACCCGTGCCAGAGAGTCAAGTCCCCGAGGGTAGATGATCCGGTAGTTCTCGCTCTCGATGCTGTACCACCGCCTGCATCCCGGGTCGTCCCCGGCCGTGAAGAACTGCGCCCGCGCCCCCGCCGGCATGAGCAGCAGGGCAATGACTATGAGTGCCTTATGGATTTTTGAAATTCCGTTTGTCATGATTTTCTGATTTCGCGTTAAAATAACTTGTTCCGTTTCCCATATACTCGTGCTCTTGGAACTATCCCAAAAGCATCGCGGCGTTCACGGCCACGACTCCGCTTCCCAGTCTTTTTGTCACGGGGTCATTTGAAACCACGAATGCAGCCAGGACGGGCTTGTCAAGGTATTCATCCAATTTTTTCAGATGTCTCGCATCGGATTCGGTGACATTCTCGCTCATCTTGACCTCAAAGGCATAATAGCCGCCGCTTGTTTCGACCAGCAGGTCAACCTCGCGCCCGTCCTGCGTACGCAGATGGTAGAAAGACGCGTTGCAGAGTATATTCTTTGACTGTTTGTAGAGTTCGGAAATCACGATGCTCTCAAATTCGTGCCCGGTGATTCCTCCCCTTTTATTCAGCACCGCCTGCTGCACCCCGAAATCCATAAAGTGAATCTTCGGCGCCTTCGTCAGTCTCTTTTCCGTGTTCCTGCTCCATGCCGGGAGGATTATTTCCTGATAGCTCATCTCAAGGTAGGTGAGGTATCTCTGCGCCGTCTTAGAATCGACTCTTATGCTGTTGGAGACGGCTGATGCATTGTAAATCTGGCCGTTGAGGACAGCCACCTCCCTTTGCAGTCTGACAAACGGCTCAAGGTCGCGGAACGACGCCAGATCGCGCACGTCCCTCTCAAGGTATGTCCTCACATATCCGGAGAGCCACCTGTACCTTTCTTCGTCATCAGCCTCCTCGTCAGTGAGTGCCGGGTAGCCTCCGAACTTGAGAAAATATTCCCACGCAGCCGCCTTCGGCGAATGTTCCCCGTCCATTAGAAACGACGGAAGAATGTCCTCCGCTCCCGCCTCTCCGTTCAGCATCTTCTGCCACAGGCTAAGCGGTGCGGTCTCGCGGCAGTCCGCAGTCCGCAATTCCGGCAGGGTCAGCGGATACATGTCGAAGATTGTGCATCTTCCCGCCAGACTTTCCTTAACCTTGTTCATCAGCAGAAGCTGGCTTGACCCGAGGAGAATGTACCGCGTGTCGTCGAACTGGTCATAGACGGACTTGATGCTTTCAATCACCTGAGGCTCTTTTTGGACTTCATCGAGCGCGGCTTTCGGATAAAGCGAGTGCCACTGGTCTGCAGAGAGCGTCGTGTAGCCGGCTCTCAGCACCGGATCCTCGATGGAGATGTACCTGTAGTCAGAGAGCAGTTTCTTCACCAGATATGTCTTTCCGACTTGCCTAGCTCCCGTAAGCACGATAATCCGTCCGGTTTTTCTGTCCTTAATTTTCTCTATTTCCGAGAATATCTGTCTTGCCTTTCCCATGGATTCTTTGTGTTTCAACCACCGCAAAGATATGTCTAAAATCCGTCAATTCCAAAAAATAGCGTGATTTTCGGAATTATATTCCCAAAAATAGCGTGATTTTCGGAATATGATTTCACGCAAGGCAAATCATTTGTGTTTTTTGCGTACCAATGATTTGTTACATAAAATTTAAATTATGTGGATACCGTTGCTTATTCGGAGAATAGTCTATAACTTTGCAACTCGTTGGCACTGTGGTGTGTGCCGACGGATTTTTGTATACGAATGTCCGTCTCCCTTGTGAACTGGGCGGCATTCCGGTCCGGGGAGGCGCCGGGCAACGAAAAAAGAAAACAAACAACCTTTATAATTTCAATACTATGTTCACAAAACATTCTATGCCTCAGCATTATGAGGCTCCTCTGGTGCGTATGCATCAGATTTCAGCCGAATCCGGCTTTGCAACGAGCCTCGGGGCCAAGTCAATCAATCAGTGGGTCGAGGAAGATGACCAGAACTCCCTCAGTTTCTAAAACTCAAATCCTTAAAGCTATGAGAAAGTCATTTGTCTATGCGGCGGGTTTGATCTGCCTCGCCCTCTCTATCACCAATTGCCATAAAGAGCCTGTGGATCAGGCAACTCCGGCATCAGAACCTAATTTTGAACTCTTCGCCCTGCCTGTCACCACCAAGACGGCCAATGACGGCCTTAACACGAAGTGGGTCGCAGACGACGACATCAATGTCTTCCACGCCGTGGCCGGTTCAACGACCTACGTCAGCGACGG
>DJPQ01000091.1:53850-54531 GCA_002439805.1 Bacteroidales bacterium UBA6408
AGACACCTGATAACACAAATTCGGGATATTGCTATATCGGTTCACGTTCCGATGCATCTCAGACTCAGGTGGGGGATAACAATATGTCCCATATCTGTGGTTCCAACTATCCTCTTTACGGTATAGCAAAAGGAGTCAAGGCCTCTGATGTCCCTTCGATTCAGATGCAGCATCTCACGTCGGTAATCAAAGTCGTTGTCACGAACTCGACGGAAGAATCGCTTTCTCTCAGCAGTGTTTCTTTCACCGCAGGAGAGGATATTTCCGGACAGTTCTACATTTCCTTTGATTCCGAAACTCCGACATACACCCCTGCAAAATATCCAAGTGAGACTGCCGAGTTGACTGTTTCTGATGTAACGGTGGCTGCCAAGGCCGAGGCGACTGTCTATATGGCCATCAAGCCGTTCACAGCCAAGAGCGGCTCCACCCTCAAGCTCGCCGTCAACGGCTACGAGAAGACCATCACCCTCGACAAGGACATCACCTTCACCGCCGGCCACATCAAGCCGCTGAACTTTAACTTTGATAAGAAAATTCTGGATTGCGTGACACTGCCGTGGTCAATTGATGGTACTGGCGGCTCAGATGTTTGGAAAAACACTGTAGGTCTATCTCAGAAGGGATTAGGTTCGGACTATGGGGGTGCAAATAGTCCATACTTGACCAAACTGGATGCAA
>DJPQ01000046.1 GCA_002439805.1 Bacteroidales bacterium UBA6408
CAGTACCACGACACGACCTCAGTCCGCAGCCTCATCGAGGGCGAGAGGAACATCCAGGGTTTCATGACCGCCTATTTCAGCCTCAACCCCTACTATCTGACAAATCCGGAGGTGGAGCTCAGCCACGGCTACTGCGACTTCTTCCTCATGCCGGACTTCCACCGCTGCGAGACGACCGCACACGCCTACATCGTCGAGCTTAAGTACCTCAGGTCCGACGCGACCGAGGAGGCCGCCGCGAAGCAGTGGGACGAGGCCGCAGAGCAGATAAGGGGCTACGGCAAGGGAAAGGCGGTCAAGACCCTTGCAGGAAAGGCCGCGCTGCATCTGATTGTAGTGCAGATTAAGGGATACAGCCTCTACCGGATGGACGAGGTTTTGTAGATTGATGCCCCGGCAATGCAGGGATTAACATCATTGGAAATTGAATCAAGCGGCTCTCCGGCCAACAAATCGCAGCACCCGAGAACGAGTGCTGCGACTGCTGTAACTGTCGAAAGTACAGAATGTTTCATAATCAGGGGCAATTATTCCATTACCTTCACGCGGATGTTGCGGTACCATACATTGTCTCCGTGGTCCTGGAAACCGATGTAGCCCTCGCGGTTCGGACCGCCGCAGTTGTTGAGGAGTTCGAAGGCGATTGGCCAGTTCTGCGGATTGAACTTGCAGTTCTTGAGCATATCCGTCCACTGCTGGGTCCACAGATGGTACTCAAGCATATTCTCGCCGTTCTGGTAATGAACCACGGTGCCCTTGTAGACCATGATTGCGCCGGTCTGCCATTTGCCGTAGCCGGTGAAGTTCTGAGGCTTCGCCGGAATCATGTCGTAGAGGGAAGCCGACTGACGGTTGCCGTCCTTGCCGAGAAGGGCATGGCGTATGTGAAGGCCACGACGTCTTTCGTGTCGAACTGTCCCCAGGCCTCATTGAAAGGAACCCAGCAGACGATGCACTGGAACTTCTTCAGCCCGGCAATAATCTCGGACCATTCCTTGTAGAAATTTGCCTTCGCCCCGTCGGATGCCGGAAATTCGTTGCCCATATCGTAGCCATCCGCAATCCAGTCCCCGTATTTCGCATGTATGGCATACGACGGCATATCCTGCCAGACCAGCATTCCGAGCCTGTCGCAGTGCCAGTACCATCTGTCCGGCTCCACCTTCATGTGCTTGCGTATCATATTGAATCCGTATTCCCTCGCCATCTCGATGTCATACTTGAGCGCCTCGTCCGTAGGCGCAGTGTAGAGCCCGTCCGGGAACCAGCCCTGATCAAGCGGCCCGAACTGAAAGACCGGCTCGCCGTTGAGAACCATACGCTTCACTCCCGAAGAGTCCCGGACTGAGCCGATTGAACGCATCGCCGTGTAGGCCTGAACCTTGTCAAGCGTCCTGCCGTTCCTGACGAGACTGATTGCAAGACCATATAGATAAGGAGAGTCCGGCGACCAGAGGTGCACGTCCTCAACTTTCAGCACAAGGGGCCGGCCGGGGGCCGCCTGTGTCCTTGCCAGGACTTTCCTGCCTGGATTCGCGGTATCGTAGCCGATGCATCCCTCAAGGAGTTCCGCCACCAACATGTCGCCTGACTCAGTTCCCGCCGTCTCGACGGTAAGGCTCACGCTGCGGCTGTCATGGTCAGAAACCGGAAGGTAGTCCACGACGTAAGCCTGCGGCACCGGTTCCATCCACACGCTCTGCCATATTCCCGATACGGGTGTGTACCACGCCGGCTTTGCCTTCAGCGCCTGCTTTCCGCAAGGCTGGAAATCGTTGTCAGTCGCATCAAGCACCTTGAGTCTGAGGCTCTGCACGGAACCTTTGGCAAGATAGGGAGTTATGTCGCAGGTGAACGAGGTGTAGCCCCCTGTATGCCGGGTGACGAACCGGCCGTTCACGAAGACCTGCGCATCCCAATCGACGGCGCCGAAGTGAAGGAGCACCCTGGACTTGCGCCATGAAGAAGGAACCTTAAAGGAGGTCTCGTACCAAAGCGCGTCATCGGCCGTAAATGACCGTCCGACGCCGGAAAGTGAGGACTCAATGGAAAAAGGCACGAGAATCCGGCCGTCCGGAGTCCCGAAAGACGAGCTGTCCCTCGGCGTGACGGCGTAGTCCCAGAGCCCGTTGAGAGACGACCATTTGCTCCGGACCATCTGCGGACGAGGATATTCCGGAAGCGAATTCTCCGGAGAGACTTCCTTCGCCCACCTGGTGCGGATGTGGTTCCCTGCAGGCTGCCAGAGAGAGTCATCGCTCCCGGACGCACATGACGCGAATATGGCGAGGGCTAAGAAAAATAATGACACGTGATGTAATTTCATTGCTTATCAGTTTTTTATATTGATTATGTATTTTGTCGTTTCGTATTATGTCACGCCCACACGATGTTGTAGATTTTGCAATGCGTTTTGTTTCGCAAATGTATGTCAAATTAGGAGATTATAGTTGCAGGTTATTGTTTTTCTCTATACATTTGTTAAAAATTGCAGCGCATTACACAAGCGTTACGAACTTGTGACAGATTGGTTAAAAAGGCAATAATAAACTGTTTCTGATGAAGCTTACTGACACAGAACGAAACAAATGCTTCGTGTTTCCGCAGAGCGCGGAAAACAAGCGGGAAGAAGACCGGATTTATGCGATCGGATACCAGAATGTAAGGCCGGGAGACAAGTATCCGCTTGAAGGATTTCCCATGGAGACGCAGTTCAACGACGACGGAGGGCGCGCGGTGGACGCCTTTCAGCTCATCATGATTGCGGACGGGAGCGGATACTTCCTCGACAGGGGCATCCAGTACGAGGTCTCAAGGGGAGCGCTCCTGCTAGTCCGTCCGGGGATATGGCATTCCTACAAGCCGAATCCCGCGACTGGATGGACGGAGTATTTCTTCGGCTTTGACGGAGATATGATGAGAAGGGTCATCTCGGACGCATTTCCGTCAGACAGCACCAACGTGTATCAGGTGAAGGACACGGAAGAGGTCGTGAAGATATTCCGGAAAGCGCTCGAATGGGCGCGCGCGGATACGGAGGACACGATGCTGTTCCTGAAGGCGCTGCTGTCGCTGCTGCTTTCGGAGATTGTGCACGGAAAATCGATGAATCCTAAGGACGGACGCAACACGACGAGGCTGGTCGCGAAGGCACGCGCCTACATGGAGGCGAACATCCAGAAGAAAATCGACATGAACGAGATTGCCGACTCGCTCGGAGTCAGCTACACGTCGTTTGCGGTTGCGTTCAAGACCCAGACCGGAGAGTCCCCCGTCCGCTTCCTCAGGAAGCTGCGCCTGCAGAAGGCCCGCTACGAGCTGCAGAACACGAATATGTCGGTCAAGCAGATAGCCCTCGACTGCGGATTCTCGTCAAGCGAATATTTCTGCAATTTCTTCAGGGAGGAGCTGGGCGTGACGCCGTCGGTCTTCAGGGACAGGGGGTGAACGGGGAACGGGACTGCGGGTTTGTAAGTTTTTTGTGCGTTTTTGTAAAAATATTGCTATATTCGCTGCAAATTCTTAATAATTGGTAACCATGATCAACTACCACATTGACGAAATAGACCAGAAGATACTGTCCTTTCTTATAAAGAACGCGAGGACGCCGTTCCTCGAAATAGCGCGTGAGTGCGGCGTGTCGGGAGCGGCCATCCACCAGAGGGTGAAGAGGCTTGAGACCAACGGAATCATCACCGGGTCGCGCGTGATGGTGAAGCCGCAGGCGATAGGGCTGAACATCTGCGCGTTCGTGAGTATATCCATCTCCGAGGGCAACAAGTACCCGGAGGTCGTGGAAGCGCTGGAAAACATTCAGGAAGTGGTTGAGTGCCACTTTGTTACCGGCCGCTACGCGCTGCTCGTGAAGCTCTACTGCTTCGACCACGACCACCTGATGCAGGTGCTTGTGAACACGATTCAGAAGCTGCCCTATGTGCAATCGACGGACACTATGATTTCGCTGGACCAGCCTATTGAGAGGCAGGTGTGGGTCAATGAGTATAAGAATACCATATTCACTTCCAGAAAAAGATAGCTGTGCATCCCCTTTCCCAAAGCTGATTGGCTCTGCTACTTGGAAAGATTGATAATGGATTGTGCAAGGAGCAGGTCCTCTTTTGTCGTGATCTTGAAGTTCAGGCGCTCGCCCTGAAGGAAGGAGAGCCTCACGCCGGAGCGCTCCACGACCGAGGCGTCGTCGGTGAAGGCAGGGTCGTAGGGCTGGGAATATGCGGCCTTGAGGACCTCTGAACGGAAAATCTGCGGGGTCTGGACGGCATACAGGAGCGAGCGGTCGAGCTGAATGTCAAGGCTTTCCAGAGTTTCCCGCCCGGAAGCGTCCTTCGTCTTCGAGAGCGCCCGCATCGTATCAACGGCGGGGATGACCGGAACCAGCGCCGGGACATCCTCTGCACGTGCGAACATATCCCCTATCAGTTTTTCCGAAACGAACGGGCGCACGCCGTCATGGACAGCGACGAGAGCGCCGTCGGGGACCTTCGCGAGCGCGTTCCTCACCGAATGGAAGCGTGTCATCCCTCCCTTGACGATTGTCTGCGGCACAACCATCCCCGAACCGAGACAATAGTCCTTCCACAAGTCAATATAGTCAGGATTCATCACCGTGACCACCCTTATGTCCGGACAGGCCGTGACGAAACGGTCAATCGTGCGGTGCAGGACGGAGCGCTCCCCTATCCGGAGAAACTGCTTCGGCAGCTCCGCGCCCATCCTGAGCCCGCGTCCTCCGGCGACGACGACGAGATATTTTCTTCTTTCGTTCATATTATATTCGATGAATATTCGCAAATATGAGTTTTTTTGCCTAATTTTACAAGATTTTTGGAAACATGAACTCAATGAACCGCGCATACGGGGATATGTACTTGAAAAAAGAAAATAAGGTAAGGATATGGCTTTTTCATTTTTGACGCAGGAACTTGCGATTGACCTCGGGACGGCGAACACCGTCATATTCCAGAACGACAAGATTGTGCTGGACGAGCCGAGCATCGTGGCTATCGACATCGTGACCGGAAAGCCCATCGCGCTGGGACAGAAGGCAAAGACGATGCAGGGAAAGGAAAACCCTAAAATAAAGACCGTCAGGCCGCTGAAGGACGGAGTGATTGCGGACTTCGACGCGGCGGAGATGATGATAAGGGGATTCATCAAGCAGATTAACAGCACGCGCAAGTCGCTCTTCCAGCCGAACATCAAGATGGTCGTCGGCATCCCTTCGGGAAGTACGGAGGTGGAGAAGAGGGCTGTGCGCGACTCGTCCGAACACGCCGGCGGAAGGGACCTCTACCTGATTTACGAGCCTATGGCCGCTGCGGTCGGAATCGGCCTTGACGTGCAGGCGGCACGGGGCAACATGATTGTCGATATCGGAGGCGGAACCACGGAGATTGCCGTGATTTCGCTCGGCGGAATCGTAGTGCAGGACAGCATCAAGGTGGCCGGCGACGTGCTCACGGGGGACATCATGCAGTTCATGCGCCAGCAGCACAACATCAAGGTGGGCGAAGGCACGGCGGAGCAGATAAAGATCCGCGTCGGCTCGGTGCTCACCAAGCTTGAGGAAGAGCCGGAGCCGATGAAGGTGAACGGGCCTAACCTCATGACGGCGCACCCTGTGGAAGCGACGGTGACCTATCAGGAAATCGCGACCTGTCTCGACAAGTCCATCGCGAGAATCGAGGCCGGAGTACTGCACGTCCTTGAGCAGACTCCTCCGGAGCTCTACTCCGACATAGTCGAGGGAGGAATCTATCTCTCCGGCGGCGGAGCGCTGCTCAGAGGACTCGCGAAGCGCCTGAGTGACAAGGTGAACATCCAGTTCCACGTCGCGGAAGACCCGCTCAGGGCCGTGGCGCGCGGAACCTGCACCGCGCTCAAGCACACCGACGACTACTCGTTCCTCATGAGATAGCGGGAAGTCCGGAATGCAGAGGCGCAGCCCCATATCAGGATTAGTGACCGCAGTCGTCTTCCTTGTTCTGGAGGCGGCTGCGATTGCCGTTCTGCATTACGGCAACGAACTACAGAGAAGCTGGCTTTCGAACGCCGGTCACAGCGTCATGTCCGTGCTCTGGAGCGGAGGAGAGAAAGTGAGGGGATATTTTGCCCTGTCCGCCAAAAACGACTCGCTCGCGGCCGAGAACGCGAGGCTCGCCGCACGTGTGCGCTGCCTTGAGGACAATGTCGCGGCAGCGGGGATTGATGTCAGGGAGGACATCCGGGGGGCCAACGGGAGGTTCCGCTTCACTCCTGCGGAAATCGTTAAGCTCAGCGACAACCGCCAGCACAACTACATCATACTCGACAAGGGAGCGGAGGACGGGATTCTCGAAGGAGCCGGGGCCATCACCGAAAAGGGGGTCGTCGGAATCGTCGAGAACGTGAGCGCACACTACAGCTACGGAATCAGCTTCCGCAACTACAAGATGAGCGTCAGCGCGAGGCTCGGGAAGGAAGGGCCCGTGGGGCCGATGAGCTGGGACGGTTTCCGGAACGCCGTGCTTGAGGAAATTCCCCATCACCTCGTTGAAGGCCTCGGGGACACGGTCTATACGAGCGGCTTCTCCGCCATATTTCCGAGGGACATCCCGCTCGGGGTGACGGTGGGCTCGAAGCTCAAGGACGGGGCGACCTACAATCTTGAAGTCAGGCTGTTTGAGGAGTTCAGCAGCCTCAAGTACGTCACGATCGTGAGCAACCCGGACGCGGAGGAATTGGAATCATTGGAAAAGGAGGACAGGTGATATGGTCAGGACCGACACGAAATTCATAGCGACATGGATTCTTCTGGTCGTGTGCCAGATTGTCATCTGCGACTGCGTCTTCCTCGGCCCGATGGTGACTGTGACCCTGCTGCCCGCTATCGTCATGTTCCTCCCCCTCTACACGAGGACGGAGGTCTCGATGCTGATTGCCTTCGCCGCAGGCTTCGCCGTCGATTGGCTTTCGGACGGGGTCCTCGGGCTGAACATGGCCGCGCTCGTGCCGGTCGCCCTCATGCAGAAGCCGCTCGTGAGACTGTTCATAGGCGAGGACACGGTCGTGAGGACTGAGGCGCTTTCAGTCGTGAAGAGCGGATGGCCGAGGATGCTCGCGCTGGTCACCGTGGCCACGGCGGTCTTTCTGCTCGTCTATGTGGTTCTCGACGGCGCCGGGGAACGGTCGCCCGGCTTCACCGCAGCCCGGCTCGGATGTTCCCTCGCCGCGAGTCTCATTCCGGCGGCAATCGTAATCCACATCTTCTCACACGGAAACACGAGGGATTAGACCATGGTCTTGGACAGGAAAAATAAGCTTATGATCGGGCTGGGGACGGCTGTGCTCATCCTCATGGTCCGGCTTTTCGTAATCCAGATAATAGACGACCGCTACAAGATTGACTCGTCGAACAATTCGATGGTCTATTCCACGATATATCCCACACGAGGCATCATCCACGACCGCAACGACAGGATTCTCGTCGGCAACAAGGTGGTCTATGACCTTCTCGTCACTCCGCGCGAGGTCACGGAATTCGACACCCTCGCGTTCTGCACGGTGCTCGACATAGACACGACTTTCGTGAGGGAGAAGATGTCCGAGTACCGAAGGTTCAGGACAAGAATCGGCTGGCAGACACTTCCCTTTCTCAAGCAGCTGCCTCCGGAAAGGTACATGAAGTTCGCGGAGGTCGAGTACAGGTTCCCGGGGTTCAGGGGGCAGGCCAGAAGCGTCAGGGAGTATCCGTATAACGCGGGTGGAAACCTACTTGGGTATGTGTCCGAGGTCGATGCGGACTTTCTGAAGAAGCACCCGGACGAGTACCGCAGCGGAGACTATGCAGGAAAGACGGGAATAGAGGCGGCGATGGAGGATGAACTCCGGGGGCAGAAGGGCTACAACATCTACCTGCGCAACTCCAGCAACCGCATCCAGACACGCTTCCGTGACGGGGATATGGACCGTGAGGCAGTGCCTGGCAATGACATCACCACGACCATAGACGCGGAGCTCCAGCACTACGGACAGACGCTCATGGACCGCAAGGTCGGTTCGCTGGTGGCCATCGAGCCATCGACCGGAGAGATTCTCACGATGGTGTCAAGCCCGGGAATAGACGTGGATATGCTCGCGGACATAGGCAACCACTACGCCGAGATTCTCGGCAACCCCTACAAGCCGATGTTCAACCGCGCCGTGCAGGCTCCCTACCCTCCGGGCTCCGTGTTCAAGCTCGTGAACGCCCTGATAGGGCTTCAGGAGGGGGTGGTCACCCCGGCCACCACGCACCCGTGCAGCAGGGGCTACCACTTCGGGAGGAACAAGCTCGGCTGCCATGTGCACAAGTCGCCGCTTAACCTTGAGGAGTCCATCATGATGTCCTGCAACGCATACTACTGCTATGTGCTCCGGGACATACTCGACAACAGGAAATACGCCAACGTCGCCGAAGGGCTCGACGCATGGAACGCCTATGTGAAGAGCTTCGGCTTCGGCCAGAAGCTCGGCAGCGACTTCCCGTCGGAGCTCGGGGGATTCGTGCCGGATTCCAAATACTACGACAAGCGCTACCGCAAGGGCGGATGGAAGTCGCTCACTGTCATATCTCTGTCCATCGGACAGGGCGAGCTTGGCTGCACGCCGCTCCACCTCGCCAACCTCTGCGCGACCGTAGCCAACAGGGGCTACTACTACATCCCCCACATAATAAAAGACTCGGAAAACCACAGGATTGACGACAAGTACCGGGTGCGCCGCTACACCAAGGTCGATACCGTCCATTTCCCGAAAGTCATCAACGGAATGTACCGCGCCGTGAACAGCGGCTACGGCTCCGGGGGAACGGCGAGCGTGGCGGCTGTTCCGGGGCTGGAAATCTGCGGCAAGACAGGAACGGCGCAGAACCCTCGCGGAGACGACAACTCGGTGTTCATCTGCTTCGCCCCGAGGGACGACCCCAAGATTGCGGTGGCGGCCTATGTGGAGAACGGCGGATTCGGCGCGACATGGGCGGCTCCGATAGCGTCGCTGCTGGTCGAGAAGTATCTCAACGGGGAGATTTCGGAATCACGCAGGCCGCTGGAACAGAGGGTGATTTCCGGAGACCTGATGCATAAGGTAAAGAAGGACTGACAGAAATGGGACTCTACGACACAAGGACAAACAGGCGCAGCCTCGCGAAGACCATCGACTGGTGGCTTCTGGGCTGCTATTTCGCGCTCGTGGCAGTCGGAATCCTGAACATCTACGCCTCGGTCCATTCTGTCGATGGAGGCAACATCTTTGACCCGTCGCTGCGCAGCGGCAAGCAAATTATCTGGCTGCTGATTTCGCTCGGCGTCGGTGCACTGGTTCTGTTCGTGATTCCTCCGAGGATATATGAGGGATTCTCGCTGCCGCTCTACATCCTGATGCTCGGGCTGCTCGTGGCGGTGATTTTTCTCAGCCACGACGTCAACGGCTCGCGTTCCTGGTTCTCGCTCGGCCCGGTAAGCTTCCAGCCGGCGGAGCTGTCCAAGACCACGACATCGCTGATGCTCGCCACGCTCATGAGCCAGGTTGACTACAGGATAAACAAGACCCGGGACTTTCTGCTCACAGCGGCGATAATACTCCTCCCGATGGCCATTATAGTGGCCCAGAAGGAAACCGGCTCGGCGCTCGTCTATTGCGGGTTCGTCTTCATGCTCTACCGCGAAGGCCTCTCGGGATGGTTCATCGTGACGGCGGGGATGGCCATACTCATATTCATCCTAACCCTCACGGTCAGCCCCTACGCGGCCATACTGGCGCTCTCGGTCGTCGTGACGGCGTACATCGCGCTCAAGGCGGGAAAGACAAAGCTTCTCCTGTTCATCGGGATTCCGGTGACGCTGCTCTTCGCATTCGTCCCGACGATTTTCGACAGGATTGCGCAGGCCATCGGCAATCCGGACTCGCTCTTCATGAAAATAAAGCCGGTCTATCTGCTTTTTCTCACCATCCTTATAGCCGTGCCCTTCGCGCTCCGCTCCGCATTCCGCAACAGGCATTTCTACACCTACATCGCCGTCGTAGCGCTGTTTGCCGGCATAGCCTTCACCTATTCCGTCGATTTCATCTTCAACAACATACTCCAGGACCACCAGCGCAGCCGAATCGAGGTCCTTCTCGGGCTGAAGGACGACCCGGCAGGCGTGGGCTACAACGTGAACCAGTCCATGATTGCCATCGGCTCAGGTGGATTCGCCGGCAAGGGCTATCTTCAGGGTACTCAGACAACCTACGGGTTCGTCCCCGAGCAGAGCACCGACTTCATCTTCTGCACCGTCGGCGAGGAGTGGGGATTCCTTGGCTCGGTGGCCGTAGTACTCCTCTATGCCCTGATGATCTGGAGAATCGTCAGCGACGCGGAGCACAGCCGCGAGGGATTCACGAGGATTTACGGATATTGCTTCGCCGGCTGCATATTCATGCACCTTTTCATCAATGTCGGAATGACCATAGGCCTCATGCCCGTCATCGGAATCCCGCTTCCGTTCATAAGCTACGGAGGCTCGTCCCTGCTGTCGTTCTCACTGATGTTCTTCATTTTCATGGCTCTGGACAAAAACGAGAGGAAATATTTTTAGCGGTTTTATGAAAAAGCTGACATTTTTGACTTTCATTCTCCTTCTCGGGATTTTCCCGTTCGGAGGAGGCGGAATCTATATGTCCGCGCAGACTCTTGGAGAGAAAATCGACTGGGACAATGACATACGGAACATAAGGCTTAACGACATTCCGTCCTTCAGGTACAAATACGACGACTACCTCCAGTTCACCCCTGCCGCGGCAATGATTCTGATGCGCGCCTGCGGCGTGGAAGGAAGAAACGGCGGATGGGGTCATTGGCTCGGCGCGGAGGCGTTCTCCGCAGGAATCATGTCCATTGCCGTGAACGGGATAAAGTACAGCGTCAGAAGGCTGCGCCCGGACGGCAGCACGCGCAATTCATTTCCGTCGGGACACACCGCGACGGCGTTCATGTGCGCGACGATGCTTCACAAGGAGTACGGCTGGCGCTCCCCGTGGATAAGCTTCGCGGGCTATGCCGCCGCGACCATAACCGGAGCGTCAAGGATAATGAACCACAGGCATTGGCACACCGACATTCTCGCCGGCGCAATCATAGGCGTCGGCTCGGTCGAGCTCGGCTACCTCATCAGCGACGCGATTTTCAAGAAGAAGAACATCTCCGACGCATGGAAGCCGCTTCAGTTCGACGAGGACAGGTCCCTGAGCTACTGTTCCCTCGAATCCCTCTACGGCCACCGCTACGGCATAGGTCCCCACGGCCGCCTGTCGGGAGGTCTCGCCGCCGTTCAGGCCGACATTCCGTTCCATCCCAGAGTCTCCGCCCGCATCCGCCTCGGCATCAGTTCCCTGCGCGACCGTGACACCGCCTCCGAAACCGCCTCTGAACTCGGCCTGACCGCCAACTTCTACGACTACCTCGCCGGAGCGGTCTTCAACTGGCCGTTCGCCAAAGTACTCTATGCCGAGGCCGGAGCGCTGGTCGGCGGAGGCTACCGCAGCCCGCGCTGTCCCGAAGCCATGAAGCCGCTGATAAACAGAGGCTACGGCGAGTTCCTCTGCGGCGGCTCCTTCGGCATCCGCCTCGGCTGCAACTTCCGCCTGAAGCTCCACGCCGAGTACAACCTGATGCTCCCCCTCAACCACTCCCTCCTCCTCGCCTTCGGCAGCGGCTTCTTCTGGTAGCAGCACTAATCGCGGACAGGTGCAGGAATGCCCTTGCGGAGGAGCGCCCAGGCGGAGGCGAGGTAGCCGAGGAGGAGGACGGTGTGAACCCCGAGCTTCCACCGGAGGAGGTGGCGGTCGGTGTCCCAGCCGGCGAAGTGGAAAAGCTGTGTGTCAATCATGGTCGCGATGCCGTAGAAGAGGAACATCAGGGCGAGCGTGCCGAGGATGCGGTCCCAGCGGTAGGGAATCGGCCAGTGCTTCTGCCCGAGGACCGCGCTGAGGACGAACATCGTCACATAGCTGGCGAGATGCCCGAAGGCCGCCGCCCAATAGGAATACTTAGGCATGAAGACGAGATTGACGACGAGCGTCACGACAAGACCCGCCGAGGTAATCCAGATTGCCATGTTCGTCTTGCCGGAGAGCTTATACCACATCGACACATTGAAGAGCATCCCCAGAATCATGTAGGAGAAGAGCATTATCGGAACCACGCCGACCCCGCTGCGGAAATCGCGTCCGAGAAGCAGCGAGATGATGTCTATATAATATATGACTCCAAGGAACACGAGTCCGCAGAACGCCGTGAAGAGTTCCATGACCCTCGCGTAGAGTTCCTTGCTGCCCCGGTCCTTCGCCCGCTGGAAAAAGAACGGCTCGGCCGCGAAGCGGAACATCTGGATGAAGAGGTTCATAATGACCGCGAGTTTCACCGCCGCCTGAAACACGCCGAGGCTCGACTGCCACTGCTCCGCGTTGGTGTCGAGGAAGCGGAAGAGTATGCGGTCGAGGAAGTCGTTGACTATCCCGGGGAGAGCCGCCACCATAAGAGGCAGGGAATATGTGAGCATCTGCCGGAGCAGCCGTCCGTCGAACTCGAAGTTCAGTCGTATGAGGTCAGGAATGAAAAGCAGCGCACAGACTATGCAGCTGAGGAAAATCGCGAAAATCACATAGCTGAAGTCGGGAGTCGGACTTATGAAATGGAGCAGCCACACATCAGAAGGAGTGAGCTGCGACACCTCGACCCCGAGGGCGGCCGCCCGGCGGGAACAGAAGGACACGAACGGGAAGAAAAGCAGGATGTTCGCGCCCGTCTCCACCAGAATCTTCACTGTCTTGAACACCGCGAACCTGACGGCGCGGTGCTCCTGCCGGAGCTTCGCGAACAGGATGGCAGTGATGCTGTCGAGCGCGAGTATGCCGCCCATATACATAATGCAGCTTCCGTAGCCGTCGTAGCCCAGAAGATGCGCAAGCGGCTTCGCGAAGACAATCATGAGCGCGAGGAAGGCGAAGCTCACCGCGCTCACCATCGCGAGGGCGCTCGAATATACCCTGTTCGGCTGCGCTCCCTCCTTGTTGGCGAAGCGGAAGCACCCTGTCTCCAGCCCCATGACTAGAACCACCTGCAGCACGGCTATGTAGGCCATGAACTCGGTCACCACTCCATAGCTCGCCGTGGTGAGCAGCCTCGTGTAGAACGGAACGAAGAGGAAGTTTATTATGCGGGCGAGTATCGTGCTCAGCCCATAGACGGCGGTCTCCCCCGCCAGCTGTTTCAAAGGATTCTTTGCCATAATGCAAAAGTAGTCAATTTTTATATATTTTTAACAGGCCACCGCTTGCGAAGCAAATGGTTTTTTCTAACTTTGCACGTCAAAATCCGGAGGAGAATCCCTCCGCGCAAATCAGGAAACCATATATGAGAAGAACAGGAATCATCTTAGCGGCAGCCATAACTGTATGTTTATGCGCCGCCTCATGCGGTAATGGCAGACGCGCGAAGAAAGCTGCGGAAGAACAGAAAGACAGTATAATTATGGTACAGAACAGCGAACCGGAATTCGACATCGTCACGACGGAGGGAACAATCCGCGTGAGACTCTACAGCAAGACCCCGAGGCACAGGGACAATTTCTGCAGGCTCGTGAGCGAGCATTACTATGACAGCCTGCTCTTCCACAGGGTCATCAACGGCTTCATGATTCAGACCGGAGACCCATACACCCGCGACAGCTCCAAGACCGAGCTCTACGGACAGGGCGGCCCGGACTACACGATTCCGGCGGAGTTCGTCAGCGAATACTACCACAAGAAGGGAGCGCTCGCCGCCGCTCGCCGGGGGGATGTCGCCAATCCGCGCAAGTCCTCAAGCGGCTCGCAGTTCTACATAGTTCAGGACGAGATGAACTGCATACACCTCGACGGGCAATACACCGTGTTCGGAGAGACAATCGACGGTCTGGACGTGATAGACAGGATTGCCGCCGCGCCGACGGACAGGAGGGACAGGCCGGTGAAAGACATCCGCATCATCACGATAAGGCCGGTCGAGACGCCGCAGGCCGGGGAACAGTCGGACAGCGCCGGAGTTCAGACGGCCGACAGCCTCGCGGTTCATAATGCGGACAGCACCGCTGCTCCGGAGGTCGGCAGCCTCGCGAAGGAAACGGAAGTGAAGAAAGACTAAACGGCGGGAGGAAAGGAAATGACGAAAAAAATAATCTTTTTCGACGCCGACGACACGCTCTGGGAAAACGAGGGCTACTTCAGAAACGCTGAAAAGGAATTTGCCGGGCTCCTGGACAGGGACGCCGAGGCGGAAGCCGTACAGCGGACCCTCTGGGAGAAACAGGAGGCGAACATCCCCCTCTTCGGCTACGGCTCCAAGACCTATATGCTCGGGATGACCGACACTGCGGTGGAACTCTGCGGAGGAAGCCTGAGAGAGGACATATACTATGGTATAAAGAAAATCATCACCGATCTGGCCTTCCACGAGCTGCACATAATAAAAGGAGTGGAGCGGACTCTTGAGACCGTGCGCGGAATGGGATGGGAGATGGCCGTGGCGACGAAGGGCGACCTGACGGAGCAGATGGGAAAGTACCGCCAGTGCGGACTTGACCGCTACTTCCACCACATCGAGGTGCTGGAGAACAAGGACAGGAGGAACTATCTCGAACTCTGCCGCAAGTTCGACATCGTCCCCGAAGAACTGGTGATGGTCGGCAACTCGGTCAAGTCGGACATCATCCCGGTGATTGAAATCGGAGGCCGCGCGATTCATGTCCCGCACGAGATGGTCTGGGCGCACGAGTTCGCCGATATGCCGGACTCCGACAGGGTCTTTGAAGTCGAATCCATCACAGATGTGCCCCACATCATCAGCCATTTCTGAAAATGAAACACGAGTCTTTGCTACATCACGGGGAAGAAATAGCATTCATCCCAAGGAAAATGCGAATTTTCATCTATTTTTGAACAGATTTCACGACTTTGGCACAGACATTGCAAATGAATTTCGTCGAATAGTTTTTTCATAGGTTAAGTTTTAGGTTAGAATTTGAATCGCGCTCGGTGTGAATCAAGCGCGATTCTCTTTTTACCTTCAACTTTCCCATTATTTATGCTGGCTTTCGGGATAAAACGCTATCTTTGCGGTGCAAAATGTGATACCAATATCAAAAAAAACTCCCTAAAATGATATTTGAACGTAAGAAATATTTGAACGAACTTATCGCAGGACGTGGAAATGGACTTGTGAAGATTATAACTGCATTGCGCGTTATAAATATATGAACGCAAACAATATGGCCCAGACGTGAAGCAGGGCTCGTCAGTCCCAAAATTACGCCAATTTTTAGGATTATAATCCCAAAATTCATATAAAATTTGGGATTATAATCCATTTTACTTACCTTTGCCACAACAATTAAAATCATAAGGATATGATAAGGCGCACTTTACAGGATGTGATAGAGAATGACATGTTTCAAGGAAAGGCGATCATTGTCATCGGAGCCAGGCAGGTCGGGAAAAGCACTTTGTTCAAGATGCTTCTGGAGCACCGCGACGAGCCTGTTCTCCGAATGAATTGTGACGAGCCCGAAGTCAGGACTCTGCTGACGGATGCCGGTACATCGGACTTGAAGCTGCTCATCGGAAAGAACAAGATTGTGATGATTGACGAGGCCCAGTCAGTTCCGGGAATCGGAATGACACTGAAGCGCATAGTTGACAATTTTCCCGACATTCAGCTGCTTGTCGCCGGTTCATCTTCATTTGAACTCAGGAACAAATTGAATGAGCCTCTGACAGGCAGGAAATTTGAGTATCAGCTTTTTCCAATTTCATCCGCCGAGATTTGTGCATCAGAAGGACTGCTCACTGTCAGACAGACTCTTGAACAGAGACTGATTTACGGATCATATCCGGAAGTTTTCTCCCGCCCGGAAGAATCGAAGAAGATATTGATGGACATCGCAGGGAGCTACCTATATAAAGATCTGCTTGCCATAGAGGACATCCGCAGACCCGCCCTGCTCGAAAAGCTTCTGATCGCCCTCGCCCTGCAGCTGTCATCCGAAGTGTCCTACAACGAACTCGCCCAGACCATAGGAACGGACAACAAGACAGTGGAGAAATACATTGACCTGCTGGAAAAGTGTTTCGTCGTGTTTCGCCTCAACGGATTCAGCCGTAACCTGCGGACAGAACTAAAAAAAAGCAAAAAGATATATTTCTACGACAACGGCATCCGTAACGCAATTCTTCAGAACTTCGCCCCCCTCTCAATGCGTCAGGACACAGGAGCGCTGTGGGAGAACTTTGTGATAGGAGAACGGATGAAACAGAATCATTATGCCGGGAATTTGGCGAAAAGCTATTTCTGGCGCACCACCCAGCAGCAGGAAATTGACTATGTAGAAGAGAAAGACGGACGCTTCACCTTATTCGAGATGAAGTTCAACCCGAAAAAAGCCTCAACTAAATTGCCCAAAGCATTCCTCGAAACCTATGACGTCGAGCAGACCGCCATCGTCACTCCCGACAACTGGACTGAATGGCTACTGTGATGGCGCGATGCCGTAACTTTCATCGGCAAGATTTCGAGAAAATTTGTATCTTTGCAGGTTATTTGGAATTTTTGAAAAAATTTAAAATTTAGGGATATGTCATTAAGCTTACTTCAGAGCATTGCGGACACGGCGGCGACGGTTTCGGAGGTCGTGGCGGCTCCTGTGCAGCAGGAGGTGAAGATGTCTTACTTCGAGCTGGCGAAGTCCGGCGGATGGCTGATGATTGTGCTGCTTCTGCTCTCAATCGTGGCGGTCTATATCTTCGCAAGCAAATGGTGGATGATTCACAAGGCCGGGAAGGTCGAGAAGAATTTCATGAACGAAATCAGGGACCTCATACACGAGGGAAAGATAAAGTCGGCGGTTTCGCTCTGTCAGAAGTATGACACGCCTTCGGCAAGGCTGGTCGAGAAGGGAATCGAGAGAATAGGACGGCCGCTTCAGGACATCCAGACTGCCGTCGAGAATATGGGCAGCGTCGAGGTGGCCAGGCTTGAGAAAGGTCTGCCTATGCTGGCGACAATCGCCGGAGGAGCCCCAATGATCGGATTCCTCGGAACGGTGACCGGCATGATCCGCGCATTCTTCAACATGTCCACGGCAGGCAGCAACATTGACATTTCTCTGCTTGCGGGAGGAATTTATGAGGCGATGGTCACGACCGTCGGCGGTCTTGTCGTCGGCATCCTCGCATATTTCGCCTACAACTACTTGACCTCGCAGATTTCAAACCTCGTGTTCAAGATGGAGTCGGTCACCATTGATTTCATGGATCTCCTGCACGAGCCTGCGGAGAGCGGGAAATAAGGGTGAGCGGCTGATACCTTAGAGAATACAGATACTTTAGAGAATATGGCTATAAGGAGAACAACAAAGGTGGACTCGGGATTCTCGATGTCGTCGATGACGGACATCGTGTTCCTGCTCCTCATATTCTTTCTGGTCACGTCGACGCTGATAAGCCCGAACGCGCTGAAGCTCCTGCTCCCCAAGAGCACGGGGCAGGTGTCCGCGAAGGCCACGGTGAGCGTTTCGATTGCCGACCACGGGAACGGGGACTACACCTATCATATAAATGGAGACAAGACACCGGTGCCGTTCGGCGAGGTGGAGGACGACCTGATTGACCTGCTTCAGGGCGAGGAAGACCCGACTTTCTCGATTTATGCGGACGAGACGGTTCCGATCAAGGAAGTGGTGCAGGTGATGAACATTGCGAAGAGAAATCACTATAAAGTGATAATGGCTACAAATCCAGAGTAAATGTAAAATTCCATTAAAGGGTCATCTGCTGCGTTGCTCTCAACTTTATAATCCTCACAACCGGGAGGTTGCTCCGGTTATAAAGTCTCGTGCGCCTTGCATCTGACACCTTTAATGAAATTTTACGACATAGAAGTAATATAAACATGGAAGAGTACAAACAGGACAGGGAGAGGCAGAGAAAGCTGTCACGGGCGGCCGGAATAGGGCTGACGGTGGCGGTGCATGCCGCGGCGTTGTCCTGTGCGTGCTTTGCCGGAATGACATATCTGGACCCGCCGCCTCCGGAGAGGGAGGAGATTCTGATTGACTTCGACGATGTGGAGGCCGAGGAGGTGAAGCCGGAGAGGAGGTGGAGCCGGACGAGGGTGAAATCGCCGGAGCCGGACAGGACACGGCCTGACGAGACGGTGAAGATGTCGAAGGCGCAGCTGGAGGGGACAAGACAGAATGTGGCGCAGGAGGCTACCGTCGGACCGGACGGGGACGTGGAAGTTAACGAGCCGAAGAGGGAGAAAGAGATAAACTGCAGGGCGCTGTTTCATGCGGCGGACAATCCGGAGGCGAAGGACACGCTCGCGCCGCAGACCGCACGCGCCGCAAGCGACGAGCTGGAGACAGGACACGCGGGCGGGAACGTGGAGCGCGGGAAGATTTCCGGGGAGCCGAACGCAAGGCTTGAGGGACGCAGCGTGGTCGGACATCTTGCACGGCCCGCCTACAACATACAGAAGGAAGGCACGGTCGTTGTCAGGATAGCGGTCGATCAGAACGGCAAGGTCATCGAGGCGATGCCTGGAGCCGACGGGACGACCGTCACTGACAAGACTCTGTGGAACGCGGCACGGAACGCGGCGATGGAGGCGAGGTTCTCGAAGACCACGGACGTGACGAAGATGAAGCAATACGGAACGATTACATATATATTTAAATTAAAATAGAACAAATCATATCAGGCTGACGTGAAGTCAGGAATATTTAATCTTTAAACGCCGGAAAGGCAAAGAAAATGGAGAACAACGAAAGAGGTGGCAACGACCACAGCACTGAAGGCCGTAGGGAGTACGGCAACAACGAATCAAGACCTTACAGGTCAAATTCCGAGAATGGCGGAAGACGCCGCCGCATCATCACGGGCAAAAGGGAGGACCGCCCGTACATCACGTCATCGGACAGCGGCGAGGGGTTTGCCGAGAGAGGTGAACGCCGTCCTTACGGAGAAAGGAAACCTTACGGAGAGAGAAGAAGCTTCGGCGACAGGCCGGCAAGGCCATACCGCTCTGCGGATGGCGAGACCAGTCACGGAGAGCGCCGTTCCTATGGGGACAGGAAGCCGTCGTTCGGCGGTGAGAGGCGACCTCACGGAGACAGGAAGCCGTCCTACGGCAACGACAGACCGTACGGAGAGCGCAGGCAGTTCCGTCAGACAGACGGAGAGAACAGCTACGGCGAGCGCCGTTCCTTCGGGGACAGGAAGCCGTCGTTCGGCGGCGACAGGCCTTCCGGAGAGCATCGCGGCTTCGGCGAGAACAGGAAACCGTCATACGGCGAGGGAAGGAAGCCTTCTTTCAACGGGGACAGGAAGCCTGGGTTCAAGAAGGCGGCTCCGGGAGGAAAGCCGGGATTCGGCGGCAAGCCGGGAGCGAAGGGAGGCAAGAAGCGTCCTGCACCTAAGCCGATGTTCCGCGCCGAGGACGAGAGCGGAATCGGGCAGATGATTGACAGGAGGAAGGCATTCGAGAACGAGAGGCTGTCCGACAATGACAATGTGGCGATTCCGTTCAAGGAGGAATGCCGTCTGAACAAATACATCGCAAATTCCGGAATATGCTCAAGGCGCGAGGCCGACAACTTCATCCTCGCGGGCTGCGTGACTGTCAACGGCAGCGTCGTCACTGAGCTCGGAACGAAAATCAACGTCACCAAGGACGACGTGCGCTTCAACGGGGAGAGGCTTCACGGCGAGGAGAAGGTCTATATCGTGATGAACAAGCCGAAGGGCTTCGTGACCACGACCTCAGACCCGCACGCCGAGAAGACGGTGATGGATCTTCTTAAGAAATGCACCGCGAGGGTGTTCCCTGTGGGACGTCTCGACAAGAACACGACCGGAGTGCTGATGTTCACAAACGATGGTGAGATTGCGGAAAGGCTCACGCACCCGGCATACGACAAGAAGAAAATCTATCAGGTTTCCCTCGACAAGGACCTCACTCAGGAGGACTATGACAAGATTCTCTCAGGGGTGACGCTTTCTGACGGGGACGTCGCTGCGGATGCCCTCTCCTACATCGAGGAGAACGACCACCGCAAGATCGGCATCGAGATTCACTCGGGAAAGAACCGCATCGTCCGCCGCATCTTCGAGTCGCTCGGCTACGACGTGAAGGCCCTCGACAGGGTCTATTTCGCGGGTCTCACAAAGAAGAACCTCAAGAGGGGCGACTGGAGATACCTCACCGAGGGCGAGGTCAACATCCTCAAGATGGGGGCGTACATTTAAATGGAAAACAAGACGAATAAGGAAACCGCAAGGCACAGGGCCGGATTTGTCAACATCATCGGCAATCCGAATGTCGGCAAATCCACTCTCATGAATGCCCTTGTCGGCGAAAAGCTGTCCATAGTCACATCCAAGGCACAGACGACGCGGCACAGGATTATGGGAATTGTGAACGGGGACGACTACCAGATTGTCTATTCCGACACCCCCGGCATCCTGAAGCCGAACTACCGCCTGCAGGAGAGCATGATGAACTTCGTGGAGACGGCAATCGGTGACGCGGACATAATTCTCTATGTGACGGACACCGTGGAGAAGCCGGACAAGAACGAGGAATGGATTGCGAAGCTCCAGAGGCTGGAATGCCCGATTGTGCTGGTCATCAACAAGATAGACATCAGCACGCAGGAAAAGGTGCTGGAGCTGATGGCATGGTGGAAGGAAAGGCTTCCGAAGGCAACGATATTCCCGGCGTCGGCGCAGGAGAGGTTCAATCTCGACAACATCTACGACGCGATTGTCGCCGCCCTGCCCGTCGCTCCGCCATGGTACGACAAAGACGTTTTCACGGACAAGAACCTGCGCTTCTTCGCGTCGGAGATTATCCGCGAGAAGATTTTCCTGAACTATTCCCAGGAGGTTCCGTACAGCTGCGAGGTCGTCGTGGAGCAGTTCAAGGAGGGCGAGGAAAGGTATGAAATCAGCGCCGTCATCTATGTGATGAGGGAGTCCCAGAAGGGAATCATCATCGGCAGGGGAGGCGCGATGCTTAAGAAGGTCGGCACCCAGGCGCGCATCGACATGGAGGATTTCTTCCAGAAGAAGGTTTTCCTCAATCTGTTCGTCAAGGTCGATGACGGCTGGAGGGAGAGCAGGAAGGAACTGAAGAGGTTCGGCTACGAGTGGTAGGCCTTTATGGGCGTCATTGTGCGTCTGAGGCCTTGTTTGAAGAATACAAACCATAGAGGCTCTGTTAGAGCCTCTTATATAAGGAACTGACTATGAGCAAGAAGGACGATTTGGATACGCCGGAAAACGAGGATCTCAAGAACGGAGGAGCCGGAGACATGGCTTCATCTGACGACAATTCCAAGAACGGAATGACCTCTTCTGAAGAAGAGTCCGCCGCGGATTTGGAGGATGAGGATGCCGTAGACCCGGAAGATGGAGATACCGAGGTTCCCGACGGGGAGGTCTCCGGGAAGTTTGACAAGCTTCTCGGGGAGGACAGCCGGCATTTCAAACTGTCCGGAATGTTCAAGGACTGGTATCTGGACTATGCGTCCTACACCATCCTCTACAGGGCGGTTCCGCACATCGTCGACGGGCTGAAGCCGGTGCAGAGGCGCGTGCTGCACGCGATGTGGAAGATTGACGACGGGGCCTACACCAAGGTCGCGAACATCATCGGACAGGCGATGCAGTACCACCCGCACGGAGACGCCTCCATCGGGGGCGCCCTCGTGCAGCTCGGCCAGAAGGGTCTGCTCATCGACTGCCAGGGAAACTGGGGAAGCATCATCACGGGCGACGCCAACGCCGCTCCGCGATACATCGAGGCGCGCCTGAGCAAGTTTGCCAAGGAGGTAGTGTTCAACCCGAAGACGACCCCGTGGATGACCTCATACGACGGCCGCAACCAGGAGCCGGTGGAACTGCCGGTCAAGTTCCCGCTGCTGCTCGCGCAGGGCACCGAGGGAATCGCGGCCGGTCTCGCCTCAAAGATTCTCCCGCACAACTTCAACGAGCTGATTGACGCATCGATAGCCATACTGGAGGACAGGCCGTTCGAGATTCTCCCGGACTTCCCTACCGGCGGCTACGCGGACTGCTCGCGCTACAACAACGGACGGCGCGGCGGTGTGATTAAGGTGCGCGCCAAAATCGAGAAAATCGACAAGAACACCATCGCCGTCACCGAAATCCCCTACGGAAAGACGACGCATCTGCTTATTGACTCCATTCTCAAGGCGAAGGATAAGGGAAAGATAAAGATTCGCAAGATTGAGGACCTCACCACCGAGAAGGCGGAGATATTGATTCATCTTCCGAACGATGTCTCGCCGGACAAGACGATTGACGCGCTCTACGCATTCACGGACTGCGAGGTTTCCATATCCCCGAACACATGCGTCATCATCGACAAGAAGCCTCAGTTCCTCGGGGTCGATGAAGTCCTGCGCTACGACACTCTGCACACGGAAGACCTTCTCCGTCAGGAACTTGAGATTCGCCTGAGCGAACTCGAAAGCGACTGGCACTACAATTCCCTCGAACGCATATTCTTCGAGCAGAGGGTCTATAAGATTCTCGAGAAGGACGACGCGAAGACATGGGAAATCCAGCTGAAGGAGGTGTTCGCGAAGATGAAGGAATATCAGAGCCTTCTCAAGCGGGAAATCCTCATGGAGGACATTCTCAAGCTTGTCGAGAAGCCTGTGCGCAAGATTTCCAAGTTCGACACGAAGGCGGTCGATGAGAAGATTCGGGGCATCGAGGACGAAATGGACGAGGTCCGGAACAATCTCGGACACCTCACGGAATACACGATAAGATGGTTCGGCAATCTCAAGAAGAAATACGGCAAGGACTGGCCGAGGCAGACGGAAATCACCGGCTTCGAGAGCATCGCCGCGACAAAGGTCGTGAACAACAACGCGAAGCTCTATGCCAACCGCGTCGAGGGATTCGTGGGAATCGGGCTGAAGAAGGACGAGAACACGGAGTTCGTCTGCGACTGCTCGGATATGTCCGAATTTGTCGTGATTATGAAGGACGGCAAGTACAAGGTGATGAAGGTCGGGGAGAAGGTCTATGTCGGGAAGGATTTCCTTTATGTGGGTCTGTTCAACCGGGGCGACGAGCGGACGATCTACAATGTGATTTACCGTGACGGCAAGGGCCCGGTAAGCTACGCTAAGAGATTCGCGCTCACTTCGATTACCCGCGACAAGGACTACGACATCACGCAGGGCACGCCCGGTTCGGTGATTCAGTGGCTCACGGTCAATCCTAACGGCGAGGCCGAGACGGTGAAGGTCTATCTCAAGGCGAAGCCGAAGCTGAAGAAACTCATCGACGAATACGACTTCTCGCAGCTCGACATCAAGGGACGGAGCTCACGCGGAAACGTCGTGGCGAAGAAAAACGCCGTGCAGAAGATTGCGCTCAAGTCCAGGGGGGCATCGACCATCGGCGGCAAGGACATCTGGTTCGACGCCGACATCCAGAAGCTCAACGACGAGGAGCGCGGCCAGTATCTCGGCAAGTTCAACACCGGCGACCATATCCTCGCGGTGTTCAAGGACGGAACCTACTACACCACGGGCTTCGATCTGAGCAGCCGCTATCAGGGCGAGCTTCTCCTCATCGAGAAATACGAGGTCGGCAAGACCTTCACCGCACTCTACTACGACAAGGCGGCGAAGTCGTTCTATGTCAAGCGCTTCTCTTTCGACGTGAGCGACAATAACCCCGTTCCGTTCATCGCGGACAGCAAGGGTTCCTATCTCGTGGCCCTGAGCGAGGACAGGCATCCGCAGTTCGAGATTGTCTTCGGAGGAAAGCACGCGCACAGGGAGCCTGAAAAGGTGGATGCGGAGGAGTTCATAGCGAAGAAGGGTCTGACGGCGAAGGGCAAGAAGGTCAGCGCGATGGACGTGAAGAAGGTGCGCTTCGTCGAGCCGCTTGTGAAGCCGGAGGATGAAGCGGATGAGGCGGCCGTTGGAGACGACGACGCCGAGACTCCGGAAGTTCCCGCAACTGCGACAAAGGACACTCCGACAGGAGGGGGAAGAGATATTCAGGCAGGGGCTGCGAAGAATGCGGTGGTGAGCGGGACGACGGTCGTGCAGGTGAACCCGGACGAGCCGCTGGACCTGAACCTTGACGACGAACCTACTTTATTTTGACCCCTCCCGCTTGTATCTTGCCCCCTCCCGTCCCCTCGTAGGGGAAGTGGTGCTACGCGGAACCCTATCCCACAAGGCTTCGCTTCGTTGCGCTTCGCACGGCGCCGATGCGCCTTGTCTGAAAGGAAGAATAAATGACAATAACACTCACTGGAATCGAAGGTGAAATGATTATTACATTGACCGGAATGATGGGATGCGGAAAGAGCAGCGTCGGCAGGGAACTGTCGGGGCTGCTTTCGCTGCCTTTCGTCGATTTGGACGAATACATCGAAAGCCGAGAGGGACGAAGCATCCGGGATATTTTTGAGAGCGAAGGAGAACCGGCGTTCCGGAAGATGGAACTGGCGGCGCTGAAGGAGATTCTGTTCCAAGGAGCCACATCAGAGTCTGGCTATGCTACAAGCTCTGAAGCATCCGAATGGACGGACAAAGCCTCCCCCGCAACAGACCGCCCGCAAGCCCGAGACATTATTATTGCCCTCGGCGGCGGCACGCTCACCACTCCGGAGTGCGCGGAACTCGTCTCCGCCCGCACATTCTGTATCTACCTGAAAGCCTCCCCAGCCACACTCCTCGCGCACCTCGAACACGAACCCGCAGGCCGCCCGATGCTAAACCCAACCGACGCTGGAACAAGCACCGGCAACACGGGAACAAGCACCGGCAACGCGGAGACAGTCACGCTCCAGAACTCTAACCCCAGTTCATCAAAGAACACCCCAAGCATTTCTCTAAAAGCCCCCAACCAGCAGCTTTATAGGCGCATCACGGCACTGCTCTCCCGGCGCGAGCCCATCTACAGAGCCACATCCCGCCTTACAATCTCAACAGACGGTCTCTCCATCCCCAAAATCGCCGCCGCCATCTCCAAACTACCGAACAAATAGGTCACAAATCACCGAATAAAATAGTTGTGCGCTAACTCATTTAAAAATTGGGTTAGCGCACAACTATAACTCATTTCATCGGCGACTATGCCTACTGGAAGCACATGTCCGCCATTACTCGACCACCGCGGCCGGTCTGTCCGCGGCGACCGGTTCTCCTGCGCTTTCGACAGGAGTCCCGCGGTTCTCTTCCTCCTTGAGTTCAGTTCTCTTGAGCTTCAGAACCTCGGCGCCGTCTTTTGAGAGCACGACCGCATTGTCCTTGTCCTCAAACTTCACCTTCACTCCGGTGTTGAGCCCATCGACGACAGCCCTTTCAGTCTCGGGAGTAGGTCCCATCATCTTGGTGAGACCGATGTTGCCGAACTCAAGTGCATCTCCCTTAATCTTGTAGCTTCCGAAGAAACGGTTGATGCTCGTGCATCCGTTCACATCGCCATTGGCGTCAAATGAAATCGTCGCCTTGTCGAATCCGGTCTCGACGGCGTGTCCCCCGGCCTCGACTATTTCCCAGTCTCCGAGAATCGCCTTAGACGCATCAACTTTCTTTCCTGTTCCGCAGCTGCACAGCGCAGCCGCACCGATAAGCATAATGATTAACTTTTTCATTGTATCTTAATATTTTAGAAATCTTCAGAAAATATCTTGGTAATCTCCGATTGTCTTCCGAGTCTGCATTCCTTTTCATTCATATCGTCGGATCTTCTGATATTCCAAGTCCCGACAGCTCTGCACCAACGTCACCTTTGCAATGAGAACCGAAGCCCCGCACGAAGGCTGAAATTGAAAGGCCGCTCGCTGTAGATGCAGTTCACCGGAGAACCATTGCTGAAATAGTAGGCGGCGCCCGGTTCGACATACAGCCCGACCAGCCGGTTAAAGCTGTATTGCGCCCCGATGTATGCGCCCACCGACCATTGCAGAGGCTCGACCATTATGCGCCCGCTTTCAGAAGAAATCTTCTTTCCACCGACGAAATAGTCTGTGCGCGTCTTTCCCGCGACACATTTTTCCATCTGACCGCCGGCCGAGGCATACAGGCTGAATCCCCCGATTTTCAGGAAGTCATATTTCAAGTACAGCGGCAGGCCGATGTAGTGGAGTGTCTGGCGGATGTCATAGTTTCCCGATGCCGAGCCGGAGGATAAATCCGAAACGAGACAGGAGTATGTAAGCCCGCTCTCAATGGAAAGCCTGTCCGTGAAGGAGTATTCGACGCTCACCCCGGCCTGAATCGGCTGCCAGTTCCTGACGCTTGAGGAAATCTCGTCACCCAGATTGCTCTGCATAACGTTTGCATATCCATGGCTGTCGGGGAAATCCGCCGACGTCTCCGAGAATCCGTGAATCTGACGAGTGACCGTGGATCCGTAGAGAGCGGCATATTCCGAGGAGGAACTGCGGCTTCCGGTGACATTCGAGGCAAGGAGACCGAGGCTGAAACCGCTCCGGCGTGCCTTGCGGGTCGGCCGGTCGTTTTCCGAAGGCCAGTTCTCCGAGGGCAGGTTTTCCGAAGGCCGGTTTTCCGAAGGCCGGTTTTCCGAGGGTCGATTTCCCGAAAGTCCATTGTCAGGGGTTTTATTCGGCGAAGATACATCCAGCGGCTTCGAGGACGCCTCTGCAGTCTTGTCTGCATCTGTCATAGTTGCCACGGAAGATTTTTGTTCGGCGACAGCCTCCGACATCTCAAATTGAGATACATTTGTCTTTGAAGTCCGCGGCATTCCGGAATATGCAAGAAGAGCGGTTCCCAATGACTGCCCAACAGAAAGAATCGGCTGGCTGTCAATAATTTCAATAGGCTCGACAGCCGCCACAATCGAAGGTTTATTGTCTGAAACGACTTCAAAACCCGGGACAGAGAGGAACAGCGCCAATGCCACCACAGCGGCGACGGGCAACATAACCCACCACCAGCGTGACGCCTTTCGGCGCGAAACGGCCTCCGTCGCAAGCCCGGCCTCAATCCCCTCCCAGAGACCTTCCGGCTCCGGTTCGGTGAAATCCGCCTGACTCTCGCGTATTCTGTTCAACCAATCCTCTTTCATAAACCTGCATCCATATAATCCGTATTCATGAACCTTTATTGCAAAACCTGTTTTCCAGCGGTCCCACTTTCCAGTTCCCCGACATATTCCCGAATCCTTTTCGAGAGAATCTTCTTCGCCCGATGGAACTGGGAGGCAGACGTCGCCTCGCTGATTCCCAGCATTTTAGCGATTTCCTGATGACTGCGTCCCTCGATGACGAAGAGGTTGAAGACCGTCCTGTAGCCGTCGGGCAGTTCGCGTATCATTGAATGAATGACATCCGGAGGCACGTCTTCGACGGATATTTCAGCATCGTCGTCCTCGTCGTCGGGCACGTCCGGCAGTTCCGGCATAGTCACGAACATATCAAGTCTTCGATTGTCCCTCATAAATTTGAGGCATTCATTGACGACAATCCGCGCCATCCACGACCTCAGCGAGCCCTCGCCGCGCCATTCGAAGCGGTCAAGAGACTGAAAGATTTTGACCAGCGCCTCCTGTAGGACATCCTTCACGTCGGCGCGGTCGGTGATGTAACGGGAACAGACAGCGGAGAGATACTGAACATAGCGGTCATACAATGCCCTGCGCGCGTCAGCGTCTCCCCGTATCGAAGATTTTATGAGTTCCCGTTCGCTTATTTGCATATCCTTTGGGGTACGTATTTATTTTCTCCACAGCCATGCACGTCAAGCGCACTCCGCCGGCCGATAAACCTATCCTCAAAAAAGTTGATGCAAATTTCGTTCAACTGCCTCCCCGACAGAGACAATTTTTCACTATACTATTCAATCCTGAGGCTCAGGTCAACACCTTCCACGGACTGTTTCGTCGTCTCGTCCGCCGGCTTTCCGCTGCAGTATTTGTACTTTATGGCCTTCTGCCCATCGCGGGTGTCATACTTTAACGTAAGATCGACAGTCTTGCCCTGCGTGTCAGGAAGTTCGCGCACATTGAACGCGACCAGCGAGCGGGCGATATATGAGCCGGCCACATAGTCATCGCCATTGGCGTCGTGCCTGAGCACGAGAGTGTAAGGGTCCTCGGGGTCGGTGCCAGTGACGAGGTTGATGTAGTGAACTCGTCCGAAGCGTCCCCAGAGGGCATCAAAGCAGATGCTGAGATAGCCGTCCTCGATGCCTGTAGGCCAGAGGTCAACGATTGCCACATGGTCCTTGCCGTATTTTTTCTCGTCCGCCTCGACGCTTCCGAGGGTAGGAACCGGCTTCTTGGTGAGTATGCTGTCGATAGAGTTGACTTCAACGACCCTGTCGAATCCCTCACCGCCGTTTTCCTCCGTGCCTCTGCCCTTGTCGGTGATGTTCGCGAGCGCACGCACTTCCTTGCCTTTGAAGAGCGGTTCCTTCACGTTCAGCGGCAGCGCCGTGGTGTTGTCGTCCAGCTGTAGATAGAATGTCCCCGCATCGTTAGTCTTGCAGGTGAGGATATAATTCGGATAATACTTGGAGTAATCCGTCCTGTCTTTTGAGCATGACAGCGAAAGCACCGCAATCGCCGCCATAAGGATGATGTTTCTTGCTTTCATAATATTCGTTTTTCTTTGTTTCCGAATATATAATCCTGTTTTCCCGAAACCTTGCATGCAAAATTTAAGAAAAAGCGATCTGCCGCGTTGCACGTCTTGCCAAAATCCTCACAACCATCAGGTTGCTGCGGTATTTGGCTTCGCCGTGCGCCTTGCATCTCATCTTTTTCTTGAAATTTTGCTCCCGGAAGTTTATTTCAGGCTACCTTGACTCGATATGCGCCAGAATGCTCAAAGTTCCATCTTCCTTTTTGATTGCCATACGGTATCTGACAGCTCCGTCATTCTCCGGTGTTTCAGACGATTCCGCTGATTCCGTAACAATGGATTCCGGAATGCTGAAAATGTTGAGTACATCGCCATAGACGGATTCCTTGACGAAATGGATATCGACGCGGACGGGACGGTCGGAGGCGACGAGTTCAATCGGAAGTTCGTCGGCGAGAAGGTCGATGTAGCGGAGAGTGTTCATGTGACGGTTGAAGTCTATGTCCATATACTTGACCCTGTGGGACGAACAAGGCTCGGCTTCAAACGGCTTCAGTTTCACCGGAGACGCGCACGGCAGCGGTTTGTCCGTGACGGTGTGCCCGGCGATGTCCGCAATCTTCGCCATAGGCGCAAGCCTTCTCTGCGCGAAGTCGATGAGGCACCAGTTCGACACGGCGCGTCCGAAGCATTCCCCCTCGGAGTCCAGAAAGCGGAAGCATCGGGTCGTCGTCAGCGACGCATATTCCGTAACCCATGTCTCCACGGTGTATTCCTCCTGCTCCAGCGGCCTGCGGTCAAGTTCCACCGCCAGCCTCGACAGCACCCATCCGAGGTTCATCCCCGACAACACGTCAATCCCGAACCCGTTCACCCGGGCATCCTCCCCCGCCGTGTTCAGAATCGTGTTCACAATCGTCGAAAAGCGCGCCTTCCCCGTGAAGTCAATCTCCTGAGGAATGACCGTATATCTATAGAGTCTCGGTTCCATCATATATTTCACAAACTGTCATTTACACAACCCGCCGGCTCAATCACAATCCGGGCAAACGCCCGCAGGGCACACAAAATCCGTGCAAGATTGCGGGGGGAAGTGCTGAACGCGCAAGAAAAAATCGCGGGGGGGGGGAAATGGGTAAAATGCGAAATAAAATCGCGGGGGATTTCGGGATAAAGGGAAAATCATTTGAAAAAAAATTGGGAAACCCCGTGTTTATTCATATATTGAGAACTGTTAATGACAATATTTTGTATTATGAGTTCACGAAACAATATATTGGAAATCATACTCAAGAATCATAGGACAGTGTTTAACACACAGTCACTGATGATGTTGTCCGGATGTGACAGTGCGCAGAAATTGTCTCGGTCTCTACATTACTATGTGGAAACCGGTAAAATCCGAAATCCGCGCCGTGGCATATACACAAAAGACAAATACGATGAAACCACCATTCTCAGGGAAGGTCAGTCGTGACTATGGACGACCTGATCAAATAGCGTGAGGGAGGGCGAAATTCGGTAAAAAAGTCCGAATTTCGCCCGCTCTCACAAGTTGCCAAGCAAGAAACATGAAATAACCTGCATCAGATTTGTCTTTGATTTTCGAGTATAGATTTCTTTTGGAAGAAGGAATCCGATTATTATGATTATTTTTGCAGAAGACAATTAACATCTTATAATTATGGCAACAAAGTATTCCGGAACCCGGACCGAGAAAAATCTGGAGGCGGCTTTCGCCGGCGAATCACAGGCACGCAACAAATACACCTTTTTCGCGTCAAAGGCGAAGAAGGAGGGCTTCGAGCAGATAGCCGCCCTGTTCCTTGAGACGGCCGAGAACGAGAAGGAACACGCGAAGCTCTGGTTCAAGGAGCTTAACGGCATAGGCGACACGGCGCAGAACCTCGCGGCCGCCGCCGACGGAGAAAACTACGAATGGACAGACATGTACGAGGAATTTGCAAAGACCGCCGAGGAGGAAGGATTCCCGGAACTCGCCGCAAGATTCCGTGGAGTCGCGGCCATCGAGAAGCGCCACGAGGAACGCTACCGCGCACTTCTGAAGAATGTCGAGACTGCGGCCGTCTTCGAGAGGTCAGAGGTCAAAGTATGGGAATGCCGCAACTGCGGTCACATCGTCGTCGGCACTAAAGCCCCTGAGGTATGCCCTGTCTGCGCACACCCGAAGGCATATTTCGAGATTCACAAGGAAAACTATTGACGACGCAACATTCCTGACTGACATGAAGGCAGCGCCGACGGTTTCTCGTCGGGGCTGCCTTGTTTTATCTTGGCACGAGCATCGAACTTGAAGAATCAGGCTTTCAGGCAGTTAAGCGGGACGACATAGATGCCGTCGGGACGGCGGTAGGCGGGACCTGTCGCCGTCTGCCGAGTCAATGATTTTATAAAAAATCCAAAACTTGTGAGATTGGAGCGGGCCTTGGAAGGAATGCTTCGGGCGACACTATACGGCCGGATAGACGGTTCGGATGAGGGCGGCGGCGCGAGAGGGGACGACAGACGGGGCGGAGGACATCAGGCGCATGGGGAGAGGAGCGTCGCCCTTGCGATACGGCGGTTGGAAATAGAGATGATCGAGAAGATGCATCCCGCAGCGTTCGTAGAAGCGGATTCTTCTGGCCGCGACTGAATTGTCGGGAGAGGGGGCCTCAACCTCGAAGACGAACGGCAGACCCCGGTCAAGAAACTTTCCGGTCACATCCTTGAAGACCTTTTCGCCGAGACCCTGTCCGCGTACGGAGGGGCTCATAGCGAAATGTTCCCCGTAAATCATTCCGTCCAGCGCCCACCAGCTTATCATTCCTATTACGCGAAAGTCGTTGACACCCCTAAAAGAGCCGCAGAACATTCTTTGTTCGCCCGCCCCCTGAACTTTTTGATCTTCAGGTATTGCCGAGGCGCAACTATCTCCGGCGGATTCATCCGCAATCACAGCGTTATAGAAGAATCGCACATCGCCATCCACTGCGGACCGCTGCGCCGCGACGTCGCGCCGCTCATTCTCGGGGAAACTTTCCACCCAGATCCTTTCCGTTTCCGCATACAGCGGGCTTTCCGTATTTATCCTTATTATTTCCATTGCCTCAAAATACACTTCCCCTTCGAGGGGACGGGAGGGGTCAAAACCTCGTCGAAGAACCGCCGCCGCCCGTCATTCCCCCGCCGAACGAGCCGAACGAACCGCCGCCGAACGATGAGCCTCCCCCGAAGCCGCCGACAATCGGGCCGAATCCGCCGCCCAAACCGGAGTTGCCTCCGGAATGCTTCTTCGGAATGACTTCATCCACATAATTTTCCTCGCCGCAGCGGTTGCAGACATAAATATTTCTCATCAGGCCGGTGTGACTCGTCGATGCCCGCCTGATGATTTCGGAACGGACATATTTCATATCGCCCGTGACTCCGCATCCCCGGCAGGTGACCGACTTTGCCATTTTTTTTCGACGCCGCTCCGGAGACCTGAGCGCCATGACGACAAGAGCAATGAAAATGGAAAAACACACAATCAGAATTTCCCAAAGCACGCCATAGTCATCCTCGGTCCACCCGGAAAGTTCACCCGGCCCGACATCGCCTCTGAGGATTCCGTTCACAGCCGAGACCCCGGCGATGAGTCCGGAACCATACTCGCCTCTTTTCATATAAGGGATCATCACATCCGCCTGTATGCGCTTGCAGTAGGCATCCGGAAGCGCGCCCTCCAGCCCGTAGCCGGTGTTGAACACGACCTCCCGCTCCCCGGGGGCCGTCGTCAGCACTACCAGAAGCCCCTTCTCGCTGTCCTTGCCGCCGATTCCCCACTTGTTGAACAGTTCGACGCCGAACTCGTGGAGCGAAGCGTATTTCCCGTTGTCAATCGCAGGGAGCACGACGACCGCAATTTCAGACTGGAGAGAGTCCTTAGCAAAACGGCAGAGGTCGTTCAGGCTGTCCTTCTGGGACGGTGAGACCACGCCCGAAAGGTCAGTGACATAGCTCCAAGAGAGGATTTCCGTCTGCGGGACGGTCTCCACGGTGTATCTCGCCGGTTCGGACGATTCCTGCGCCGCAGCGACAAGCGAAAGAAATGCCGAAAGAATGATGGCTGCCAACTTTTTCATCGCATATTTTTTTTTGCGGCAAAACTCCACGCTTCGCCCGGCACATACGCCGGCCGGAATGACAGAGTCGCCCATGTTTCTTACAAATCTTCGCAAAGTTAAGAAAATCATTTGTCACAACTCAAAAAAGAGGTAACTTTGCGCCGTCAATTATTAGTAGTTATGGTTCAACTTGCAATTACAGAGACAGTTGCGACAACTGCCGGATGGGCAATGCCGGCATGGGCGATGATACCTTTCGCCCTGATGCTGATTATGATTGCCGTCGGGCCGCTGTTCGCCGGACAATGGTGGGACAAGAACTCCCACAAACTTTTCGTTTCAATCATACTCGGAGCGCCGGTGGCGGTCTTCCTCGTGAAGCATGGCCTCGCCGGAGAACTTGAGCACCAGATTCTTTTTGATTACGGGCCGTTCGTGATTCTGCTGCTGACGCTTTATGTCGTGACCGGAGGCATCCATCTCACCGGAGACATAAAGCCTGCCTCCGGCATCAACACGGCGCTGCTCGGAACGGGATTCGTGCTGTCATCCTTCATGGGAACGACCGGCGCGGCCATGCTGCTGATCCGTCCGCTGCTCGACGTGAACGAAAAACGCAAGTACAAGGTGCACACGGTGCTGTTCTTCATCGCTCTCGTGGCAAACTGCGGAGGTCTGCTCTCCCCTCTCGGCGACCCGCCTCTCTTCATGCTCTACCTAAGGGGCGCGTCATTCACATGGTTTCTCAATATGCTCCCGGAGTGGCTTTTCACGGGAGGGCTTCTGCTCCTCATATATTATATATGTGACAGGTTCTATTTCTCAAAGAAGGAAGATCCGTCGGCGTTTGAACTTCCGGAACACAGACAGCCCCTGCGCTTTCAGGGCAAGAGGAACTTCTGGTATCTCGGCGGCGTGATACTCGCGGTCGCCTTCATCAACCCTAGCTTCATTCCGCAGATGGGAGCCGACGACGCGAAGTTCTGGATTAAGTTCCTCCGCGAATTCGTGCTTCTCGCCCTCATGGGAGTCTCGATTTACACGACGCCTCACGACATACGCTACGGTCTCAACAAATTCTCCTGGAGCCCGATTCTCGAAGTGGCGGCACTTTTCCTCGGAATCTTCGTCACAATGACCCCGGCACTCATCTATATGCAGGAGAACGCTGCACGGCTCGGCGTTGACCAGGTCTGGGAATTCTACTTCTCCACCGGAGCCCTGAGCTCATTCCTCGACAACACGCCTACGGCCGTGGCATTCCACAGCCTCGCGAGCGGCCTTCCGGAATCCGTCGCGGCAGCACAGGCCGGAGTCGTGGACGGAGTGTTCAACGGAGTGCCTTTTGTCGCAGGAATCCCGGAACTGCTGCTGAAGGCAATCTCCATCGGAGCGGTCTTTTTCGGTTCGCTCACCTACATCGGCAACGGCCCGAATTTCATGGTGAAGTCCATCGCCGAGAGTCAGGGAATCAAGATGCCGACATTCTTCGGCTACATGACCAAGTTCTCCCTCGTCATTCTGCTCCCGATTTACGTTCTTCTCTACTTCATTTTCCTGTAGAACCGGGAATCTTTGAAAATATTGCTATATATTTGCCGTAAATTTTATGGAATATGAAAGTTTACGGCAATATTTTTATACTGGCTGCGGTGATGTTCGCTTCCGCCTGCGGCAACATAGGGCTGACGCACGACGAACTCCATACAATCGATTCAGCCGATGCGGATGGGGTCATGCGTGTGCTGACGATTTATGACAAAGAGGATTCGCTCGTTCTGAGAACCCCATGCGCCGACTTTGGGGAAGAGGATCTGGAGAGAATGTTCGCGGACAGCCTGTCCCCGTGCGCAAGGCTCGCCTCGCAGATGGTCGCGACGGTGACGAGCCCTAAGCAGGACGGAGTGGGGATAGCCGGGCCGCAGGTGGGCATCAGCCGCAGAATCATCGCGGTGCAGCGTTTTGACAAACCGGGCAACCCGTTTGAGGTCTATCCTAACGTCCGCATCCTCGAAGGACGGGGCGACCGCCGCACCGGAGTCGAAGGCTGCCTCTCCATTCCCGGCCGCCGAGGAATAGTCGAAAGGTGGGACACGGTGGTCATCAGTTATGCAAAAGCCACAGAACCGCTCCGTGCGGAGGCCGGCAATGTTACGGTAATGACCGACGCTGCTGGGGACATCGCCGCCGCCCCTGATTGGGAGTATGTCACGGAAACCATCGGAGGCTTCACCGCAGTCATCTTCCAGCACGAATGCGACCACCTCGACGGCATACTCTACATCGACCGTGAAACTCCCGAAGTCCGGATGTAGCCATGCCGGCACTTCAGCACAACAGCATATCTCCGGACAAACCGCATAAAATCAGCGAGTATTTCTTGTAAATGACGAGAAAAAGTTCAGCGGATTTCAGAGCGTGACGATTTGAGTTTCAAACAAGTCACCACCAGGGATTACGACCCGGACATCGAACTCTACACCCTAGACATCCCGAACAAGGTGATTCGTGTGGGACTCTTCGAAAACCTCCTCCCGAACTATGTTGACGGCATCTATGCCGAGCGTGGCGGGGTGGCGATAGCCCGGATGTCGGGACTCATCCGGCACAAAGACATGGACGGGGCGTTGCATCTGTTGCAGGATTATCTCGGCACGGTGCCTTATTGCAACGTGACTAAAACTACGAGGGGCATTACCAGCAGATGCTCTGCATCATCTTCACCCTTCTTACCGCCTTCGTAGTGGATGTGGAGGTGCATACGCCTAAGGGCAGGGTGGATATGGTGTTACAGACCCAGACCGACCTTTTCCTGGTGGAGCTGAAGCTGAACAAAAGCGCACAGACGGCGATGAACCAAATCAATCTCCGACAGTATCACAAACGTTTCGCCCTCTGTGGCTTGCCCATTACAAAAGTGGGCATCAACTTCGACTCCACCACGGGCAATATCGAAGCCTGGGTGATAGAATAAATAAATCACTCATCACCGCTTCACCGTCGGGGACTTCCGGAAGATGAGGAGGACGACGAGCATGGTGAGGATTTCGGAGGTGGGGACGGCGAGCCAGGCGCCCTTGATGCCGAGAATGGGCGGGAGGACAAGGAAGGCGGCGCCCATAAGGACGAAGCTGCGGAGGACGGTGATGAGGGTGGCGGACCGGGCGCGTTCGATGCTTTGGAAATAGCTCATCGCAATGACATTGACGGCAAACGGGATGAATCCGGCGGAGAAAAGGCGCAGGCCGCTGACGGCGAGAGGATAGGCAGGGTCGGAGGACTTGAGGAACATCCGCACCACCCACTCGGCGCCGAGGAGCGAGACGAGGACTATGACCACACCATAAATGAGCGCAGTCTTCATAGAGACATTGAGCGCGAGGCGGGTCTTGTCCGTGCGCCGGAGGCCATAGTTATAGCTGATGATAGGCTGGGCGGCCTGCCCGACGAAGACTCCGTCCGCGATGGTGTAGGACACGGCGGCAAGCATTCCCAACAGCGTGGGATATAGCACTTTCCGATAAAGCGCGGGGATGTCCTCTGAACTGAAGCCGATGCTGTCCCTCATCTTTTCCATGACGATAAATCTTTGATTTCCAATGATTTAATACACTGCCGCCCGCAAAAGAGCCGGCAAAGGTAGTCCAAAACTTCGACATAGCAAAATTTTTCGATTTCATATATCCGGAAACATATTTTTCGACATAATTTTTCTCGAATGACTAATGGATGCCGCAGGTTTGGGGAGAAAGGACGCACAAATTATATATTTTCAAATCTACAAAATTACATATTCCAGAAATCGTGCCCTCACGCGCCTCCAGCGGCATTGTTGATAACTTTGTGAATAATTAGAATGTGCATTTCTTGACTATTTCAAAGACAAGATATAATTTTGTTATCCCTCAACGGAAAGAAAATAGTTTATTCGAGGACAAGGCGGTGATTTTCAATAAATTGGATTCATCGTCCGTGTGTCCGACAACCTAAGATAACATAAACACATTATGGGCAGTTCAGAAATTTACATCATCAAGCGCGACGGCAAGCATGTGCCTTTTTCTGTCGATAAGATAAAGAATGCTATCCGGAAGGCATTTCTTGCGGTCGGGGCATTCGCGACGGACGACGACCTCACGACGATTCTCTCTCACGTGAGGCTCACCAACGGCATGACAGTGGAGGAAATCCAGAATCAGGTGGAGACAGGGCTGATGGCCGAGAAATATTTCAAGGTGGCGAAGGAGTTCATGCTCTACCGTCAGAGGCACGCCGAGGACAGGGACACCCGCGACAAGCTGAACTTCCTCATAGACTACTGCAACTCGACGAACCCTGCCACCGGAAGCAAGTTCGACGCGAACGCCAATGTCGAGAACAAGAACATAGCCACCCTGATGGGAGAGCTCCCGAAGAAGGGGTTCATCAGGATGAACCGCAGGATTCTCTGCGACCGTCTCAAGGAAATGTACGGCAAGGAGTTCGCGGACAAATACATAAAGCTGCTCAAGAACCATTTCATCTACAAGAACGACGAGACATCCCTCGCGAACTACTGCGCCAGCATCACCATGTATCCGTGGCTGCTGAACGGAACGCTTTCAATCGGCGGCAACTCGACCAGGCCGACCAACCTCAAGTCGTTCTGCGGCGGGTTCGTGAACCTCGTGTTCATCGTATCCAGCATGCTGAGCGGCGCCTGCGCGACACCGGAGTTCCTGATGTACATGAACTATTTCATCGGCAAGGAATACGGTCTCGACTACTACACGAGAGCCGACGAGGTGGTCGACCTCTCGCTCAAGAAGAGGACGATTGACAAGGTCATCACCGACTGCTTCGAGCAGATTGTCTATTCAATCAACCAGCCTACCGGAGCGCGTAATTTCCAGGCAGTGTTCTGGAACATAGCTTATTACGACCGCTATTACTTCGAGAGCATGTTCGGCGAGTTCTTCTTTCCGGACGGCAGCAGGCCCGACTGGGAGGGTCTGAGCTGGCTCCAGAAAAGGTTCATGAAGTGGTTCAACGCCGAGAGGCTCAAGACCCCGCTCACCTTCCCTGTGGAGACGATGTCGCTGCTCACGAAGGACGGAGACGTGCGCGATGAGGAGTGGGGCGACTTCACTGCCGAGATGTACGCCGAGGGGCACTCATTCTTCACATATATGAGCGACAACGCGGACTCACTGGCAAGCTGCTGCCGTCTGCGCAACGAGATTCAGGACAACGGGTTCAGCTACACGCTCGGCGCGGGCGGAGTTTCGACCGGGTCGAAGTCTGTGCTCACCATCAACCTCAACCGCTGCATCCAGTATGCCGTGAAGAACGGCATGGACTACATCGCATTCCTTGAGGACGTGGCAGACACGGTGCATAAGGTTCAGCTAGGCTACAACGAGAACCTTAAGATGCTCCAGAGCAAGGGTATGCTTCCGCTGTTCGACGCAGGCTACATCAACATCGCCCGCCAGTACCTCACCGTCGGCATCAACGGCATGGTGGAGGCGGCCGAGTTCCTCGGGATTCCTATCACCGACAATCCTCAATACACCGAGTTCGTCCAGAAGGTCCTCGGCGTTATGGAACGATACAACAAAAAGTACCGCACGAAAGAGACCCTCTTCAACTGCGAGATGATTCCTGCGGAGAACGTGGGCGTCAAGCACGCGAAGTGGGACAGGGAGGACGGATATATGGTTCCGCGAGACTGCTACAACAGCTACTTCTATGTCGTGGAGGACGACTCGCTGAACATCATCGACAAGTTCCGCCTCCACGGACGCAAGTACATCGAGCACCTCACGGGAGGCTCGGCGCTGCACATGAACCTGGACGAGCACCTGAGCAAGGAGCAGTACAGGCAGCTGCTCAGGGTGGCCGCTCACGAGGGCTGCAACTACTTCACCTTCAACATCCCGAACACAATCTGCAACGACTGCGGGCACATCGACAAGCGCTATCTGCACGAGTGCCCTAAGTGCCACAGCAAGAATGTCGATTACCTCACCCGAATCATAGGCTACATGAAGAGGGTCAGCAACTTCTCCGCCGCAAGGCAGGCTGAGGCGGCACGGAGGTACTATGCTCACGACCATGGCGAAATCGAGGAGACGGAAGTCGCAAAGTAGCGAATAGCTGCGTTGCGGTCGTCGTCAAAATCCTCACAACCATTAGGTTGCTGCGGTTTCAACTCCTCGCGCGCCTTGCTCTTCATCTACTTATCGACTTCCTCCCTCCAAGCATATTGCTCTGCAACTTCGGGCGGAACTGGATGGAGCTGAAAAATCTTTGGGCTGAAAGAGAATGCTGAAGTTCTACAATTATGACATTGTATGTCAGGAGATTCCTGACGAGGTGACTCTTGCGATAAACATCACCGGGTGTCCGAACCGCTGCGAGGGCTGTCACAGCCAGTGGCTCTGGGAGGACACCGGAGAGGTTTTGTGCGGTGCCATGCCGGACGGGAGCGGAGAGGATTTCAGCGGGCTGGACACGGTAGTGGGCGGCTATGCGCCGTGCGTGACCTGCGTCTGCTTCATGGGCGGGGACAATTCTCCGGAGGAGGTGGAGCTGTGCGCGATTAGGGTGCGGAAGCTCTGGCCGGGGCTGAAGACGGGGTGGTATTCTGGACGTGACGAGGTGCCCGCAGGAATTGACGAGCGGAACTTCGACTACATCAAGCTCGGGCCGTATAAAAAGGAGTGCGGCGGACTGCGCAGCCCGAATACCAATCAGAAACTGTACAGGATTGAACCGGACGGGGCACGCTGCCTGATTCATGTCCACGACCCGCACAGGGCCGGGATTGTCTGAAAAGCGAACAGCTGCGTTGCGGTCGTCGTCAAAACCCTCACGACCATCAGGTTGCTGCGGTTTCAGCTCCTCGCGCGCCTTGCTCTTCATCTTTTTATACAATCCCTCCGCCACGGTTTTACATCAATACTGACAAGGACAAAATTTTTCAACATCGTGAACGAAGAGGTTTACAGATATATTAAGGAGCACTCGACGAGGCAGTCTGAGGCGCTGCGCTGGGTCGAGAAGCAGACCAACATCCGCACCAATCACGCGAGGATGCTCTCGGGGAGCGTGCAGGGAGAGCTGCTGAGGATGCTCGTGAAGATGAGCGGGGCGAGGCGCGTGCTTGAGCTCGGGACGTTCACCGGCTACTCCTCCATATGTCTTGCCTCGGCTCTGCCGGAGGACGGACATCTCGACACTCTGGAACTCAACGACGAACTTGAGGACCTGATTCGCGAGGGGTTTGAACGCGCCGGGGTGAGCGACAGGATTTCGCTCCACATCGGTGACTGCAAAAAGACGCTGATGGAATTTAACGAGAATCCGACCTTCGAGCAGTATGACATGGTGTTCATCGACGCGAACAAGCGCGAGTACTGCGACTACTACGAACTGGTGTTCCCGTTCGTCCGCCCGGGAGGCTGGATTCTCGCCGACAATGTCCTATGGGACGGAAAGGTCTGCGCAGAGACCGTCTCGCAGGACAGGCAGACTCAGGGAATACTCGCCTTCAACGAGATGGTCGCCGCCGACCCGAGGGTCGAGAACGTGATACTCCCCCTTCGCGACGGACTGAACATCATATACAAGAAATTTAGTTAAATTTGCATCCGTCGGATAGATTTTCGAAGAGGGAGCATACCGGGTGTATGTGACCGATGAGAAAATGGATATAGACCAAAAAGACAAACAAAGATTAGAGGATATGAGTTCGTTTGTAATAGAAGGAGGCCACAAATTAAGCGGAACAATTATGCCGCAGGGAGCGAAAAACGAGGCGCTTGAGGTAATCAGCGCCGTGCTGCTCACGCGGGATGAGGTGAAAATCAGCAACGTGCCGGAGATTCTGGATGTGAAGAATCTGATTCTGCTGCTGCAGGATATGGGCGTGGAGATTCACAGGCTCGAAAAGGGGGTCTATACCTTCAAGGCGGACAATCTCGACGAAAGCTACATCAGCAGCGAGGAATTCGTCCGCAAGTGTGCGCGGCTGAGAGGCTCGGTGATGGTCGTCGGTCCGCTTCTCGCAAGGTTCGGACACGCATATTTCCCGAAGCCGGGCGGCGACAAAATCGGACGCAGAAGGGTCGATACGCACATCCAGGGCATGATTAACCTCGGGGCGGAACTCACCTACGACTCAAAGCTACGAGCCTTCTACCTCTCATGCAGGGATTCTCGTGCAGGAAATTCCGACAAGGCGAGTTCAGAGGCCGGAGATTCCGGAAACGGAGGCGGCAGCTTCCTCAGGGGCGCATATATGCTCCTCGACGAGGCCTCTGTCACCGGAACGGCGAACATCCTGATGGCGGCGACGCTCGCCGAAGGCAGGACCACGATTTACAACGCGGCCTGCGAGCCTTATGTACAGCAGCTCTCCAAGATGCTCGTCGCGATGGGCGCGGACATCAGCGGGATAGGCTCCAACCTCTTGACAATCAACGGAGTCAGAGAACTTCACGGAGCGGAACACACGATACTGCCGGACATGATTGAGGTGGGTTCCTTCATCGGAATGGCGGCAATGAACCGCAGTTCTATTACAATCAAGAACGTGTCATACGAAAATCTCGGCATCATCCCGGAATGTTTCCGCCGTCTCGGGATAAAGCTTGAACAGAGGGGCGACGACATCTTTGTCCCGGAGCAGGAATGCTACGAAATCGAGTCCTTCCTCGACGGATCGATACTCACTGTGGCAGATGCCCCGTGGCCGGGCCTCACCCCGGACCTTCTCTCGGTGATGCTCGTGGTGGCGACCCAGTGCAAGGGCAGCGTGCTTATTCACCAGAAGATGTTCGAGAGCCGTCTCTTCTTCGTCGATAAGCTGATTGACATGGGAGCGCAGATTATCCTCTGCGACCCTCACCGCGCCGTGGTCATAGGCCACGACCACCGCATCAGCCTCAAGGCCGGCAATATGCTCTCTCCCGACATCCGCGCCGGCATAGCCCTGCTCATCGCCGCGATGTCCGCCAAGGGCACCAGCGTCATCTCCAACATAGAGCAGATTGACCGCGGCTACGAGGACATCGACCTCCGTCTCAACGCCCTCGGCGCCTGCATCACCCGGCAGGATTAGGCAAATACGACGGATTAAACAATTTTGTTTAATATAGTTTTATTTAACCATCTGTGCGAATCGGAGCAGCCTACAGGTAACATTCATTTCAGCCAGTCCTCTATTTTCAGGTGCGGAATGTGGGAAAAGCGGCGTGTGTTGTGGGTTACCATTATGAAATCGCCGGCGAGGGCGGAAGACCCGATTAGGAGGTCCATGTCGTCTATCGGGATGCCGGCACCATACAGCAATGCCCTGTTCCTTCCGAAACATTCCATGTCTTTGGACTCTTTGAGTCCGAACGGGTGGATGTTGAATATGCCTTTCACGAACTCGACTTCAAACAATCCCCGCTCTGAAGCCATTCTGTATGCCCCTGAAGATAGTTCCGCAAGCGAAATAGAACTCACATAGCAGTTTTGCAGACCCATGTCAAGGGCTTTCTGTCGAAGACCGGTCTTGCCTTCTCGATCACGGAGCAGTGCAATAAGAATGTCCGAGTCTATCAGGTATTTCTTCGCTTTCTTTACCATTGCGGAATGTCCTTATTTTTTCTGTCAGTCCTTATTTTTGCGACATATTCCAACGCCTCATCTTCAGAGTCCCCGCTTTCATGCCACCCGTGCTCTTCGCACCATGCGTCCAACGCGGAAAAAGGCGTTTCTATCTTATTATCAGGAATTTTCTGCAATGTGATTCTTCCGCCCTCTTCGCAGATGCTGATTTTATCCCGCACAGAAAGCGAAAGGGACTTCATAATCGCAGACGGGATTATGATTCCGCTGCTGTTGCCGATTCTTAATATTGTTGTGTTCGTTGTCATACCACAAAGTTATAACAATATTTTGCTTTATCTAAATATGTTGTAATAAAATTTGCAGTATTTTCTATTTCATCAATATTTTCTAACTTTGCTGCCGTCAACCGACCGAAGGCAAGCGGTCGGTTTGACAAGACATATTAAAATAACGCAGCATTGCTATTATTTCGCGTTCAGCTAAAGCGTAGGAAACTTTTA